>JAGWAH010000028.1:0-18706 GCA_021296515.1 Acidobacteriota bacterium | reverse complement strand
TACGACACGCCCGATGGGACCTGCGTCCGCGACTACGTCCACGTCGGCGACATCGCCGATGCGCACGTGCTGGCCTTGGACCGAATGGACGGCATCGAATCGGGCGCGTTCAACCTCGGCGCCGGGACCGGGTTCTCGAACCGGGAGGTGGTGGAGGCGGCCCGACGCGTGACCGGCCGCCCGATTCCCGCGGTCGCGGCCGAGCGGCGGGCCGGAGATCCGGCGCGGCTGGTGGCGAGCGCCGACCGGGCACGCGAGGTGCTCGGCTGGTCGCCGCGCTTTCCGACCCTCGATGCGATGATCGAGACCGCCTGGACTTGGCGGAGAGACCGGCCGCAGCCGTACTCCGGTTGACGCCTCGGCCTTTACAGCCAGGCGAACTTGATCGCGAAGAGCAGCGCCACCGCGATCAGCGTCGGCGAGCATTCGTGCCGGCGGCCCGCCATCACCTTGATCAGCACGTAGGTCAGGAAGCCGAGCCCGATGCCGTCGGCGATGGAGAACGTCAGCGGGATGGCGATGACGGTCATGACGGCGGCGGCCGACTCGGTAACGTCGCCCCACTTCACGTCCACCAGCGGCCGCACCATCAGGCACGCCACGTAGAGGATGGCCGCCGCCGTCGCGTAGGGCGGTATGGACCCGGCCAGCGGCGAGAGGAAGAGGCAGGCGAGGAACAACCCCGCCACCACGACCGCTGTCAGTCCCGTACGTCCCCCCGCGCTGGCCCCCGCGGCACTCTCGATGTAGCTGGTCACCGGCGACGTGCCGAGCAGGGCGCCGCCCACCGTGCCGGTGGAATCCGCGATCAGCGCGCGCTGCATGTTCGGCAGGCGCCCGCGGTCGTCGAGGAGACGCGCCTGGTGCGCGACGCCGATGAGCGTGCCGGTCGTGTCGAACAGGTCGACGATGAGGAACGTCAGGATGACCGCGAGCATGCTGGCCTGCAGCGCGCCCGCGATGTCGAGGGCCAGCAGCGTCGGGGTCGGATCGGGCGGCAGCGAGGCGATGCCCTGCCATTCGGAGACGCCCAGCCCGAGGCCGGCCGCGGCGACGCCCAGCATGCCGATGAGCGCCGCGCCCGGCACGCGGCGCGCCGAGAGCGCGGCAATTGCACAGAACCCGACCAGGGCCAGCAGCGGCCCCGGCGTCATCAGCTCGCCGGCGGTGACGAGCGTCGCCTCGCTGGCCTGGATGATGCCGGCGTTGCGCAGCGCGATGACTCCCAGAAACAGGCCGATACCGGCGGCGATGGCCAGCTTCAGGCTCTGCGGAATCGCCTCGACGATCCAGCGCCGCACCGGCAGCACGCTGAGGATCAGGAACAGCACCCCGGAGACGAACACCGTGCCGAGCGCTACCTCCCACGAGTGCCCCATGCCGAGCACGACGCCGTAGGCGAAGAAGGCGTTGAGCCCCATGCCCGGCGCCAGTGCGATCGGATAGTTGGCGTACAGCCCCATCACCAGCGTGCTGAACGCCGCCGCCAGGCACGTGGCAACGAAGACGGCATCGAACGGCATGCCGGCGTCCGAGAGGATCTGCGGGTTGACGAAGGCGATGTAGGCCATCGTCAGGAACGTGGTCGTGCCCGCCGTCACCTCCGTCCGCACGTCGGTGCCGCGCTCCGCCAGTCCGAAGAAGCGTTCGAGGGTGGCTGTCATGGTTCCCTCACGCTGGCTCCCGATGTCGGGAATTCGCCCGCCGGATTCACTCCGGGCAGATCGCGGGCGCCTGGTACTCCAGGTCCAGCAGCCGGAAGTAGTTCGCGCCGAGAGCGATGTTCCGGAATGCCTCGTCGTCCAGCTCGCGGTGGATGCGGCCCGTGATCTCCAACTCCTCCCGGTAGACGTCCAGATCCTTGTCGCGCGACGCCAGGAAGTCCGTGCCCGGAAGAATGCGTTCCGAGAAGGCGTTCAGGAACGGCACGTACGCTTCTCGCCCCTCCGGCGTCGAGAAGTAGGCATCGTCGATCACGCGCCACGCGATGTCCAGCATCAGTTTCGGGTGGCGCTCGAGGAGCGCCGTCATCAGGGCGACGTGACGCTGCGGGTCCAGCGTGGTGAGCTCGCGCGACAACCCCATGTGGACCCATACGATCGCGTTGTCCGGATACCGTCGGAGTACCTCCTCCATCAACGGGAGGTAGCGAGTCGGTTCCTCGTCGCTGCCCAGATCCGAGTGGATGGCGAGCGGGATGCCGCGCTCGCGCAGGGCCTCCATGAAGCCGTTCCACTCCTCGATGGCACCTGCCGGGACCGCCGTGTGCCCGCTCTCGAACAGCGCCTGCTTGACCAAGTTGACCTCGCCCATCCAGCGGAACAGGCCCGGGTACTCCACGTCGAGAAGCGCCATCCCGGCAAGGACCGAGTCGGGATCCGCCAGGTCCGGGAACGTCATGGCGAGCGTCTCGTGGCGACGTTCGCCGCGTTGACGAAGTCGTTCTTCAGCGTCGGCGTCACCGGCGTCCCGGGGCAGTCCAGGTAGTACGTGCAGGAGGACGACGCCGGCAGCATCTGGCCGATGCCGTAGACGTTGGCGAACAGGACCCCGGTCGCCTCGAAGTACCCCAGGATCTCCTCGAACGGGACGGCGGGTCCGCCGAACGGTCGGAAGTGGACGTGGGTGTCGACCACCGCGGTCTGCGGCTGCAGGGAGCGGTCGTAGCAGGGCGCGTCCGGCGTTCGGAAGGCGTCCAGCGTCAGTCTTGAGGGAGCGCCAATCGCCGCAGGTTCGGGGGAGCTGGCGGTCTGCGCCGCGGCAGACGCCCTGCCGGACATGCCGAGGGGACAGAGGACGACCAGCAGCAGGAGCGGCGCGCCGACCCTCGGACGTCCGGCTCGGTCAACGAACCACATCGCGCTCGGTTGCCTGTTTCATGTGCGGCAGAATAGCGCGCGGAGCGGGGCGTGGCAAATGCCGTCCGGGGCTTTGCCCTTCCGGATCGGCGTCCATCAGCAAGGCGAACGGCATCACGGACTCTCGGTTTCCTCGTTGAGAACGCGGAAATGCCGATCGTAGACGTACAAGCGGTTGCGGCGCCTTCCCGTAAGCTCCCGCACGATGCCTTGCTCCATCAGCAACCGCATGGCCGCGGACACGGTCGGGAAGGACAGTTCGGTTCGGGTACAGGCCTCGGACAGGGACAAGATCGGATGAGCCTTGCGCACGTAGGCATAGAGAAAGAGGGTGGCGTCCGGGAGGAGCGTCGAGACCGCATCGAGGCGCCCGACGGCCAGCGTGGCAGCCTCCAGTAGCTGTTGAAGCGGGCCGTCCAGCGCCAGAGCTGGATGTGGGGGGAGCGGGTAGGTACGAAGGCGCGAACCGACTCACCGCCGACGCTCGTGCTTTCGAATCTGCCGATCTCTCCGCGCCGCATGTCGCAAGACCGAGCAATTCAAGTTTCTTCAACAAGCCCGCAGCCTGTTAAGATTTTATCCCCAAATCATTTAATAACCGCATCCATGGGCGTACAGCGCGGTCGCCGTTACGTGATCGCCGAGCGGTTACCGTTCACACCTCCGACAGGTGCGCGATAGCGCCGGTGCTGTCGCCGATCGACTCGGCCGGCACGCCCATGTGGTGCAGCATCGTCAGCAGCAGGTTGGCCATCGGCGTCTCGTCCGGGTAGATCACGTGCCGGCCCGGCGTCAGAAGGCCGCCGCCGCGGCCGGCCAACACGGTCGGCAGGTCGTGGTGCTCGTGGCGGTTGCCGTCCGAGATCCCCGCCCCGTAGACGACCATCGCGTGGTCGAGCAGCGACCCGTCGCCGTCGGTCGAGTTGCGCAGCTTCTCCATGAAGTAGGCGAACTGCTCGACGTGGAAGCGATTGATCTGCGTCACCTTCTCGATCTTCACGGGATCGCCGCGGTGGTGGGTCAGCCCGTGGTGGGCTTCCGAGATGCCGATCTCGCGATAGGCGCGGTTGCTCAGCTCGGTGGCGACCATCAGGGTGATGACGCGTGTCAGATCCGCCGCCAGGGCGACGGTCATCAGATCGAACATGAGCCGGACGTGCTGGACGAAGTCGCCGGGGAGGCCGGGGGCGGGCCGGTCGAGGTCGGGAGGCGCCGTATCGGCGTCCCGTTCGCTGCTCGCGATGCGGCGCTCGATCTCGCGCACCGAGAAGAGGTACTCGTCGAGCTTGCGCCGGTCGGTCGGGCCCAGCGTCCCGCTCAGGCGGCGGGCGTCACCCAGCACGACGTCGAGCACGCTGCGATCGTAGCGCCGCTGCCGGGCGCGGACGGCGGGATCGGGGTTGATGTCCTCGGCGCCGAACAGGCGCTCGAACGCGGCCCGCGGGCTGGCTTCGAGGGGCATCGGCGACGCGGGCGTGCGCCACGAGATGCTGTTGCTGTAGGCGCAACTGTAGCCGCTGTCGCAGTTGCCGCCCAGCAGGCCCGGCTCGCACCCGAGCTCGAGCGATCCGAAGCGCGTCTCGCCGCCGAGGTGCCGCGCTGCAATCTGGTCGGCCGAGACGCCGGCGTGGATGTCGGCGCCGTAGGTCTTCTTCGGGTGGACGCCGGTGAGGTAGCTCGCCCCGGCGCGCGCGTGGTCGCCCGGACCGTCGCCGAGTGCTCGCCCGCCGTTGTGCGTGAGCCCGCTCAGGACCGAGATGTCGTTCCGGTAGGGGATCATCGGCTCCAGCACCCGGGGCAGCGTGACCGGCAGCGGAGCGATGGGTCCGGCGGTCTCCGGTGTCCACTGCGGCATGACGATGCCGTTGGGCACGTACACGAAGACCATCCGGTTCGGCGCCGCGGCGGCGTGCGCCGTGCGCGCGAACGCCGGCACCATGGCGTCGAGGAACGGCAGCGCCAGCGTGGCGCCGACGCCGTGGAGGACGGTTCGGCGCGGTAGGGCTGTGTGCATCGTCATGATTCGCGTCCTTGCCTCGTAACTGGCGGTTCGTCGTTCCTGTTCGGTTCGCTACCGCGGTGCAGACTCCGAGGGTTCGCCTGTCTCGGCGCGCCGCATGCGAAACGGCGCGCTCTCGACGATGCCGGTGACGTAAGCGGACCAGCGGTCGCCGTTCTCGCGGGCCGCATCCACGATGGCCGAGACGGCCTCGGCGTCGTAGTGCTCCAGCCCGCGGCCGAGGGCGTAGGTCAGCAGTTTCTCGCCCAGGTTCCGCCGGAACGCGTCCGCGCGATCGCGGAGCACCTGCTTCAGTTCCGCCGGTCCGCGGAACGCCGTGCCGTCGGGGAGCACGCCGGTGTCGTCGATCGGGGCCTCGTTCTCGTGCGTCCGCCAGGCGCCGGCCGCGTCGTACTTCTCCAGGCCGAAGCCGATCGGGTCGATCTGGTTGTGGCAGACCGCGCAGCTCGGATTCGTGCGGTGCGCCTCCATCTGCTCGCGTAGCGTGCCGCCGCCGCCGCCGGCCGCTTCGAGGGCCGGGACGTCCGCGGGAGGTTCCGGAGGTGGTGCGCCGAGCAGGTTCTCGAGCACCCACTTGCCGCGCAGCACGGGCGAGGTGCGTGTCGGATAGGACGAGACCGTCAGCACGCTCGCGTGCGACAGCAGGCCGCCGCGCTGCGGTCCGTCGAGCGCGACCCGCTCGAACGCCTCGCCATCGACCCCCGCGATCCCGTAGTGCCGGGCGAGCGGGCCGTTGACGAACGTGAACGGCGCGTCGAGCACGTCGAGCACGCTGCGGTCCTCGCGCAGCATCGCCTCGAGGAACAACTCGGTCTCGATGCGCATGGCGCCGCGCAACTCGTCATCGACGGTCGGGAACCGCGCCGGGTCGGGCTTGGCGCGGTCGAGGCCGCGTAGCTGCAGCCACTGCGCCGCGAAGTCGGTGACCAGCGTACGGGCTTTCGGATCCGAGAGCATACGGTGCGTCTCAGCCCGCAACACGGCCGGGTCGGTAAGCCGTCTCTCGTCCGCGAGGCGGAACAGACGCTCGTCCGGCATGTCGGCCCAGAGGAAGTAGGACAGCCGCGAGGCCAACTCGTGATCGTCGAGCGCGCGCACCTCGCCGGCCGCCGGCTCGCGCTCGATCCGGAACAGGAAATTGGGGGAGAGCAGCACCGCCTGGAGAGCGAGCCGGATCCCCTCCTCGAAAGAGTCGCCTTGCGCCTGCGCCTGCCGCACCAGCCCGACCAGCGGATCGACGTCGGCTGCGGTCACCGGCCGGCGGTAGGCGCGGCGGGCCAGGTTGGTGACCACCTCGCCCGCGCATTCCTCGACGTGGTCACCGGGCCGGTGCGGGCAGATGAAGAAGCGCTCGTGGCTCGCGGGCGGGGCGGTACTTGGATAGAACGGCCCGACGATGTCCAGGTAGTCGACGTACAGGACCCGCCGGCCGTCGTCCATCACGTTGTCGCGTGGATCGGCGATGTCGGCGACGTGCGGGTAGGAGATGCGGAAATCGTGCATCCCGGCCGTCACTGGGACGCGCGTGACGAACTCCCCGCGCTCGTACCCGAAGGCGTTGCTCCCTTCTATGAGCTCTTCACGAAACACCTGGCCGTCCAGTGTCGCGACCACCGGTACCGGCGGCTGGCTTTGCCGGGCGTCTTCGATGAAGCGGGCGAGTCGTTCTTCGGCGGTCAGGCGCGCTTCGACCGTCGGGTTGCGCCTGTCGCGCTCGGTCGCCTCGATCAACCCGCGGTCGATGAGCTGCCGGCGGCTGTAGCGGTAGTTGGCGGCGCGGAAGCGGAGCTCGTACTCGGCGTCCCATGGAAAGAGGTGTGAGCCGTAGAGGGCGCCGCGCATCGAGTAGGGGAGGATGTTCGCGCCGCTCAGGTCGTTGCCGGCGTCGTGCGAGCGCCGGCCCATGTAGCGGGCGAGCAGCGTCGGCTCGGCGGGCAGCGGCTCGCCGAAGACCGCGATGCGCGAGAGCCGCCTCGCCGCCGCGACGTACTTCTCCATCAGCAGCGGCGAGACCGACAGTACGTCGCCGATGTTGTCGAAGCCGTAGCCCGAGTCGTCGATCGGGAACTCGTCGGCCGGGCTGCCGTGAACGCCGAGCAGGCTGCGGACCGTGTTGTCGTACTCGACCCGGTTGAGCCGCCGCGCCGTAACGCGGCCCGGATCGGCCGTCCTGCGATAGCCGGCGTCGGTCAGGTACGCCTCGATGGACGCCGTGACGCGTGCGAGCGCCTCATGAGTCGGCCGCGGGCGTCCGGGCGGTGGCATCTGTCCGCCGTTCAGCCTCCCCAGCACCCGGGCCCAGGTGTCGACCTGCGGATCGACGGCCGGGCCGGCAGCGTTCGGTCCTGTGGAGACTGCCTGTGGACCGAGCGCGGCGGCGAGCCTCTCCAGGTTGAGGCTCACCGTGCTCAGGCGGTTGCCGTGGCAGACGATGCAGTGCTCGGCGAAGAACGGCGCCGCCTCGGCGTGCAGCGCAGCGGCCGGCGTTGCGCCGGCTGCCTTCGGCGCCTGCGCGGCAGCAGCCGGGACGCCGGCAATCGCCGTTGCGGCCAGGGCGAGCAGGAGACATGGGCCGCCGAACCCCCGCCGAGTCGATCGGAACCCGAAACGCGCGCAGACGCTCTTCCGCATGGTGTGGATCATTATGGCACCCCATGTCGACACGTGGATGGGCGACGTGAGCAGCTCGGCGGGCGGACGAGGTTTCGTCTCCCGGTGTTGCACGAGCGACTTGCGGCGTTGGCGTCTCGGGTGTGATCTGCAGATTCCTGTCCGTGCTCAACCGGCTCGGGCGGCGTACGGCGTGTCCCCCTCGCGCACGCGGACGCTGGCCCGCTGCCGGCGGCGTACGATGCGCGCCACCGCTTCCGTGCGCTCGTCGCGGTTCACACTGAGTCGCACGTCGGCTACCGCCTGGCAAACATCGTCGGGGGTCAGGTCTCGGAGAACGTTTGAGGAGGTGAGTCGACGCGGCGCGGGCCGGGGATGCAGGGCCAGGAACTCTGCAAGCGGAGTGCCCGAACCTTCCGGGTCTCGCAGTAGCCACAGCTCCCGCACGCCCAAATCGGCGTACCGCTCGATCTTGCTCTCGTCGGCGTTCGTGATCTCCACCTCCACCACGAGATCGGGCGCGTTCTCGTCGAAGAACGCATCGGCCGCCTCTTTCCCGTCGGCAAGCGCCGCACGATACGCCCTGGCCTTCTCACCGACATAGAACGCGCAATCAGGCTCCATGCCAGTGCCGGGTGGAGAGTCTGGCTCTCGAAGGCGCGCGTTCCGGAGTCCTTTCACAGCACCGGTGAGCGCGCTTGCGGCGATGTCGACCACATGGCCGAGGATCGCGGAGAACTCCTCGTGGAGCCGCGACGGCGCCATCAGGGTGATGAGACCGCGCACCGGGTCGAGGTAGACGCGCCGGAAGGAGCGGTTCCAGTCGATGGAGGCGAGCTCGACCACGGTCTGCGGGTCGGCGCGCAGGACGTGGATGGTGGACCCGAGGGGCCCGGTGTGCATCGTGGCCTGACGCTCGGTCTCGACGCTTGCACGGGTGTCGGCCACGTCGTTCACCATAGCACGCGCCGCCGGTCGCCACGTGGCGGTGCGGATGGCCGGCAGGTGGCGATCCGCCGTTCAGGGCAGCGTGTCGAAGCGGATGTTGAACCAGGTGATGCCGTCCGTCTCGCGGATACCGTGCGGCACGCCGGCGGGGATGAAGATGAGGTCGCCTATGCCGATCTCCCGTTCCTCGCCGCCGCGAATCGCCGCGCCGCGCTGCTCGACCGGCTCCCCGTTCGCGTCGACGATCTGCCCGCCGGTGACGAGCGTCCCGGAGCCCTCCCGAACCACCCAGACGTCGATCGTTCGGGGATGCATCAGCGCCGTCTCGCCGCCCCGAATGCGGCGGATGTTGACGTTGTAGCTTCCGCCCTCCAGCAGCCGCACGGTCTGGCGCTGCTCGGCGTCCATCTCCTGCACGATCGCCTCGAGCTCGGCCAGCGGGAAGTCGGCCGCGCGGTCGGTGGGCGCCTGCTGGCGGATCTGCACCTGTGCGCCGACCACCATGCCGCCGACGAATACAGTCAGGACACACAGGCCGACGGCCGGAAGTATGCGGGTGCGCATGAGATGTTTCTCCTGGAGCTGTTCTGCTTCGGCTTCGCGGTGGAGACGATCCGTCACCGGCGCACGCCCCGCGATTCGGCCCCGCAGACGCGCTGGGTCGTGACAGCGCAATCCTTCGGTCCTCGCGTGAGCGTCCGGGCGCCGACAAGAACGCGCCCGGGGCGCGATGCCCCGGGCGCACGGTGTCACTGCTGGCCGTCGTTGCCGGTGTCCTCCTCCATCAGGTAGTCCCAGTGCCGCGCGGCCTGGGCCAGGATCGGCGCGAGGTCTCCGGCGAGCAGGTATCCGTCCTCGACGAGTGCGAGGGCAGCCTCCGTCACCCGGCCGAGATACTCGGCGCGGCTGCCGTAGCGCTCCTGGATCGACGACCGCGGGTCGCCGGTGCGCTCACGGTCGTCGGCCGTCCGCGGGAACGGGACGTAGGAGCCCTGCATGCTCGACAGCACGTCGGTCGGACCCGCCTCGGCGTGGAACAGGTTCCAGCCGGTGTAGGTGGCGAGCGGCACGGCCACTTCCGGCATCATCAGCCCGCCGGTCTCGTTGCCGTCGGCATCGACGCTCGGTACCAGGATCGGGAATGCCGAGAGCACCTCCGGCGGCTGCTCCGAGGCGATGCCGCGGGTCCGGAACTCCGGACCGTAGACCGCGCGGTACGCCAGGTGCGGTACGGCCGGCTGCCCGACGCCCGGCAGCTCCGGGAAGCCGAGCTTCTCGGGCGGGACGAGATCGTCGTCGGCTATTCGCGGGTAGACGCTGGCCGGCGGCGCTGCCGCATCGTCGTCGATCCAGCGGTCCATGGCCAGCAGCAGCGGGCGCAGGAACCAGGAGTAGTCGTTCGGGTTGCTCAGTTCCTGGCCGCTGGTGAGCCGCGGCGGGAAGCGGCCAGGACCGTGCTGCCCGCCCGCGAACGAGTAGATGCGCACGTTGTCGAGCAGCGGCGCGTCCGCCGTCCCGTCGATGGTGGTGTGGATCAGCGACGCCGCGCGGCCCCAGTACTCGTAGGACGAGTTCGTGTAGAAGACCTTCGGCATGTGTCCGGGCTGGATACCGGCGAGCAGGCCGTCTCGCATGTCCGTCTCCGGGTCGTGCTGCACCACGTCGGTGAACGGGAAGATGTCGCTCGGATAGAGCTTGTTCAGGAACGGGTGGCCGTCGCGCGACGGCTGGGCGAAGCGGTGGTTGAAGCTGCCGCGTCCGCCGCCCGCCACGTGCGACATGACGCCGTCGAACGCCCGCCGGTTCTGTTCGTCGACGTTGTACCCGTGGTGGAGGAATGTGCGCAGGAAGCGGCCGCTCTGCGAGACGCCCCAGGCGACGGCGTGCTCGATGGCGCCGGCCGGCAGGCCGAGCTCCGGCGTCGCCTCGTACTTCAGCTTCGAGATCATGTCGCGGACCGCCGCGGGTCCGAGCCCGACCAGGGCCGGGTCCTTGGCGACGTAGACCACGTCGTAGATCTTGAACGGCTCGAAGCCGCCTTCCAGGTAGACGCGGGTCGGATCGTCGACGATGGAGCCGTCGTCGTTGCGCCGCGCGAAGCGCCACTGGTCGCGCGGCACGACGCGCCGCGGCTGGTCGACGCCGTCACGCACCGTCATGACGTTGGCCGGGTCGTCCGGGTCGGCCACCGGGTAGGCGATGTGGTTCCGGTCGGCGAGCGAGCGGTCCCAGGTGCGCTCGTTGACGATCACCTCGCTGCGGACCAGCCCCGTGAGCGGGTTGTCCCCGTCTGCCGCCACCGGCGTGTGCAGCCGCATCTGCCCGTCGCGCACCGGCACGTCGAACTGCCAGCCGAGCCACAGCAGCGAGAAGCCGTTCTGCAGCAGGAACCCGTCTCCCATCTCCTCGGCCGTCTGCGGGTCGCGGCTGCCGGCCGCGTTGTTGAAGTAGCCGAGCATGCCCTTGCCGCCGCGGTTCGACACCTCGTAGAGGACAGTGCCGTTGCCGCGCGCGGCGTCCTTCGGCTTCAGCAGGAAGAAGTTCGAGCGGAACTCCACCATGCCGCGGTCGTTGCGCGGTGCGAAGTCGATGTCGGTGACTATCCGGTTCGCCGGATTCGCCGGATCGACCTCGAAGTGGACCATGCCGGCCAGCTTCTCGTAGGGCCCCGCCAGGCCGTAGGCCATGCCGCCGGCGACATCGGCGCGGCTCTCGACGTCGACGCGGACCACATCCGCCGAAGCGGTTGCGGCGACGCCGAGCGCAATCACGGACAGGGTCACGAACGTTGCAATGAGGCGATTCATCGGTCCTCCTCGGACTGGCCGGGAACGCATCCGGTCATTACCACCAGTTGTAGTCGATGTGGAAATCGTACTGCACGGTCTCGCTGTCGAAGTAGCCCAGCCGGCCGCAGCGGAACCGGAGCTCCCAGTCGAGCATCCGGAACGGGCCGGTGTAGAGGTTCCAGCGGGGCGCTTCGCCCGGCTCGGTCGTGTACTCGATCGTCGCGCCCTCGGTCGGACAGGTCAGCTCCACCGTCGGGGGGTAGTGGAACATGCCGCCCGGCGGTTCCGCCTCGGGCAGTTCGGCCGTCTGATAGACACCGTCGGGACGAAACCGCTTGACGAGTTGGGCTTCCGGAATCTCGCCCAGGTCGCCGGTCGTCATGATCCACTCGTCGAGCGCGGCGCGCATCTCCGCGAGGCGCTCCGCGTGGGCGGGCTCGCCGGCCAGGTCGACCACCTCGTGCGGGTCGGTTCCGGTGTCGTAGAGCTCTTCCGCCGGCTTCGTCCCTGCCATGAAGTGGCGTTGCGGCCCCATCAGCTCATCTGCCGCCGCCAGCCGCCGCCAAACCTGCATCGTCGGCATCAGGTCCATGTAGGCGATGCGCTGCGCATAGGGGAGTTCGGGGGCGAAGTTGCGAATGTACTTGTAGCGGCGATCGCGAACGGCGCGGATGCGGTCGTAGGTCTCGTCCATCCGGTCACGGGTGAAGAACAGGTGCTCGGGCTCGGGCGCGCGCCCGTCACCGAGGAAGACGCGGCCCTGCATGTGCTCGGGGACCGTAACGCCGGCAAGCGACAGCAGGGTGGGGGCGAAGTCGATGAAGCTGATCAGATCCTCGCGCACCGCGCCCGGTTCAATCCGGCCCGGCCAGCGGATCAGCAGCGGCACGCGCAGCCCGGAGTCGTAGACCCAGCGCTTGCCGCGCGGCAGCCCCCAGCCGTGGTCGCCGTAGAAGAAAACCACCGTGTCGTCGGCGAGCCCGTCGGCGTCGAGCGCGGCGAGTATCTCGCCCGCCTGAACGTCCATCACGCTGACCAGGTCGTAGTACCGTGCGATGTTCCGGCGGACCTCCGGGGTGTCCGGGTAGTAGGGCGGCAGCGGCGCGGCGTCCGGGTCGTGGCGCGCCGCAGGCGCCAAACCCCCGGCTCGCTCGGCGAAGCGGTCGTCCGGCATGCGGACCTGGCCCTCGTGCGACGTGCCGAGGTTGAACACCGAGAAGAATGGCTGCCCGGGCGCCCGGTTGCGCCAGTGCGCGTGCTCGCCGTTCTGGTCCCAGAGGCCCAGCGGCGCCTCGCGCACCGCGCGCCGGGTCTCGGTCGGCAGCCACGGCGAGAAGTTGTAGTCGGTCTTGGCGTTGTTGGTCGTGAAGTACCCGGCCGCGCGCAGCCGTTCGGTGAAGCCCTTGACGTGCGGCGGCGGCACCGCGGTCGAGCGCATGTGGTGCGAGCCGATCGACGTCGGGTACATCCCGGTGATGATCCCCGAGCGCGCCGGGGCGCAGACCGGGGTCACCGCGAAGGCGCGGGTGAAGCGGGCGCCCTCGGCGGCGAACCGGTCGAGGTTCGGCGTGACCGCGTAGGCATCGCCGTAGCTGCCGTGGTGCGGGCCGTGGTCCTCGGCGACGATCCAGAGGATGTTGGGCGGCGGAGAGTCGGTAGCGGACGGCGAAAGGGCAGTCGGCAGGGCATGCGGGGCAGGTTCGGAGGTCGCACCACAGGCAGCGAGCGCGAGCGCCGGCAGCAGGACACGGGCCCTTTGCATCATCTATTGCGGCTCGAGTGCGGAACGACGGTAGCCGATTATCCAGCCGGGGTCCAATGGTCCGGGCGCGTCAGCGACCGGCCTGCGCAATCGGCGCCGGGCTCCTCGATTCGCGGGCACGCAGGGCTGCGTCGCGACGGCGAGCCAGTTCGGCTTCGCCACCCTGCACGCCGACGCGGCGGTGCTGCTTCGGATGCTGAAGAGCGAGTGATCGAAACGGGAGGGCCCGGTGCGGCGTCTACCGATCCATGCAGCACGCCGCTCCGATGCGCATCGCGTTGGCAGTTTTCGTCGGCTGGCTCGCGCCGGTCTGTGTCGCAGCGCAGGGCGACTCGCCCGCGGGATTGGCCGTTACGCCGTTCGTCAACATCAGTGGCGCCCCGGCGGAGGACTGGATCGGCGCGGGCATCGCCGAGACAATCGCTGCGACGTTCGAAGGGCGATCGTCGGTGCGGTCGTTCCGTCGCGAGCGGGTCCAGGAAGCGCTGCGCACTCTGGCGGCGCCCGGCACAGCCGCGGATTCGAACAGCCGGATGGTCGAGGTCGGTCGGACCGTCGGGGCACGCTGGGTAGTGGGTGGGGCCTACCAGCGCCTCGGTGACCGGATGCGCATCACCGCGAGGCTGGTGGACGTGCCGACGGGCGCGGTCACCGCCTCGACAGTGGTGGACGGCGCCGTCGACGATCTCTTTGTGCTTCAGGATCGCGTGGCCGGCGACCTCTTCACCGGCGCGGGACTGGGCGCCGGCCCGGAGGAAGCGGCTCCGGCTTCACAGGCGGCCAGTCGTCCGGTCGACGACGCGGACCTGGCGGAAGGATCGTTTCAGCCGACGAGGCCGTTCAGGCGCCCGCAATCCGATGCGGCCGGCGCGCGCCCGGCGGCCGCACGTCCCACGCCTGCTCGGCGCGCCCGATCCGACGATGCGAATCGGCCCGCGGGAACGGCCGTACCGCGGCCCGCGGCGACGGCCGAGCCATCGCCGGCGGGCGTCGCCGGCTTCGAGACCGCGCGCGTCGCCCCCGGATTCATCGACGGACCTCCGCCGCCGATCGCACCGGAGGTCATCCGCCGCGACGAGCAGCGCCGCGCCACGCTGCGCGCCGTCGAGCAGCCCGAGGGGATTCGGCTCGACGGACAGCTCGACGAGCGCGTCTACTACACGGTGCCCGCCATCACCGGCTTCATTCAGCAGGCGCCCGACGAAGGCGCGCCCGCCACCGAGAAGACCGAGGCGTGGATCCTGTTCGACGCCGACAACATCTACGTCGCGGCCCGCGTGTGGGACTCGGCGCCGCCGAGCCAGTGGGTGGCCAACGAGATGCGCCGCGACACGCGGCAGCTCCGACAGAACGACACCTTCGCCGTCATTCTCGACACCTTCTACGACCGCCGCAACGCGGTGGCGTTCTACACCAATCCCCTCGGCGCGATCGCCGACTTCCAGATCACTAACGAGGGCAATCCGAACAGCGACTGGAATCCGGTGTGGGACGTCCGCGCGGGGCGCTTCGAGGGCGGCTGGACGGTGGAGATGGAGATCCCGTTCAAGTCGCTGCGCTACCGGCCGGGACCGTCCCAGATCTGGGGCGTGCAGCTCCGGCGCAACGTGCGGCGCAAGAACGAGTGGAACTACATCACGCCGCTGCCCATCTCGGCCGGGTCGGGACCGGGCGGGATCTTCCGCGTCTCCGACGCCGCGACCCTGGTCGGTCTCGACGCCCCGAGCGGCAGCAGGAACCTGGAGGTCAAGCCCTACGGCATCGGCGGCGTCAGCACCAACCTCGCCGCCTCGCCGCCGATCCGCAACGCCGGCGACGGGAACGGCGGCCTCGACGTGAAGTACGGCGTCACGCAGAACCTGACCGCCGACTTCACCGTCAACACCGACTTCGCGCAGGTCGAGGTGGACGAACAGCAGGTCAACCTGACCCGCTTCAATCTGTTCTTCCCCGAGAAGCGGGAGTTCTTCCTCGAGGGCCGCGGCATCTTCGACTTCGCGCGCGGCGGTTTCTCGGGCGGCTTCGGCGGTGCGCTGCGCCGCACCGGCGGCGGCTTCTTCGGCGGCGGCAACGCCCCGACCATCTTCTACAGCCGCCGGATCGGCCTGCAGAACGGAACCGTAGTACCCATCGTGGGCGGCGGCCGGCTCACCGGCAAGATCGGCGCGTTCGACGTCGGCGCGTTGAACATCCAGACGGACGACGAGGTCCTGGCGGACGCGGAGATGACGAACTTCACCGTGGTACGCCTCAAGCGCGACATCCTGCGCCGCAGCAGCCTCGGCGCGATCTTCACGAACCGGTCGCTCTCGCTCATGGGCGACGGTTCCAGCCAGTCCTACGGTGCCGACGCGACGTTCTCCTTCTACGAGAACGTCAGCCTGCTGGGCTATGTGGCCAGGACCCAGGTTCCGGATCCCGGGCGCCGGGGGAACGACCTGAGCTACCAGGGGCGCTTCGACTACGGGGGCGACCGCTACGGCTTTCAGGCCGAGCACCTGCTGGTGGAGAAGAACTTCATCCCGGAGGTCGGCTTCCTCCGGCGCGACAACTTCCGGCGCAGCTACGCGCGGGCGCGGTTCAGCCCGCGGCCGCGGGCGCTGGCCAACATCCGCCAGTTCCGGCTGGAAGGGAGCTACGACTACGTCGAGACCGCCGACCTGGGAACCGTGGAGACCCGGCAGTCGCAACTGGGGTTCTCGACGGAACTCGAGAACAGCGACCGGTTCGGCGTGTCGCTGGCGGAGAACTACGAGTTCCTTCACGGCGAGTTCACGCCGGGGCCGGACGACGTAGCCTTCCCGGTCGGTGGCTACCGCTTCTTCGACGTCGAGGCTACCTGGTCGCCCGGCACCCAGCGCCGCCTGAACGGAACGTTCTCGGTGCTGGCCGGCGACTACTTCGACGGCAGCATCCGCACGGTCGGCTTTCGCCAGGGGCGCATGGAAGTGACCCAGCGGCTCTCGCTGGAGCCCAGCTTTTCGGTCAACTGGATCGATTCGCCGCACGGGTCGTTCCGCACGGACCTGATCGTCTCGCGCGTGAACTGGACGTTCACGCCGCGGATGTTCTTCAGCGGATTGATTCAGTACAACTCGAGCAGCAACACGGTCAGCAACAATCTGCGGTTGCGCTGGGAGTACTCGCCCGGCAGCGAGCTGTTCGTGGTCTACACGGAGGATCGCGAGACCGATCCCCTACGCCCGGACCGGTTCTCCGACCTGCGCAACCGCGGCTTCGTCGTCAAGATGAATCGGCTGTTCCGCTTCTGATCCCCCTCGAACGGGCGCGGCCGGGCAACGTCCGGGGAGTGTCGCCGCCGCCGGCGCCCGCCCGCCCGCCAGACGGGAAACCACCCCTGCTTTCCCGGTCTGTACTGGGGGACGGCAACGTCGGAGGAGAGCCATGACGATTCGGATTTTCACGACCCTGACGGAGAGGATCCCGGATACCATGTTGCGGCGCGCCATCGCGGCGGCGCTCGCCAACGGGGTGCCGCGGACGGCGGAGGAGTTCTCGCGCTTTCATGATGGCGTCGTCGACGAGCTCCGCCTCGCAGCCTACCGTCCGCGGGAGCGGGCTGCTTGACGCGTCGTAAATTGGGGCGGAAGGGTCCTGGCGGCCGCGAGTGCGCTCAGCAGGGAGTCCGAGATGTACCGGATCAGCATGCAGCTCTTCGCAATCGGTGTGATCGTGGTGATCGCGTTCGGCGTTGCACCGGAGGCGGTGGCCGCGGCGCGCGCCGCCCAGAACCGTGAGCAGGCGCTTGCCGGCTCCTGGGTGGTCAACGAGGACCTGAGCGACGAGCTGCGGCCGCAGCCGGGCGGGCGCGACGCCGACGGCGAGCGACGTGGCCCCGGCGGCTTCGGGGGGCCCGGTTGGGGGCCCGGCGGCGGTTTCGGCGGCGGTCGGGGCGGTTTCGGCGGCGGTCGGGGCGGTTTCGGCGGCGGTCGGGGCGGTTTCGGCGGGGGCGGCGGCGACCCGCAGCAGATGGCTCGGATGCGGGCGACCATGCAGGAGGCGATGCGGGATCTGATGACGGCGCCGCGCCGCATGACGATTGCGGCGGGCGAGCGGGAGATCGTCCTGACCTACGGCGACCGCCGCGTCGTCCGGCTGATTCCCGACGACCGCGAGCACTCGGGGCTCGCCGGCACCAGCGCGCGGGTGACGCGCAAGACGCGCTGGCGCGGCGCCGTGCTGGAGGCCGAGATCGAGCTGCAGTCGCGGATGGAGCTCCGCGTGCGCCAGACCTACGAGGTCCGGATCACGGAAGGCGGCTACCGGCAGTTGATCGTGACCACGCGCATCGACGGCGGCCGGCGTGGCCGCGACCGCGAGCTGCGGCGGGTCTACGACGTCGAGCTCCGGTAGGTAGCGACGGAGCGGGGGCCCGGCGACGCGTAACGCGCCGGCGCAAGGGCAGCGGGAATAAACGCCCCGCCCCGGCGGTCAAACGGTAACGGAACGCCGGACCGCGTAAACCGTACGGCCGGCCGCGGCGTCTTCGATTCCAGGAATATGCCCAGACACCTTGCTGCCTTTCTGCTCGTCGCCGTGGGCGCTGCCAGCGTTCTCGTCTATCAGCGCGTCATGCCCGCTGGCGAGGCAGGCCCGGGACGGCCCGGCGGCGGGCCTCCGGGCGGGTTTCGTCCCGGGGGCGGCCGCGGCGCCTTCGGTGCGCAGCCCATGCGCGTGAATTCGGCCGGCGTCGCGCGCTCGGACATCGCCGAGCAGCTTCAGATCGTAGGCAACCTGACGGGCGCGGCCACCGTGGAGGTGGCGCCGAAGATCAACGGCCGCCTGCGGCAGGTCGACCTGCGTCTCGGCGATCCCGTGACGCGCGGGCAGGAGGTGGCGCGGGTCGAGGACGACGAGCTCCGCCAGCAGGTGAACCAGGCCGAAGCGTCGTTCGAGGTCGCCCGCGCTACCGTGCGGCAGCGCGAAGCCGATCTCCTGCTCGCGGAGACCACCCGGGATCGGTCGCAGAGCCTGTTCTCCCGCGCGCTGGTTTCGCGGCAGGAGCTCGATGACGCCGAGGCGCGCTATCAGGCCGCGAATGCTCAGCTCGATCTGGCGCGCGCGCAGTTCGACGAGGCGGGCGCCCGCCTGGAGGAGCTCCGCATCAATCTGGACAACACCGTGATGGTCTCGCCGGTCGACGGGTTCATCGGCCGCCGCTATCTCGATCCGGGCGCGTACGTGACGTCGAACACCGCGGTGGTGTCCGTGGTCGACATCAGCCTGGTGCGTCTGGTGGCCAACCTGGTCGAGCGCGACCTGCGGTTGGTGGAGGAGGGCGTGCGAGCCCGCATCGAGGTTGATGCGTTTCCGTCCGAGTCCTTCGAGGGCCGCGTCGCGCGGATGGCTCCCGTCCTGGATCCGGCGACCCGCACCGCGGAGATCGAGATCGAGGTCCCCAACCCGGACTTCCGATTGAAGCCGGGGATGTATGCCCGCGTAATTCTGGTCGTCGGCAACAAGAGCCAGGCGCTGGTCGTTCCGCGCGAGGCGGTGGTGGTCCGCACCTCCGCGCGCGGCGTGTTCCGGGTGGACTCCAGCGGTGGGTCGCCGACGGCGCAGTTCGTCTCGCTCGTCACCGGACTGGAGGACGAGCTTCACGTCGAGGTGGTCGAGGGCCTGTCGGAAGGGGACCGGGTGGTGACCACCGGCGCCGCCGGTCTGCAGCACGGCGATCCGATTCTGCTGGCCGACGCGG
>JAGWAH010000150.1:7324-10457 GCA_021296515.1 Acidobacteriota bacterium | reverse complement strand
CCGATGCGGTCGTCAGGCCTTGCGCGGATCGCTCTCGTGGCGTTGGTGCTTTGCGGCGCCGCACTCGCCGTCCGTCTCGCGGCGCCCACCCCGCCCGCTCCGCCGCCCGTTGCGCCGCCGGACGACGGCATCCTGGCCGAGCAGGCCCAGCGGGGCCAGCAGGGGTTCGACCCCCGGGAAATGCTGCGCCGCCGCCGTCGCGGGACGCTGCAACAGCCGGCCGGCCCGCACGAGTTCTACTTCACGCGCGCCATCTACAGCAGCGGCTGGGGCTGGTCCCGCTGGGCCACGGACTATCCGAAGGCGGACCGGCAGTTCATGACCGTGGTCAACCGCCTGATCGACATCGACGGATCGCCGTACGAGAACGCGGTCCGCCTCGACGATCCGCGGATCCGGGACTTCCCGTTCCTCTACGCCCTCGAGGTGGGGGACATCTCGCTGAGCGAGGCGGAGATCGAGGGCCTGCGGAACTACCTGCTCGCCGGCGGCTTTCTGGTGATCGACGACTTCTGGGGCACCTGGGAATGGGCGGCCTTCGAGCAGCAGATCCGCAAGGTGTTCCCGGAGCATCCGATCGTGGAGGTGCCGATAGAGCACCCGGTGTTCAACGCCGTCTACCGGATCGACGAGGTTATGCAGGTGCCGGCCATCGGCAACTACTGGGGCGGCCGGACCTGGGAGCGCGACGGCTACGAGGCGCACGTGCATCTTCGACGACAAGGGTCGCCTGATGGTGCTGATCAACTGGAACACCGACCTGGGCGATGCCTGGGAGTGGGCCGAGCGCCCGGAATACCCGTTGAAGTTCTCCACGTTCGCCGTGGAGATGGGCATCAACTTCATCGTGTATGCGATGAGCCACTGAGCCTGCGCCTGCGGTCTTCCTCATTCCGAAGGGCGGCGCGATGGCAAAACGGCAGGAAAAGCGGTGCGCGGCGCCCGTCGCCGTGGGCGGAAACCTACTGGCGGGTCGCCTCGGGCCGTCGCTGTTCGACCAGGGTCAGAATCGCGGCCATGTTCGCCTTGACCACGGCCATGTCCGCCTTGAGGCCCGTGATGTCCGCCTTGACCACGGTCATGTCCGCCTTGAGGCCCGTGATGTCCGTCTTGACCATGGCCATGTCCGTCTTGACCACGGCCATGTCCGTCTTGACCACGGCCGTGTCCGCCTTGAGGTCGGTGATGTCGTTCACCATGGCCCTGTGAGCCCGGTCGTTCTCGGTAATCGTCCGGCGCAGAAACCACCAGATTATCCCCATCAGCAGGGTGACGATCACGCCGAGACTGGAAACGACGAGGCTGGCTGGCGTCCACTCGTCCATCGTTCTGGCCTTCCCGGGGGTTCGGGAACGTTCATTCATTATACTGCAGGTTCGTCCACGGCGGGCTCGGAGCCCCATCGAACTGCCGTGCGTGATAGTCTCGCCAAGAGAGATGCCGGGCGCCCGCGGTCCGCGCCGGCGACCGGCGGGGTGAGCGAACGAGATGCTGGATGCCCTGTTCGAGTTCTTCTTCAAGTACCGGCCGCTGATCTTCGAGCAGGGGGACTTCGCGTTCCGCGCTCCCTGGACCGGCGGACTGGCGGTGGCGTTGGCGGTCGTTGCCGGCTTCGTCACGTGGCGGTCCTACACGCAGGTGCGCGGGAGCAGCCGGCCGGCTGACCGGGTGGTGCTCGCGGTCGTGCGCCTGGCGGCGTTCGCCGTGCTCGCCTTCTGCCTGATGCGGCCGGTGCTCGTGCTGTCGTCCATCGTTCCGCAGCAGAACTTCCTCGGCGTCCTGATCGACGATTCCCGCAGCATGCGGATCGCCGACCGCGACGAGACGCCGCGGCTGCAGTTCGTGCAGGAGCAGCTCGCCACGCCGGAGGGCGGGCTCCGGGCCGCCCTCAACGAGCGCTTCGCGTTGCGCTTCTTCGGCTTCTCGTCCGAAACGGACCGGCTCGACGTCGTCGACGGCCTCGACTTCGACGGCACGCGGACGCATCTCGGGCAGGCCCTCGCCCGGGCCCACGACGAGTTGTCGGACGTGCCGCTGTCCGGGCTCGTGGTCGTGACCGACGGCGCGGACAACGCCGGCGGCGAGCTCGAAGAGGCGCTGCTGCCGATTCAGGCGGCCGGGGTGCCGGTCTTCACGGTCGGCCTCGGGCGCGAGTCGTACGAGCGCGACATCGAGCTCGGCCGCGTGGAGACGCCGCGGCGCGTGCTGCGGGGGACCTCCCTCGTCACCGACGTCGTGGTGACCCACCGCGGGTACGCCGGCCGGCCGGTGACCATCCAGGTGGAGGACGAGGGGCGCATCGTCGGGTCCGAGAACGTCACCCTGCTCCGCGACGGCGAGCTGCAGACCGTGCGGCTGCGCTTCACAGCGGGCGAGGCGGGACCGCGTTTGTTCACCTTCCGGGTCTCGCCGCAGCAGGGCGAGATGGTGACGCAGAACAACGTTCGCGAGACGCTGATCGCCGTCGACGACCGGCGCGACAAGGTGCTCTACTTCGAGGGCGAGCCCCGCTTCGAGGTCAAGTTCCTCCGCCGCGCCGTCGAGGACGACGAGAACCTGCAGGTAGCCATCCTGCAGCGGACCGCGGAAAACAAGTTCATGCGGTTCAACGTCGACGGGCCGGACGATCTGGCCGGCGGCTTTCCGCGCACCCGCGCCGAGCTGTTCCAGTACCGGGGGCTCATTCTCGGCAGCATCGAGGCCAACTACTTCACGCCCGACCAGCTCCGGATGATCTCGGACTTCGTCAATCACCGCGGCGGCGGGCTGCTGATGCTCGGCAGCCGGCGGTCGTTCGCCGAGGGGGGCTACGCGGGGACCCCGGTCGCCGACGTGCTGCCCGTCGTGGTCGGCGAGCCGCGGGGTGACGGCCAGGATTCCTTCTTCGTCGAGGTGGCGGTGGAGCCCACCCGGGCCGGAGCCACGCACGCCTCGACGCAGATCGCCGACACTGAGGAGCGGTCGGCCGCGCGCTGGCGGGAGCTGCCTCCGATCACCATCGTCAACCCGGTCACGGAGGTGAAGCCGGGCGCGACGACGCTGTTGACGGGGGCGGACAGCGATCTGGTGGTGCTGGCCTTCCAGCGCTACGGCGCCGGCAAGTCGATGGCGTTTCCGGTGCAGGACTCGTGGA
>JAGWAH010000150.1:0-7226 GCA_021296515.1 Acidobacteriota bacterium | reverse complement strand
GGACCGCGTGCAGCCGGGCGAGCCGGCGACCATCCTCGCCTCGGTGGGCGACGCGAACTTCGAGGAGCTCAACAACAGCCTCGTGGTGGCGTCGGTGACGCATCCGAACGGCGAGTTCACGGATCTGCCGATGGAGTGGACGGCGCAGCGGGACGGCGAGTATCGGGCCACCTTCACGCCGTCGACGGAGGGCTTCTACGAGGTGCGGGTCGAGGCGCTGGCGGACGACGAGCTGCTCGGCGAGGACGTCACCTACCTGCAGGTGGCCCCGAGCGACGCCGAGTTCCACGACTCGACGATGCGCGCCTCGCTGCTCGAGCGGATCGCGGTCGAGACCGGCGGCCGCTTCTATGACGCGGAGACGGCGGCCTCGCTGGCGGACGAGATTCAGTACGTGGGCGGCGGCGTGACGGTGGTCGAGGAGCACGACCTCTGGGACATGCCGATCCTGTTGATGCTGCTCGCAACCCTCGTGCTCGGCGAGTGGAGCTTCCGCCGCTTCCGGGGGCTGGCATGACAGCCCGTGTCGGATCGTTGAGAGGACTCTTCCTGGCGGCGGCGCTGGCGGCGGCGGTCCCCGCGCACGCGCAGCAGACCCACCTGCTGGTCATCGTGGGACTCGGCGGCGATCCGGTCTACACGGAGCAGTTCCACGCCTGGGCGACGACCCTGGTGACCGCGGCCACCGAGCGCTACGGCCTGCCGGCCGGGAACGTCACCTATCTGGGAGAGCGGACCGACCTCGATCCCGAGCGGATCGCGGACCGGTCGACGATGGAGAACGTGGCCGCCGCCATCGAGACGATTGCCGACCGCGCCGGCCCGGCCGACCACGTCGCCATCGTCATCTTCGGCCACGGCAGCTTCACCGACCGCGCGCGCATCAACCTGCCGCGCCGCGATCCGTCGGCCGAGGACTTCGCCCCGCTCCTCGACCGGCTGGGCCGCCGGCGGGTGACGTTCGTGAACACCGCCAGCGCGAGCGGTCCCTTCCTGGAGGCGCTCTCCGGCGAGGGGCGCGTGGTGATGACGGCGACGCGGAACGGGCGCGAGTGTCGGGGGCTACTTCGTCGAGGCGTTCGCCGACGGCGAGGGAGAGGCCGACCAGGACCGCAACGAGCGGGTGTCGATGCTCGAGGCGTTCGTCTACGCGCGCCAGCGGGTGGTCGCCGCCTTCGAGGCCGAGGGGACGCTGCTGACCGAGCACGCCCTGCTCGACGACAACGGCGACGGCGTGGGCACGGACGCGCCGGATCCGCTGGCCGGCGACGGCATGGTGGCCCGGACCGCGTTCCTCAGCGCCGGCGAGGATCTCGCCACCGCGCGGATGGCGTTTCCCGACGATCCGGAGCTGCGGCCGCTGTACTTGGAGCGGGCCGAGATCGAGGCCCGCGTGGACGATCTGCGCGTGCTGCGCGGGGGCGCGGAGCAGACGGAGTACGAGGCCGAGCTCGAGCGACTGTTGATCGAGCTGGCGCTGAAAAGCCGGCAGATTCGCCAGTTGGAGGCGGCGAAGGGAGCGCCGGATCCACGATGAGTCCGAGCGCCGGCGAGTGGCCGCGCCGCCAACGGAGCGCCGGAAGCGCTTTGCCGCCGAACCAGCGCCGGTCGTGCATCCGCTTGGCCGTCGCGGCCGCGTCCGCCGTGGTGCTCGCGATACTGGCCGCCACCGCGGGCATCGCCGGCGCCGACGTTCTCCCGGGCAACGTGGCCTACGACGGCCGTTTCACGTTCGTGCGCCTGCGCTACGACATGAACTGGGGCCTGCGGAGCGGACTCTTCCGCCGCGACATCAAGTGGGCGCACGACTATCCCCGGGCCGAGCGCAACTTCGGCCGGATCGTCGAGGAAATCAGCGACCTCGACATCTACTTGCTCCCGCTCGACGATCCCGAGCTCACCCGCTTTCCGGTGGCCTACATGGCGGAGCCGGGCTTCTGGCAGCCGACCGAAGAGGAGATCGAGGGCCTGCGCAACTACCTGCTGAAGGGCGGCTTCGTCATCTTCGACGACTTCACCGGCTGGCACTGGGAGAACTTCACCGCCCAGATGGCGCGCGCGCTGCCCGGCATCCGGCCGATCCAGCTCGACATCTCGCACCCCATCTTCCATTCGTTCTTCGACATCGAGACCCTGGAGATGGCGCCGATGTACGGGCCGCCCCCCACCTTCTGGGGCCTCTTCGAGGACAACGACCCCAACGGTCGGATGTACGGCATCGCGAACTACGAGAACGACATCGGCGAGTACTGGGAGTTCTCCGACACCGGTTGGTACGCCGTCGACGTGACCAACGAGGCGTACAAGTTCGGCGTGAACTACGTGATGTATGCGTTGACGCACTGACGCTTCGACGCCTGCAAATGATGCGATGGATCGTCCTGTTCATTTCCGTGTGCCTTCCCGGTTCCGTTGCCGGGCAGCCGAGCGGAGATCCGTTCGCCTCCGTTCCTCCATGCGATCTTGCATTCCATGGCCGGGACTATAGATAAGATACCGGTATCCCGATCTGCCCGACGCGCCGTTGTCTCACGGCGAGAATCTCCCGGTGGAATTCCGGCACGCCGACATCCCCGAGCAGTACCGGCCGGTCATGTATGCGGCAGCGGCGGAACTGAACATGCGGGTCGGGTTCCGGATGATAACCGTCGGGAGCGAGATCGACCGTGGCGACCGGTATCGGAGGTGGAACGAAGAGCCACAGGCGACGGTGATTGACTCCCGCTGCGCAATCGACCACCATCAGGCAATCGCGACGGTGCGGCAGGAAGAGACCGCCGATCGGGGCGCAGTGGAGCGACTGCGTGACGTTGGGACGGCCGGGAGCGGCGCGTTGAGGCGCAGGCATGGTAGCGTTGGGCTGACAGGCCCGGAATCACAGACGCGAGGAGCACTTCGTGGAGTCAGACACTCAGGCCACCGAGCCGACCGACGTGGTGGAACCGACCGGCGGCGCAACGGCAGCGACCGAGGCGGCGGAGGCGACGGACCCGGTCCAGGCGGACGACGACGCAGCGGCAGCGACCGAGGGTGCAGCGGGAGAATCGGAAGCGGCGGATTCGGCCGATGACGCGGCCCCGGCCGTCGTCGCGGCAGGTCCGCTCGATCTCGAATCCCCCGACGACAAAGGCCGGCCGGGAGCAGATCCTGTCGGAGCTGCACAAGAAGATCATCGGCCAGGACGAGATCATCGAGCAGGTGCTGCTGACCCTGTTCGTCGGCGGCAACAGCCTCATCGTGGGGGTCCCGGGGCTCGCCAAGACGCTGCTGATCCAGACGATGGCGCAGGTCCTCGACCTGAAGTTCGCCCGGATCCAGTTCACCCCCGACCTGATGCCGTCCGACATCACCGGGACCGACATCATCCAGGACGATCCGGAGACGGGCGGGCGCAAGATGGTGTTCGCGCCGGGTCCGGTGTTCACCAACATCCTGCTCGCGGACGAGATCAACCGAACGCCGCCCAAGACCCAGTCGGCGCTGCTCGAGGCAATGCAGGAACACCGCGTGACCGTGCAGGGACGGACCTACGAGCTCGACGAGCCGTTCTTCGTCTTCGCGACCCAGAACCCGATCGAGCTCGAGGGGACCTACCCGTTGCCGGAGGCGCAGCTCGACCGGTTCATGTTCCACATCGTCATCGAGCATCCCCCGGAGCACGAGGAGCTCGAGGTCGTGCGCACGACGACGATCACGAACAACCCGGACTACCGGCATGCGGTGACCGGCGACGACCTGGTGGCGTTCCAGGAGCTGGTACGCAAGGTGCCCGTGTCCGAGGCGGTCATGCGCTACACCCTGGAGCTGGTCCGCACGAGCCGGCGGAACGAGAAGGACGGCGACGGCCCGGACTTCGTCAAGAAGTGGGTGCAGTACGGCGCCAGCGTGCGCGCGGCGCAGTACCTGGTGCTGGGCAGCAAGGCGCGGGCGCTCACCCAGGGCACATCCGGGCGCTCTCGCGGCCGGTGCTGCGGCACCGCGTGCTGCTCAATTTCCACGCCGAGTCCGAGGGCATCACGTCTGATCAGATCGTCGATCAACTGGTGGAGGCGGTGCCGGTCCCGGCGTCGCAGATGTGACGTGTCCGCCGACCCGCCCGCGTCCACGCCCGGCGCCCGGTTCGTCGATCCGCAGGTCCTCGGACGCATCGGGAACCTGAAGCTGCTGGCGCGCAACGTCGTCGACGGCTTCATCAACGGGCTGCACAAGGCACCGTATCTCGGCGTGTCGGTGGACTTCGCCGAGCACCGCGGCTACATGCCGGGCGACGACATCCGGTTCATCGACTGGCGGGTGTTCGCCCGCACGGACCGCTTCTACGTCAAGCAGTTCGAGGCGGACACGAACGCCAACTTCTCGGTGCTGTTCGACATCTCGCGCTCGATGAGCTTCGCCAGCCGCGGGATCTCCAAGCTGGACTACGGACGCTACCTGGCGGGGTGCCTGACCTACTTCGCCACGACGCAGCGTGATCGGGTCGGAATCGTGACCTTCGACGACGACATCGTGACCCGGGTGCCGCCCTCGGCGAAGCACCTCGACGTCGTCCTGCACACGCTCGACCGCATCGAGGCGGGGCGTCCCGGATCATTCCAGAAGCCGCTGTTCCGCATGACCGAGTTCTTCAAGCGGCGCGGCATCCTGTTGCTGATCTCGGACCTGTACGACGAGCCGGAGGACATCGTCAACCGGCTGAAGTCGCTCAGCTACGGCGGCAACGACCTGATCGTGTTCCACGTGCTCGATCCGGCCGAGGTCGACTTTCCCTACGCCGAGGCGGGCAACTTCCGCGACCTGGAGACCGGCCAGCGGATGCCGGTGGTGCCCGAGAAACTGCGCGAGCAGTACCGCGCGCTGATCGCGGAGCACATCGAGCGGCTGACCAAGCTGTGCGCCGAGAACCGGATTGATTACGCGTTCTTCAACACCGCGCAACCGATGGACCACGGGCTGTTCCGGTTCCTGGCGATGCGCGAGAAGCTGAATCGGGTGCGCTGATGGGATTGCTGGCCCCGCTGTTCCTGCTCGGACTCGCGACCGTCGCCGTGCCGGTGATCCTGCACATGATCCAGCGCGAGCGGAAGGACGAGGTGGAGTTTCCCTCGCTGATGTTCCTCCGCAAGGTCCCCTACCGTTCCTTCCGCCGCCAGCGGATCCGGCACTGGTTCCTGCTGCTGCTGCGCTGCGCCGCGCTGCTCCTGCTGTTGTTTGCCTTCGCGCGGCCCTTCATCCGCGCCGCGGCGCTGGCCGCGGTGACCGACGGCGCGCGCGAGGTGGTGGTCCTGCTCGACCGCTCCTACAGCATGAGCTTCGGCGGCCGCTGGGACGAGGCGCAGACGCTGGCGACCGACACGATCGCCGCGCTGGACCCCGGCGATCGGGCGACGGTGGTCCTGTTCGACGGCGGCGCAGAGACCGGCCCGCGCTCGACGACCGACCGCGCCAGCCTGCGCGGCCTGGTCGAGAATGCGGAGGTCGGGTCCGGGGTGACCCGCTACGGGCCGGCCCTGAAGCTCGCCGAGGGTATCTTCGAGAGCTCGGACCTGCCGCGCCTCGAGGCGGTGCTGATCAGCGACTTCCAGCGCGCCGGGGTCGAGAGCGCGGTCGGCGTCCGGTTCCCGCAGGGCACGGTGCTGACGCCGATCCCGGTCGGCGGAGACGACGCGGCCGCGGCCAACGTCAGCGTGGCCGGCGTGCTCTTCGAGCGCGAGTACTTCTCGGGCCGCGAGCGGATCCAGGTGGCGGCGCGGCTGACCAACCGGGGGGGCACCGCGATCACCGGCCTCGACGTGGCGTTGGACATGGAGGGCCGCGAGATCGAGACGCTCACCGCCGACCTGCCCCCGGCGGGCTCGACGACGCTGGATTTCGCGCCGGTGACGCTCGGCGACGCGCAGATGTTCGGGGCCGTGCGTATCGCCGCGGACGCCCTGCCGGCAGACGACATCTTCCACTTCGTCGTCTCGCCGGGTCAGGTCGTCACGGTGCTGCTCGTCGGCAGCGCCGCCGCGCCGGACGACGCCAACCTCTTCCTCACGCGCGCGCTCGGCATCGGCTCGGAGCCGGCGTTCGACGTGCGGGCAACGACGCTGGAGAGCTTCTCGGCGGCGGACCTCGCGGACCGGCAGGTGGTCGTGCTGAACGACACCCGGCCTCCGGCGGGCGCCGCGGGCGAGGCGCTGGCTGCGTTCGTCGAGGCCGGCGGCGGCCTGCTCGTCGTGGCGGGGGAACGGACCGCGTGGCCGCAGGACGATCCGGGTCTGCTGCCCGGCCGTGTGGCGGCGCCGGCGGACCGTGACGGCCGCGGCGGGTCGCTCGGCTTCGTCGACTACAGCCATCCGGTGTTCGAGGTGTTCAGCGCGCCGCGCAGCGGCGACGTCACCACCGCCCGCTTCTTCCGTTTCCGGCCGGTGGAGGCGACGCCCGAGGCGACGGTGGTGGCGCGTTTCGACGACGGCAACCCGGCATTGATCGAGCGGCGGGTCGGCGCCGGCCGGGTGCTGCTCTGGGCCTCGTCCATCGACACGTTCTGGAACGACTTCGCGAAAAAGCCCGTCTACCTGCCGTTCGTCCACCGGATGATCCAGCACTTGGCGGATTACGCGCCGCCGACCCCCTGGTTCCTGGCGGGGCAGGTGCTCGATCTGGCTGAGCAGGAGGTGTCGCTCGGGGAGGGCGGGACCGCTGCCGCGGAGTACGTGGTGATGTCGCCGACGGGCGAGCGCCTGCCGGTTGCGGTGGGCGAGCGCCGCGGGTTTCTCGACCTCAACGAGCAGGGCGTCTACGAGGTGCACGACGCCAACGCGGCGGAGGAGTTGCCGCTGATGCTGGCCGTCAACGTCGATCTGGCCGAGGCGGATCTGTCGGCGGTCGACCCGGAGGAGCTGGCCAGCATGGTCACGGGTCGGGCGGGCGGCGATCGCACCGCCGCGGGCGGACCGGCGCGCGTGATCCCGGCCGAGGACCTGGAGCGGCGGCAGTCGGTCTGGTGGTACCTGCTGGTCGCGGCGGCGCTGCTCTTCGTGGCCGAGACGCTGGTGTCGAACCGACTCTCGCGCACGGTGCTGAGCACGGAGTGACGAGCGCCCCGTGGAGCAGCGGGCTCAGGTCCTCGCCTCGTGCGGACGATAGGGTGCGACTCGGATGTCCCCGTCGCGCCTGCGCGTGCGGGCGATGTCGAACGATGTCTGCATCCGCATCAACGTGTCCATCTTGACTCCGAAGGC
>JAGWAH010000149.1 GCA_021296515.1 Acidobacteriota bacterium | reverse complement strand
CGAGGCCGGGATTCACGGTCGACTCGGTCGCGTGGATGTAGAGGTGGCAGGCGCCCGGGTGCGTGATGTCGCGGTCGAGCACGCTCTCGAGGACGCCGTGCAGCCGCTGCACGTTGGGATCGTTCAGGTCGCGGGTGCCGCGCCGCGGCTCGAGCAGGAACAGCGCGTCGCCGTACAGGGTCACCGCGTCGAGGTCGTCGGGGTAGGCCTCGGACAGTTTGCGCATCGCCTCGGCGTAGGCCTCGTCCTGGTCGCGCCGCTGCGCCGGATCGAAGTCCTCGACGTAGCGGGTGGTGAGCGCCTCGATATAGGCGCGCTCCTTCTCGCTCGCGCCGTCGATGCGCGCCACGGCCTCCTGCATCGCCGCGTAGGCGTGGGGCGCCTCGAACGGACGCATCGGGCCGTTCAGGTACGACCCCCACGCCCACGCCTCGCCCCAGTAGCAGATGGCGCAGTCGGGGTCGTGCTTCCACGACTCCCGGAAGGAGCGCACCGCGTCCTCCTTGCCGAAGGCGTACATCAACCGGAAGCCCTGGTCGAACCAGGCCTGCGCCTTCTCGTTGTCCGACGAGATGGGATGGTGGTGATCGCCGAGGGCGGTCTCGAAGAGCGGCATCGGCTCGCTGAAGCTCTCCGGCAGCTCGGCCGACGCGTCGTCGGACCCGCCGCCGTGATCGTGCTGCGCGAGCGCGGGCGCGGCGACCAACGCACACGCCGTCAGGACCAGGAGGTTCAGGAAAAAGCAGGATTTGCGGTTGGTCATCGAACTCTCGTTCCTCTCGTCGGGGTTGACTGAACCTCTAATCATAGCGCCCGCGCCCCGAGCGCATGGCCCTCCGCCGGGACTGTCGCGGCGCGCAACGATATGCGGTTCCACGGGTCGCGACGGGTGCGGTATGCTGTGGGAACCATGGTGCGCCGGGTCTCGGTGCTCGCGCTGGCGTCGTTCATCCTGTCCGGTCTGCTGGCCGCCGCGGCGGCGCAGTGGGGCTGGGGGGTCGGGGAGGGCAACATGCCCGTGCGCTTCCCGCCCGCCTCGATGCCGGACCGCGGCTTCACCTTCTGCAAATTGATGTACGACCAGGTGCGCTACGAAGCGCTCGGCATGGGCTGGTCGACCGACTATCCGTACGCCGGCATCAACCTGATGCACCGGGTCGAAGACCTGACGACGACCCACGTCAGCAAGGACCGCCGCGGCAATCCGAACCACTGGGTCGTGCGGCTGACGGACGACCAGTTGTTCAACTGCCCGTTCGTGATGGCGGCCGACGTGGGCACGATCGGCATGAGCGCCGCCGAGGCGTCGCGGCTCCGGGAATACCTGCTGAAGGGCGGCTTCCTCTGGGTGGACGATTTCTGGGGACCCCGCGCCTGGGACCATTGGGTGAGCGAGATATCCCGCGTCCTGCCGCCGGCACAGTACCCCATCCGGGACGTACCGCTCGATCACCCGGTGTTCCGCGCGCTGACCCACGTCGAGAAGGTGCCCCAGATCACGTCGATCCAGTTCTGGTACCGCTCGCGGGGACGCACGACCTCTGAACGGGGACGCGACAGCGACGTGGTCCATTTCCGGGCGATCAGCGACGAGCACGGCCGGTTCCTGGTCGTCATGACGCACAACACCGACGTCGCAGACGCCTGGGAACGCGAAGCCGACGATCCGCGCTTCTTCGAGCAGTTCTCGCCCGACGGCTACGGCCTGGGCATCAACGTGGTCCTCTACTCGATGAGCCGCTAGCGCGACCGCCGGCGCGGGGAGCGTCGCCGAACGCGACCACCAGGTCGCGCTGCGGCCTCCGCTGCCGCCGTCGGCGACTCTGCGACCCTTCCCGCGCCATCGGGGGTCCGTCGTAGAATAGGTCTGCAGCGGGGCCGCACCCTTGGAACCGGATCGGTGCTGGAGAAGAACCCATGAGTCCACGCTTGTCGCGACGCGCGTTTCTCGGCAGCGTCCCGGCCCTCGCCGCGCTGCCGTCCCTGTCCGCTTCAGCCGCACCGGCCGCGCGGCTGCCGCTGGGCCAGGCCGAGCTCGGGCTCCGCATCACCGGCCTGGAGCTGATCGTCGTGCGCGCCACCGCCCGCACGAACTGGATCTTCGTGCGGCTGTCGACCAACGACGGCATGACCGGCCTGGGCGAGGCTTCGATGGGACGGCTGACCGACCTGCCGGAACTCGGCGAGTTCTTCGAACTCGTGCGCGATCGCTCCCCCTTCGAGATCCAGCGCTACCGGCAGCAGGGCCGCCCCCGGGCGGCGGCCGGCGACCGGCGGCTGGCGACCGCCTTCAGCGCGATCGAGCAGGCACAGTGGGATCTCGTGGGCAAGGCCTTGCAGGCCCCGGCCTACGACCTGACCGGCGGCGCGCTGCGGCACGAGCTGCCGACCTACGCGAACATCAACCGGGCGACGGCGGATCGCACCCCCGAGGGATTCGCCGCCAACGCACGGCAGGCCGTGGCGGATGGGTTCCGCGCCATCAAGGCAGCCCCGTTCGACGGGTTTCCGCCGCTCGACGGTCCCGCCGCCGAGGTCGAGGCGGCCACCGAGCTGGGCATCGCCTGCATCGAGGCGATGCGGGCGGCCATCGGGCCGGACGTCGACCTGAAAATCGACGTCCACAGCTTCTTCGACGTGCCGCTGGCGATCGAGGTCGCCGGACGGCTGGAGCCCCAGGCGCTCTCGTGGTACGAGGAGCCGGTGCCGCCGACCGACCTGGAGAGCACCAGGGCGATCAAGGACGGCATCAGCCAGACGATGGCGGGCGGCGAGTTCCTGTTCGGCGTCGAGGGCTTCGCGTCGCTCTGCCGCGAGCGGGCGGTGGATATCATCATGCCCGACGTCAAGCACTGCGGCGGGGTCGCGGAGCTGGGCCGGATCGCCACCGTCGCCGAGCTGCACGACGTGCTCGTCTCGCCGCACAATCCGAGCGGGCCGGTCAGCACGATGATCTCGGCCAGCGTCTGCGCCGGGCTCTCGAACTTCGACATCCTGGAGTACCAGTGGAACGAGGTGCCCTGGCGCGGCGACCTGGTCGATCCGCCGGAACGCTTCGCCGGTGGGATTCTGCAAGCGCCGGACGGCCCCGGCTACGGCACCACGCTCAACGACACGCTGGCGCGGGAACACGCATGAGGATTCAGGCGGTCGACGGACTGGAAGTCATCGATTCCCGCGGCAATCCGACGGTGGAGGCGCGGGTGCATCTCGAGGACGGCACCGTGGCCGAGGCCCGCGTACCGTCGGGCGCCTCGACGGGCGAGCGCGAGGCGACGGAGATGCGGGACGGGGGTGCGCGTTACGGCGGCAAGGGCGTCCGGCAGGCGGTGGCCCACGTCAACGGCGAGATCAACCAGGCGCTGGTCGGTCACGACGCCGCGGACCAGCGCGGGCTCGATCAGCGGATGATCGACCTCGACGGCACCCCGAACAAGTCCCGCCTCGGCGCCAACGCGATTCTCGGCGTGTCGATGGCGGCGGCGCGCGCCGCCGCCGCAGCGGCCGGCGTGCCCCTCTACCGGCACCTCGGGGGCGATGACGCGGCGGTGCTCCCGGTGCCCTGCCTCAACGTCATCAACGGCGGCCGGCACGCCGACAACACGGTCGACTTCCAGGAGTTCAAGATCGCCCCGCACAACGCGCCGTCCTTCACCGAGGCGTTGCGGATGGGCATCGAGGCCTTCCATGCCCTGCGGGCGCTCCTCAAGAGCCGCGGCAAGTCGACCGGCATCGGCGACGAGGGAGGCTTCGCCCCGGACCTGGCCGGCAACGAGGAGGCAGTGGATCTCATCCTCGAAGCTATCGAAAAAGCTGGCTACCGCCCGGGGACGGACATCGCCGTCTGCCTCGATCCGGCGACCAGCGAGATGTGGCGCGACGGCGCCTACGTCGCGTTCAAGTCGGATCAGGCCGCCCGCAGCACGGCCGAGATGATCGATCTGTGGAGCGGCTGGGTCGACCGCTATCCCATCGTGCTCATCGAGGACGCCCTGGCGGAGAACGACTGGGACGGCTGGGCGCGGCTCACCGCGGCGCTCGGACCGCGGATCGAGCTGGTCGGCGACGACCTGTTCTGCACGAATCCCGCAATCCTGCAGCGGGGTATCGACAACGGCGTGGCCAACTCGATTCTCGTCAAGCTGAACCAGATCGGAACCGTCTCGGAGACCCTGGACACCGTGCGCCTGGCGCAGCGGAACGGCTACGGCGCCTACATGTCGCACCGTTCGGGCGAAACCGAGGACACCTTCATCGCCGACCTCGCCGTCGCCACCGGCTGCGGCCACATCAAGACCGGCTCGGGTTGCCGGGGAGAGCGGACCGCGAAGTTCAACCGCCTGCTGCGCATCGAACACGAGCTGGGCGACGCGGCGCGGTTCGCCGGTCTCGGCGGCTTCCGGCAGTCCGTGCTGGCCGGTTGAACCGCTACGGCACGGGCGCGTCCGCGAAACTATCCCGGGGCTGACGTGACCGCCACGCTGGAGACACTCGTCCGCCGCTTCTACGACGACCTCTGGAACCGGTTCGACACGACCCTCGTGCCGGTCCTCCTGACAGAGGACGTGACGCTGCGCGGCGCGCTCGGCCGCCACGCCGCCGGGCATGCGGCCTTCGCCGATTACCTGGAGCTGGTGCGCGGCGCGTTCCCTGACTTCGAACAGACCATCGACGAGGTGGTCGTGGACGACGTCGGCGGCTCCGCGTTCGTCCGCCTGCGTTGCCGCGGGACCCACCGGGGCGCGCTGTTCGGCCTGCCCGCTACGGGTCAGCGGATCACATACGAGGGAGCCGCCCGCTTCGAGACCCGCGACGGGAGGATCGCCGACATCTGGCTCCTCGGCGACGTCCACGGCCTGCTGCGGCAACTGAGGGCCGAACGGGAACAACCAGAGAGGTGAAGGCAAGAGCGGAAGCCAAGGAGGGGAGTGCCGCCTCGACTACGTCGAGACCGCGCCCTCGCCTGGCTCCCGCCTCCAGCCGCGAACGGAGGCTCACGGACGCCGGGTCAGAAGTCGAAGCCGCCGCCGCCGAAGCCGAAGCCGATGCCGGCGCCGAAGACCCGCGACGCGGCCCACCTGTCCGAAGAACACGTTCAGGTTTACGGTGTCGGTGACGTTGGCCAGCAGCCGCCCGCCCACGATGTGCGCGTCCTCCTCGAGCCCGGGAAACCGGCTCGGCGAGAAGCCCATGCCACCGATGTCGATGCCGGACATCGCGTTGACCATTCGGTAGTCGACGCCGAGCGTGACCGCGCTCCCCGCCGGGATGAACAGGCCCAGGTTGACGAACATGTCGTTGGGGACGTCGACCGTCTCACCGGCCGCCATCCCACCGCCAACGGCCTGGGTGTTGACATCCGTGCTGCCGCGGACCCGAAAGCCGACCTCGGCGGAGAATCCGGCCGCATTGCCGAACTTGCCGATGATGAGCGACGTCTCCACCCCGTGGCCGCCGTCACCCAGAGAGTTGATGTAGCCGGTGTCGTACGCGCCGGCCAGAATCCCGCCGACCCGCACCGCCACGCTCGGCGCGTCGCTGATCAGCTCGTCGACCAGCCGGAAGGTCAGGGCGACATTCGAGTCGAACAGGCCGCTGTAGCTCTCCTGGCCGCCGGAAGGACCGACTCCTCCCAACGCGGACTGGATGTCGAGAGCCACGAAGTCGTTCACCGCGTAGTTCGCCGCGAACCACATCGTGTTCTGCGCCAGACTGGCGTCGGTCTCCCCGAGCGGCCCCGGTGTCTTCATGCCGTCGACCCCCCGCCAGAACTCCTTGGCGCTCTGGTTGGCGTAGGTGAAGCTGATGGTGCCGGTCCCCGGCTCGGCGATCCAGGGCGTGCCCTGGGCGAACGCCGGCTGGGCGGACAGGCTTGCGGCCACCGCGGCGACGGCGATTGCGAACATTCGAACGTTACGAGACATATGAGACATCGGAATTGGTTCTCTCGATAGTGGGTCGATGCATGGGCCGCAACGATCTCGACTAGCCCGACAATCGTCGCC
>JAGWAH010000148.1:5358-5726 GCA_021296515.1 Acidobacteriota bacterium | reverse complement strand
GGTGCGCCGGCCCGCTTCTCAGACCTCCGTCAGCCGTCCCGTGCTGTCGCCGAGGCGGTCGCGGTGGACGTCCACCTTGTCCAGGATCGACAGCAGCAGGTTGGTCTGCGGCGTGTTGTCCGCACAGGCGACGTGACGCCCGCCCTGCAGCCGCCCGCCCGCCCCGCCGGCCAGCAGCACCGGCAGATCGGTGTGCAGGTGCAGGTTGCCGTTGCTGATGCAGCCGCCGTACAGCAGCAGCGCATGATCGAGCAGCGTGCCGTCGCCGTCCGGCGTGGCGCGCAGCCGATCCAGGAAGTAGCGGAACAGGCTGACGTGGTACGTGTTGATCTTCGCGTGCTTCGCCACCTTGTCGGGCGCGTTGCCGT
>JAGWAH010000148.1:0-5129 GCA_021296515.1 Acidobacteriota bacterium | reverse complement strand
ACGCTGTCCAGGTACTCGTGCACGCGCGCGGTGTCGGCCGTGCCGAGCCGCGGCCGCAGGCGGGCTACCTCGCCGACGATCGCATCCAGGATGCTCCGGTCCCGGCCGAGCTGTCGGCGCCGCTCGTCCGCGCCGAGACCCTCGCCGAACAGGCGCTCGAAGACCACGCGCGGGTCGGTCTGCATCGGCAGCGGCCGCGTCGCGGTACGCCACGACAGCGTGTTGACGTAGCTGCACGAGTAGCCGATATCGCACCCGCCGACGGCCGTGAAGTCCTCGGCCGCAACCTCGAGCGAGCGCAACTGGGTGTCGCGGCCCAGCTCGTCGGCCGCCAGTTGGTCGATCGTCTTGGCGCCGCGCACGTCGGCCCCCTGCGTCCGCTTGGGGTGCACGCCGGTCAGCCAGACCGCGCTGGCCCGCGCGTGGTCCCCGGAGCCTTCGCCCTCGGTCGCCTCGGCCGGCCGCGAGTCGAGCCCCGACAGGACGACCAGCCGGTCGCGGTGCGGCTCCAGCGACGCGAGAATCGGCGGCAGATCGAACGCCGTGCCCTCCGCGGCCGGCGTCCACTGCTCCATGATCGCGCCGTTCGGGATGTAGGAGAACGCCAGTCGGCGCACCGGAGCGGCCGCCGTGCGGGACATCGCCGACAGGGCGGGAACCATGGCGTCGAGCAACGGCAGGGCCACCGCCGCCCCGGCGCCGCGCAGGAACGTCCGCCGCGGCAGGGCCTTCTTCGTGATGATCATCTGAATCGCTCCCCCCGGATCGTCCGGCCAAGCTCCACCGACCAGCTACGGCACCGCCGCCGCTGCGCCCGCCGACTCAACCGAAGCGGGCCGCTTCACTTTCATTCGGAACGCATCGCTCATCACGATGCCGGTAACGATCGACGAGAACCGGTAGTTCTCGGAGGCCGCCGCCGTGACAATCCCGCGGACCGCCGGCGCGTCGAAGTACTCCAGCCCTCGCCCGATGGCATACGTAAGCAGTTTCCGGGTAAACGTCTCGACGAACGTCCCGGGCCGCTGCAGGATCGCCTCGCGCAGCTCGCTCGGGCCGTCGAACGCGGTACCGTCCGGCAGCACGTCCGAGGCGTCTATCGGCTGCCCGTCGGCGCCGGTCCCCCGCCAGCGGCCGATCGCGTCGAAGTTCTCCAGCCCGAACCCGTACGGATCCATGCGCGCGTGACACGTGGCGCAAGCCGGGTTCGCGCGGTGCCGCGTCAGGCGCTCGCGGATGGACAGGCCCTCGGCGCTGCCCGTGTCCTCCAGATCCGGCACGTCCGGCGGCGGGGGCGGCGGCGGCGCGCCGAGCAGGTTCTCGAGAATCCAGTTTCCGCGCAGCACCGGGGAGGTCCGCGTCGCGTAAGAGGTGACCGTCAGCACGCTGCCGTGGCCCAGCAACCCGCGCCGCGCCTCGTCGGTCACGGGCACGCGCCGGAACCGATCGCCGTAGATGCCCCGCATCCCGTAGTGGCGCGCCAGACGCTCGTTCACGAACGTGTAGTCGGCGGTCAGCAGATCGAGGACGCTGCGGTCCTCGTGCATGATGCTCTCGAAGAACAGCTCGGTCTCGCGCTGCAGCGCCCGCCGCAGGTTGTCGTCGAAGTCCGGGAACGTCGGCGGGTCGGGATGGGTATTGCCCAGGTTCCGCAGATACAGCCACTGCCCGGCGAAGTTCTCCACCAGCGCCGACGCGCGGGAATCGGCCAGCATGCGCCGCACCTGCCGCGTCAGCTCCGCCGGGTCGGTAAGGCGGCCGCGCTCGTCGTCCGGGATGCTGCTCCAGAGAAAGAACGACAGCCGCGAGGCGAGATCCAGGTCCGCCAGCGGATAGACGGCGCCCGCTTCGACAGCGGCGGGCTCGGCTTCCAGCCGGAAGATGAACTGCGGGCTGGCCAGGACAAAGCGCAACGCCAGCTCGATGCCGGCCTCGAAACCGCCGTCGCGCCTGCCTTCCCGGTAGAAGTCGATCAGCCGGTCCAGCTCCGGCGCTTCCAGGGGACGGCGGTAGGCCAGGCGACCCAACCGCGAGAGGATCGAGCGGGCGCACGGCAGCTCGTCGGCGGGACCCTCCGGACGGCAGGTGAAGATGCGCCGGCGGCCCGGCGTGTCCCCCGGCCGGACGGCCCCGAACGGGCCGGCGATCAGCACGCTGTCGACATCCGGCAGCCCCCGCCGGCTGCTCGTGCCCACGAAGCTGCGGAGAAACGGCCGCGCGACCTCTTCCGACAGCGCCGCGGGCCGGCCCACGAACGCGGCGACGATCTCGTGACGTCCGGCCGTGATCGGCAGCCGCACGCGCATCGCCTCGTCCGCGGTGAACGCCTTCGTGGCGGTCTGGCCGGGGTTCTGCTCGTTGATGACGATCGGCCGGTAGGCGTCCGCGCTGCCGACCGGGAACAGGGCGACCCGCTCGCCGTCCAGCGTCAGCTCGACCTGATGCTCCTCGCTTATGCCGCGGATGGCGCCGACTGCGGTCCGCCGCAGCCGCACGCGAAGCTCGTACTCCGCGTCGACCGGGAAGTGCTCCGCAAAGCGGACGCCGCCCCGGGTGCCGAGCGGCAGGTCCCGCAGGTGGTAGTCCTGGGTCAGATCCTCGGGCGTCTTGTGGGTGATCGTCGCCGCGGGAATCGCCGGGCTGCCGACCGCCAGCCGGCTGACCTTGCGCGCCGTCGTGACGGTGCTCTCGATGAGCAGCGGCGACACCCCCAGCGCGTCGGCGATGTTGTCGAAGCCGTAGGTGGAGTCGTCGGCGGGCAGCGCGCTGACGTCGGCGTCGACGGCCAAGAGATCCCGCACCGCGTTGCGATACTCGGTGCGGTTCATCCGGTGCAGCAACGGGCGTCCCGGGTTGGGGCGCGCGAGCGCGGCGGTGTCGAGCGTCGTCTCCAGCCAGGACGCGAAGGCGCCGTAGGCAGCCCCGGCCGGCCGCGGGCGCCCCGCCGGAGGCATGGTCCGGCTGCGGAGCTTCTGCACGACCTTCTCCCACAGCTCCGGGTGGGCAGCGACGTGCTCGGTGGAGACCTCGACCGCGTCCAGGGCGAGGCCGGCCGTCTGCAACCGGCCGTTGTGGCAGGTGACGCAGTAGCGTTGCAGGAGCGCCGCGTGGTCGTCGCCCGCCGCGGCGGCGGGTGCGCCGGCAGCCTGCTGCACCTGGGCCGTGGCCGTAGCGCCGGCAGCTTGCGGCGCCCGGGCCGTGGCCGTTGGCGCTGCGGCCTGCGACGGCGCCTGGGCGGTTGCTGCGGCGGCGGCAACTACGGCGACCTGCGACGCCTCCGCAGGAGCGACGCCGGTCAGCAGACCGCCGGCCAGCAGACTGCCGATCAGCCACGGCAACCCGACGTGTCGCAATAGCCCGGCCCGCCGTCCGATCGGCATCGCCACCTCCGTGTCCCGCGTCGTCGTTGTGACGACGGGACGCTCGCCCCGAGCAGCCCGCCGTCCGATCGGCATCTTCGTCTCCGTGCCTCGCACAGCTCGCATGACATCAACGGGAGGCCGCGCGACCCGCCTCGTCCTCGGACGCCGGACTCGGCACGGCACCCAGCTCCCGCAGCAGCGCCGCCGCCTTGTCGCGCCGGATCACGCTGGCCACCTGGTTGAACCCCTGCTCGGCAAGATCCAGCGGGTTCCGTTCCAGCTCGTCCCGAAAGTCCGTCCGCGCGCCGGCCTCGACCAGCCGCCGGATGATGCTGTTCGCGGCCCGGTAGACCGCGCCGTGCAGCGCCGTCTGGCCGTTGGCGTTGCTCGCATTGACGTCGACACCCGCATCCAGCGCCATCCTGACCGCTTCGAGCGCATCCTGCTCGGATCGGAACCGCCGCGATCCCTCGACGTGCCCCACCCCGGCGGCCAGCATCGCCGCGGTATTGTTGGCGTAGGTCGCCAGCCGCTCGTCCGCGCCATGCGCGGTCAGCACCCGCATCGCCTCCACGTCGGCCGCTTGGGCGGCCAGCAGGTACGGCGTCGCCCCGCCCAGGTTGACCCGGTTGTCCATCAGCGGCCGGCCGGCGCTGAAGATGCCCTCGTCCGTCCACCGCTCGTGCACGATCGGCACCGGCTCGGTCCGGGCATTCGGATCCGCGCCGCGCTCCAGCAGCATGCGCATCAGCTCCAGGCCGTCGAGCTGGGACCGGTCCCGCCCGGTGGCGTCGACGAACTGGTTCGCCACGCGGCGTTGCGGCGAGCGGGCGCGCACCAGGTCGTGCAGGATGGCGTTACCCCGACCGTCGCGCGCGTTCGGGTCGGCGCCCGCGTCGAGCAGCATGGCCGCCGCCGTGTAGTGGCCGATGGTCACGGCCATGCTCAGCAGGCTCCCGGTGGCGGGCGGGCGACCGGCGGCCTGCGCGGCGGGATCCGGGATACGCACGTCGACCTCGGCGGCCGCCTCGACGAGCAGGCGCAGCGCGTCGCGGGCATCCTGGCGCACGGCGAACATCAATGCCGTGAATCCGCCGGTCGAGGGGACGTCGACGGCGGCGCCTGTCTCGAGCAACAGGCGCATGACGGGAACGTGGTTCTCCGCGGCGGCCCACATCAGGGGTGTCTGGCCCCGCCACGCGTCCACCGCGTCGATGTCCGCCCCGTGCGCCAGCAGCGCCCGAACCGCAGCAACGCTTCCGGTGCGCGCGCAGGTCAGGATCGGGGGCTCCCCGGTCGGCGCCAGATGCGGGTCCGCGCCCGCGTCCAGCAGTTGCGCGACCACGGCGGTACCGGCGTTGGCGCAGGCGAGCGCGAGCGGGGTGGAGCCGTTCCGGTTGACGGGGTCGGCATCCGCGCCGGCGTCGAGCAGCATCGCCGCCAGCCCGGCGTCGTCGCCGTAGGCCGCCCAGTGCAGCGCGGTGGTGCCGTCCACCTGCGCGGCGTCGACGTCTACGCCGTCCTGCTGCAGCAGGCCCGAGACCGCCGCGCGGTCACCGGCCCGCGCCAGCTCCGGCAGCCGGGAATCGGGCTCGTTGGCTCCGAGCCCGGCGCCCGCGAGCGACAACAGCAGGAACAGTGACGCGAGCTTTCCTCGCCTTCCCATGGTGCCTAGCAGCCCGTGGCAAGAGCCCCGCTGCATTCGAACGGCGATGCATCCCGCGTGGACTGCGTTGCTCCTCGGTCGAATATGCCCAATATGCTTCC
>JAGWAH010000147.1:4447-9037 GCA_021296515.1 Acidobacteriota bacterium | reverse complement strand
TCCCGATCAAGCCGCAGTACGACGAGTGGCGTTTCCCCGACGGCCACAGCGTGCTGGTGCTGGCCGAAGGGCGGCTTCTCAACCTCGGTTGCGCCACCGGCCACCCCAGCTTCGTGATGTCGGCCTCGTTCACCAATCAGGTGCTCGCGCAGCTCGCCCTCCACCGCAACCGGGGCGAGTACGAGAAGCAGGTCTACATGCTGCCGAAGCAGCTCGACGAGAAGGTCGCCCGGCTCCACCTCGACGCCCTCGGCGTCAGGCTGACCGAGCTCAGCCGGGAGCAGGCGGACTACATCGGCGTGCCGGTGGAGGGGCCGTACAAGCCGGAGCACTACCGGTACTGAGCGATGAAGCGCAGGAACGCCTCGGCCGTGCCGTGGAGCTCTCCGTAGGTCGTCCCCAGTTGCACCAGGATGTCGAAGTACCGCGTCTGATCGTCGAACAGAAACCCCAGGTACGTGCGTTGGGTCTCCAGCATGCCGCGAACCGACGCGGCGACCTGCTCATCGGCCTCCTCGCCCGCCGCACCGGAGCCGGCGAGCAGCTCGGTCGCCCGAGTCTCTGTGTCGGCAAGCAGCAGCCGCTGTTCGTCGAGCTCTCGGGTACGCTGGTCGAGCGCCCGGCCCTCATCGCGGTAGCGTTGGAGGTCGTCCGGCAGGCCGCCGCGGTGACGTTGCAGCAGCAGGCCCACCGCGCTCGACTGGCCGATGGCGGCTACCCGCTCGCGCGTCCGCGTGAAGCGGTCGTCGACGTCAGTCAACTCCGCGCGGGCCCCGTTGAGCCGCTGCTCGGCGGTGTCCAACTGATTCACCAGCGATTGCCGCCGCGCGGTCAGCCCGTTGTTGACGTTGGCCAGCGTCAACAACACCTGTCGCGTCCCCTCCGCCGGTTCCTCTGCCAAGGCAATGCCGAGCTGGATCGCCTGTAGCCGGGCCTCGTTGGCCTGTTGGGTCGCATCCAGGCGGCGCAGGGCGTCGGCAGTCTGCGGCGAGCCGCGTCACCTGCTCCTGCAGACGAGCCACGTCGCGGGCGGCCAGCTCTCGGCGGTGAGGCAACAACGAGCGCTCCGCGTCGTATGCCCCGAGCTCCCGTTGCAGCGAGGTCGTCCGGGTCTCCAGTTGCAGCCGGCGAGCCGAGAGCAGCGCTTGGCGTGCGTCAGCTTCCAGCAGGCTCGCGTCCGGTGCTGTCGGCGCCTCCAGTTCCGCCTCGACCCGGGCGGTTTCGTCGGCAAGGGCGGCAAGCGTCTCCCGTATCTCGGCACGACGCGATGTGCGTCTGAGGGGCTCACGGTCCGCTTCCGACAGACGCGATGCCGCCTCCGCGAGTTGACCATCTACCGCCGCGCGCCGCTGTTCCAGCGTATCGACGCTGTCCGTCACCAGAATGGGCGGCGCGTCTTCAGGCGCCGCCTCCAGCGCCTCGAGAGCGGCCGGAGCCTCCGTCGTCCGGCGCGCGAAGTCCAGCGCCGTCACGCGCCAGCGCGCCGCCGACTCGAGCTCGGAGAGCGCCTGCTGGTACAAGTTGTGGATACCGGCCTTCGCGTCNNNNGTCTCGACCAGACGCTGTTCGATCGCTTCTACCGACGGAGGCGACTCACTCGCCGTCGGCTGCGCCGCCGCCCAAGCCGATCCCCACAGGGCGAACACCGCAATGCACCACGCCGTGACAGCGGGATTCGCTTTCGGATTCATGTTTCCAACACGCCGGTGCCCAAGACATCTGCCGCGCCGACGAAAAATCACCTGGGTTCGCGGGACCTGACGTGAGAATACTCCCGCACGGCGCACTGGCGCGATTCGCGGGGCTCCTCAAGCAGGTTACCATGATGGCGAGAGGCTCTAGTCCGGGATGCTGGCCGCCGAACCCCGATGCCAGTCTGCGGCCGGACGCTAACGCGACGGCCTCGATTCGAAGATGCTTGCCCACGAGCGGGGGCGGCGACTTGCTGCTGCTCTCGTCGCTCTCTCCCTGTACACCACCGCACACGGGTCGGCCGATCGCTTGGCCGCATGCGCACAGGAGTCGGCCGCCCGCCCGCGCGTGGGCCTTGCGCTCGGCGGGGGCAGCGCACGCGGACTCGCGCACGTGGGGGTGCTCGAATGGCTCGAGGAACGTCGGATTCCGGTCGACGCAATCGCCGGCACCAGCATCGGCGCGCTGGTCGGCGCTGCCTATGCGTCGGGGCGGACGGCGACGGAGGTGGTCACGTTGGTGGGCGGCATCGACTGGGACCGGTTGTTCAGCGGCGAGGTCGACTATGCGCTGAAGTCCTTTCGGCGCAAGGAGGACCGCCGGCGGTATCCGGTGCGTCTGGAACTCGGCCTGCGTGACGGCCTGCGACTGGCCCCCGGCCTCGATCAGGGCCATGCGGTCGATCTGTTCCTGAGCCGGCTGGCGCTGCCCTACAGCCTCCCGCTCAGCTTCGACGACCTTCCGATCCCATTTCGCGCCGTGGCGACGGACCTGGAAGCAGCCGCGGTGGTTGAGATCGGGAGCGGTTCCCTCGCCAGCGCCCTGCGCGCCACCATGGCGTTTCCCGGCGTCTTCCAGCCCGTCGAGCGCGAGGGCCTCCTTCTCGCTGACGGCGGTTTGCTCAACAACGCTCCCGCGGATGTCGTCAGCCGAATGGAGGTGGACGTTGTCATAGCCGTCAACGTCAGCGCACCGCTCGTTACCCGCGACAGGCTGCAGTCACTCGTCGGGGTTGCGAACCAGGCCATCGGCGTGATGATGGCCGAGAGGACTCGTAGCGTGCTCGCCCGCTACGCCGATCACGTGATCACCCCCGCGGTAGAGAACGTTCCCGGGGGCGCGTGGCGGCAGTTCGACACCACTCGCACCCTGGGCTACCGGGCAGCCGCGGCGGCCGGTGACATGCTCGATTACCTGGCGCTCACGCCGGCTGACTGGACATCGCACCTCGAGGCGCGCAGGACACGCCGCGCCTCGACGGCCGGCGAGCCGACGTTCGTCCGGGTCGAGGGTGTGGGCCCGGAGGCGGCTGACGCCATCGGCCAGGTCGTCGAGCCCCTGCTCCGCACTGCGCTGGATCCGGATGCGCTCGACCTGCGTCTGGCCGAGCTGGTGGGTCGGGGGCGCTTCGGGAGCCTCGGGTACGACCTGCTGCGGAACGGCGGCGCAGGCACCGGGATCGGCGTGCGGGCCAGCGGCAAGCCGCACGGTCCTCCGTTCGTAAACGTCGCCATCGAAGTCGAGAATCGTGCCGACGAGGTGGAGCTCGCGGCCGGAACCCGGCTCACCGTTCTCGATGTGGGAGCCCGCGATGCGGAGATCAGGGTCGATCTGGTTCTCGGCTCCGATCCGGACGCGCGTGTCGAGTACTTCCTGCCTCGCGGCGGTTCGCCCTGGTTCGTTGCGCCCCGCCTGGAGCTGCGGAACGCAAGGCAGCGCTTCTCGGTCGCTGGCACCCCGGTCGCAAGCTACCGAACCCGCCGTGTCGTCGCTGGAGCGGACGTTGGGCTGACCCTCGGTTCCCGCAACGAGTTGCGCATTGGCTACGAGGCGGCCCGGTTCGAGGCACGGTTGCGCGTGGGTGATCCGATGCTGCAATACAGCGGCCCGGAGCGTGGAGTGCGCGTCAGATGGGTCTACGACGGGCACGACCACTGGATTGCACCTCGCAGCGGCACTCGAATCGAGACAGAAGCGCGGTGGTTGACCACGGCCCCGGAACGCCAGTCCGGTTTCCTTCAGGCGCAATTCGCCAGCGCGACGTTCTTCCCTGCAGGACGGGAGGGCCGCCTCTTCGTGGCCTTGGCCGGTAGTGCGGCGTCCGCTGACCGGCTGCCGCCGTTCCATCAATCCACACTCGGCGGCCCTTTTCGACTCGGCGCGTTCACTCCAGATCAGTTCCGGGGCACGCGGACTGCCTACGCCGGCTCGGGATACCTGCACCGGTTGGGCCAGCTGCCGGATCTGGTCGGCGGCCCGATCCACGCGGGTGTCTGGCTCGAGTCCGGCAGCGCGTTCGACGCGGTACGCGATGCCGAGATCCACTCCAGCGTGTCGGCCGGCCTGCTGCTGGACACCCTGCTCGGCGCACTGCTCGCCAGCGCCAGCGTCGGCACTGACGGGTCGACGGCGTTCTACGTGGCCCTGGGGCGGCCGTTCTGGTAGCTCGACCTTCATCTCCTACGAACCCCGCCCCGCCCCGCCGAGCGCCTCGACTTCACGGACTTCACGAATAGGCGACGAACTCGTTCGATTCCTCGAGCAGCTTTGGGTGGAAGAAGAGCTTCTCGCGCCCTAGCATCGCGTCCGCGCGTGCGGCCGGTGCGGATGCCAGGGGCGAGCCGCCGCAGGATGTTGCTGGCCTCGGCCAGCGCCAGTTCCGGACCGGCCAGCGCGCCACGCCGGATTTCCGTTTCGGCCCAACGTCCGTCGCTACCGGAATCCACGAGCGCCGAGACGAGCACGGACGCGTCGACGACTGTCACGTTCGGTCCGCGCGGCGAGCATTCAGAATGCTTGCGGTCGAGATGCGGCTTCCCGCCGTCGCCTTGCGGTCACGCACTCCCTGCAGCCACTCGTCGACTGGGACGCGGGCTGCGATTCGCTCCAGTTCAAGGC
>JAGWAH010000147.1:0-4434 GCA_021296515.1 Acidobacteriota bacterium | reverse complement strand
GCGGCTCGTACCGCAAGCACGTCACGAACCTCGTCCGGGACATTCCGTATCGTGATCTGCACCGGCATGACAGCATTGTGCCATCGTTGACGCGAGCGACTCCAGCGTCCAGCGACACCGACGGCGGACGGCCTCCTCGAGCCGGTCGTATACGGGCGCGCCGCCGTGCACCTGCGCGAACGCCTCGCGGGTGGCGCGGGCAACGCCGGGCAACGCGGTCGCCAGCTCCCGGACGCGATCGAGTAGACGCCTCGGCGGCATTCCCAGCTCGCGGGCGAACCCCAGCCAGTCCGACCGCGCGATTCGTTCGGGTTCATGATGTTCGCCGATGGAGAACGCCATGTCGCGGGCCCAGGTTCGGGGGCGCTGGAGGTTGAGGAATTCGATGGAGATCAGGTCGTAGAACGGCGCAAGCGTCGGAACCGCCTGGCCCGGGCCGTAGAGCAACGCGAGGTTCTCCCAGCGCTTGAAGCAAGTCTTCCTGGTCGATGCACTGATGGCAACCGTTGCCCGCAAGCTCTCCATCTTCCCGGCCGGCGGTCCGCTGAACCAGCCGCGCCTGCAGCGTTACGACGCACTGATCGGAACGCCCGCCGCCGGGATTCGCGGCGATTGCGGTCGGGTGCTACTCGCGTCGCCGGGGGCTCGTGTACGCTCGCAGCAGCTTCTCCTGCGCGTTGATCCGTCTGGCATGCGGCTTGCTGCCGCGGACCGGCCGGTAGGAGCCGTCGGTCTGCAACTCCATGGCCCGGTCGGTGTCGGAGAGCATCGTCTGCAGGACGACGTCGTGCAGGTGGGTGCGCAGCTCGGCGTCGCGAACGTGGCAGAGCGCTTCGACGCGGCGGTCGAGGTTGCGCTCCATCAGGTCGGCGCTGCCGATGAGCAGCTCGGGCCGGCCGTCGTTGGCGAAGTAGTAGAGCCGCGAGTGCTCGAGGAAGCGGCCGACCACGGAGCGGACGCGGATGGTGTCGCTGATGCCCGGGATGCCGGGCCGCAGGCAGCAGACCCCGCGCACGATCATCTCGATGGGCACGCCGGCCTGCGACGCCCGGTAGAGGACGCGGATCATTTCCGGGTCGGCGACCGAGTTGTTCTTGACGATGATGCCCGACTGCCGTCCGGCGCGCGCGTGCTCGGCTTCCCGTTCGACCAGCCTCGTGAAGGCGCGCCGCAGGTGGTGCGGGGCCACGAGGAGCTCCTCGTAGTCCTCCTTGCTGGAGTAGCCCGTCAGGTAGTTGAAGACCTCGGTCACCTCGTCGAGCACCGCCGGCCGCGCCGTGAAGATGCCGAAGTCGGTGTAGACCTGCGACGTGACGCGGTTGTAGTTGCCGGTGCCGACGTGGGCGTAGCGGACGATGCCGTCGTGCTCCTGCCGCACGACCAGGCAGAGCTTGCAGTGCGTCTTCAGGTTGAGCAGCCCGTAGACCACGTGGATGCCGGCCGCCTCCAGCCGGTGCGCCCACTCGATGTTGTTGCGCTCGTCGAAGCGCGCCTTCAGCTCCACCAGCACCGCCACCTGCTTGCCGGCGTCCGCCGCCTGGATCAGCAGGTCGAGCAGCGGCGAGTTCGGACCGATGCGGTAGAGCGTGATCTTGATGCCGATCACGTGGGCGTCGTTGACGGCCGCGCGCAGGAACGCCTCGACCGCCGAGAACGACTCGAACGGGTGGTGGACGAGCCGGTCCCCCTCCTGGATGGCGTTGAAGATCGCCTCGCCGTCGTCGTCCGGCCACAGGGCGCGCGGCGAGAACGGCTTGTCCTTGAGCGGCGGGTGGTGCAGCCTGGTCAGCGCGCCCCAGTCGCCGTAGCCCATCCGTCCGGCGGTGCGGACGACGACGTCCTCCTCGATCTCGAAGTTCTCGACCAGGATGTTGAGGACGCGCGACGGCATCGAGGCTTCGACCAGCAGTTGCGACAGGTCGCCGTAACGCAGCTCCTTCAGCGTGCGGTCGACCGATTCGAGCAGGTCGTCCGCCTCGTCCTCCTGGATCACCATGTCGGTGTCGCGGATGATGCGGAACAGATGCGTCTCGCGTACCGCGATGCCGGGAAACAGGCTCGCGACGTTCAGCTTCACCACGTCCTCGAGCAGCGCGAACGAATCGCCCGCCTCGCCGACGATCGACGCCGGGATCGGGATGAAGCGCGCCAGCACGTCCGGCAGCTTGACGCGGGCGAAGCGCGTGCGGCCGTCGTGCTCCACGACCACCGCGAGGTTCATGCTCAGGTTCGAGATGAACGGGAACGGATGCCCGGGGTCGAACGCGAGCGGCGTCAGCACCGGATGGATGTTCCGGCGGTAATGATCGTGCAGGTAGTCCCCGACCGCCGGGGTGTAGTCGGCCGGGTCGAGGATGCGGATGCGGTGCGAAGCCAGCAACGGCCGCAGGACGTCGGACCAGCAGCGCTCGACGTCTTCCATCATCCGCTTGGTCCGCACGCGGATGGCGTCGAGCTGCTGCTCCGTGCTCATGCCGTCCGGGGACAGCGCTTCGCTCTCGGAGCGGAACTTCCGCAGCAGCGTTGCCACCCGGACCATGAAGAACTCGTCCAGGTTGGTGGAGACGATGGCAAGGAACTTCACCCGCTCGAGCAGCGGGTGCCGCTCGTCCTGGGCCTGCAGCAGGACCCGCTGGTTGAACTCCAGCCAGCTCAGCTCGCGGTTGATGTAGAGCGCCGGGTTCTCGAGGTCGGCCGGATCGGGTCCCTCGTCGGTGCGCGCCGCGGTTGCCGCTGTCAGGTCGATTGGAGTAGCCATTCGATATCGAGGCGAAGAAAACCATCATAGCAGCGCCCGCGAGGCTGTCCGTACGATGTGATAGTGTCCCGGCGTGACCGTCACCCCCACTCCCACCGCAAGCTTGGCCAGCTCCGAGCGGGGCCGCGCGCTGACCATCCTGGCCGCCATCCTGTTGATGCTCGTGGTCGACTGGCTGCCGGAGCCGGCGCCGCTCGAGCGCGCCGGCGACGTCATCGCCCTGACCCCGAACGGCAAGGCGTGCCTGGCGATCCTGGCCTTCGCCATCACCCTCTGGGTTACCGAGGCGATCCCGTTCGCGGTCACCGCGCTCTTCGTTCTGCTGCTGGTGCCGATCTTCGGGATCGCCGACTACGCGACCACCGTCCGCGCCGGCTTCGGCAACACGCTGGTCACTTTCTTCATCGGCGTGCTGTTCCTCTCCACCGGCTTCACGCGGTCGGGGCTCGGCACGCGGCTGGTGCTGCACATGCTGCGCGTTGTCGGCACCCGCACCGATCGGGTGCTGCTCGGCTTCCTGGTGATCGGCGCCATGCTGTCGATGTGGATCACCGACATGGCGGTGGCCGCGGTGCTGCTGCCGCTCGGCGTCGGGCTCCTGAAGGAAGAGCAGCTACGGGCGGGCGCTGATGATCTCCTGCGCCTTCGGTCCCCTGATCGGCGGCATCGGCACGCCGGCCGGCGCTGGCGCCAACCTGGCCGCGGTGGGCTACCTGCGCGAGCTGGCCGGGGTGGAGATCTCGTTCGCGCGCTGGATGGCCTTCGGGTTCCCGGCCGCGATCCTGATGATCCCGGTCTGCTGGCAGATTCTGCTGCGCGCGTTTCCGCCGGAGATCGAGCGCCTGCCGCTGGAGCGGGAGGAAATCGACGACCGCATCGCGGCGCTCGGCCGTCCGACCCGCCTCGAGATCTGGACCGTCGCGGTCTTCGCCGGGACGATCACGACGTGGCTGACGACGCCGCTGCTCGCGGAATGGACCGGCGGGCTCATCGATCCGCCGACGCAGGCCGTGGCGCTGGGCGGCGGTTTGCTGCTGTTCCTGGAAGGAGGCCCAGCGCGACATGGACTGGGGCGGCGTCGTCCTGATCGTCGCCGGGCTGTCGCTGGGGGTGATGGTTTTCGAGACCGGGGCTGCGCGCTGGCTTGCGCAGGTGATGCTGGGCCGGCTGGCCGACGTGCCCGGCGTGCTGCAGCCCTTCGTCATCGTGCTGGTGGTGGCGGCGCTGCACATGCTGTTCTCGAGCAACACCGTGACCGGGGCGATCATCATGCCGATCCTGATCGCGCTGGCCCAGGACCTCGGCCTCGACGTCTGGACCATCGCGGCGCCGGCCGCGTTCACGTCGACGCTCGCCTTCATCCTGGTGACCGAGAGTCCGACCAACGTGCTGCCGTACTCGGCCGGCTATTTCTCGATCCGCGACATGGCGAAGGTCGGCATCGTGATGACCTTCGGGGCCGCGGCCTGCGTCACGATTGCCGTCGTCGGCGTGCGGGCTCTCGGCGGAGGGTAGGGGTCGATTCCCATGCTGGAAGCACTGATCCGGGACGTGCGCTACGGTGTGCGATCGCTGCTGCGATCGCCGGGCTACGCGCTGATGGTGGTGCTCACCCTCGGGCTCGGCATCGGAGCGAACACCGCCATCTTCAGCCTCGTCAACGGCGTGCTGCTGCG
>JAGWAH010000146.1:6456-8747 GCA_021296515.1 Acidobacteriota bacterium | reverse complement strand
CCGGCCCTGTTCGGCGGGCCGGAGCGGATCGTGGCGGACGGCGTCGTCGAGGCGATCTTCCACTACCGCCGGCCGTTCACGATGCGTTTCGCGAGAGCGGACGCCATGGGGCAACCCGTCAGCCTGCTGGTCTCCCAGATCAGCCGCTACGTCGAGATCCAGCCGGCTGGCGCCGGCGGGTTCGTCTCGGTGCGGTTCCATCCGTGGGGGGCGCACCACTTCTTCGCGGTTCCGATGCGCGAGATCGGGGATCGTGCCACGCCCGCGGACGAGGTGTGGCCCCACCGCGACGTCCGTGAGGTCGAAGACCGAATCGCGAGGGCCGGGACCGACGAGGATCGCGCCGGCGCGGTGCAGGCGTTTCTGCGGAGGCGTCTCGACGGCCACCACAAGCAGGACGTCGCCGCGCTCGTCCGCGCGCTGTGGCGGACGCGCGCGCCGTTGCGCATCGATCGCATCGCCGGCTCGCTCGGCATCAGCCAGCGGCGTCTCGAGCGGACGTTCGCCGCTGCCCTGACCTGACGCGGCTGGCGCGGTTCCTGCGCGCGTGCCGGCGCCTGCGGCACGCCCCGGACGCCCGGCTGACGGGAGTGGCCCACGACGCCGGGTTCTACGACCAGGCCCACTTCATCCACGAGTTCAGGGCTTTCTCGGGCATGACGCCCGGTGAGTTCGCGGCCAGCCCGCGCGTGTCGGCGCTCGATGTGGAGTAGGCGTCTGCGCCGCAGAAACCGCGCCGACGCCGCAGAGCCAGCGCCAGGCTGTCGATTCCTTACAATCCCGGGCCCGACGGGCGCGGTACCGTGATCCCCGTCGCGCAACCCCGTCTACCCGGGAGGATTCCATGAGAGCCATCGTGACCGCGTTGCTGTTCGCGTCCATCGCCGTTCCCGCCACCGGCCAGCAGGGCGGCGCACCGGATCGCTGGTCCGCGTTCGAGTTCTTCATCGGCGCGTGGACCGGGGAGGAGTCCGCCACGTTCGGCGACGGCCGCGGCCAGCGCACGTACGAGCTGGTGCTGCAGGGCCGGTATCTGCTGAGCCGGAACCGGTCGGTCTTCCCGCCGCAGGACGGCCTGCCCGACGGCGACCACCACGAGGACTGGACCGTAATCAGCTACGACGACGACCGCGACACGTACGTGCTGCGCCAGTTCAACAGCGAGGGGTTCGTGAACACGTTCGTCCTCGACGACGCGTCGACGCCGCCAGAGCGCATGGTCTTCGTCCTCGAGGCGTCGGAGAACGCGCACGGCACGCGGGCGACGCTCACCCTGACGCGGACAGGTGCGCGCAGCTTCGAGGAGGTCTTCGACCTGACGCTGCCCGGCGCGACCGACAGCATCACGATTCGCGGCCGCTACGCCGCTCGCGCCAGGGTCATCCGATGAGGCGAAGGACGGCGATTACGAGGCCGGCACCCGCGAACACGATGCCGATCATCCACTTGATGAGGCGGGCCTCGAGGCCCGCCAGCTCGACCCGCAGTTCCGCGAGGTCGGCTTTTGTCGCCAGCCCGGCCATGTCGTGCTCAGCGACCTGACGGATGGCGTTGGTGATGGCATCTGCCTGTTCCGGTGTCAGGTCGGCATCAGTCAGGCTCCGGGCGATCGCGTGAGTATCGAACATCGGAACAACTTCAGTGTAGCGCAGAGGTGGAGCCGCGGTGCCCGCAATACCTGAAGCCATGCAATGCCCGCGGAATCCGCCCGCTTGGAATGAGCCCCGTACCTGTAACATCCGAGGTGCAGATCATGCGATGGATCGATTGGCAGACGGCGACACCCCACTTGGCCGGGTTGCTGTTCGTGGTCAGCCTGGCCCTGACGCCAATCGAGACACGCGCCCAGACCGGCGCCGACCCGGCTGAGTGGCGCTTCTACGGCGGCGACCCCGGCCATACCAAGTACACGCCCCTCGACCAGATCACGGCGGACAACGTCGATCAGCTCCGCATCGCCTGGGCCTGGACGTCGGTCGACGAGAGGCTGCGGGCCGAGAACCCGGTCATCCGCGACGGCCAGCGGTTCCGCACCTACGCCTACGAGGTGACGCCGCTGGTGGTCGACGGCGTGCTCTACACCACCACCAACCTGGGGCAGGTCGCGGCGATCGATCCGACGACCGGCGAGACGATCTGGAGCTACGACCCCGGCCTCTACCTGGACGGGCGCCCCTCCGTGCACGGCTTCCTGATCCGGGGACTCGCCTACTGGACGGACGGCGAGGAGGCCCGGCTGCTCTATGCCGGCGGACGGACCTGGCTGGTTTCGGTCGACGCGAAGACCGGCG
>JAGWAH010000146.1:0-6415 GCA_021296515.1 Acidobacteriota bacterium | reverse complement strand
TCATCGACACGAGCCAGTACGCGGTCAGCTCCGCGCCGCTCGTGGCGGGCGACACGGTCGTCGTGGGCTCGGCGATCACGGAGGGCACCGGCCGCAAGGAGGCGCCGCCGGGACACGTCCGCGGCTACGACGTCCGCACCGGCGAGATGAAGTGGATCTTCCATACCATTCCGCAGCCGGGCGAGTTCGGCAACGAGACCTGGGGCAACGAGTCGTGGAAGTGGTCGGGCGGGGCCAACGTCTGGTCGAACATGAGCTACGACCCGGAGCTCGGGTACATCTACCTGCCGGTCGGCTCGCCGGTGACCGACTACTACGGCGGGCACCGCCCCGGCGACAACCTGTTCGCCAACTCGCTGGTCTGCCTCGACGCCGAGACCGGCGAGCGGGTCTGGCACTTCCAGTTCGTGCATCATGCGGTGTGGGACTACGACCTGCCGGCCGCGCCGAACCTGATCGACATCACGGTCGACGGGCAGCCGATAAAGGCGGTCGCGCAGATCACCAAGCAGGGATTCACCTTCGTCTTCGACCGGGCTACAGGCCAACCGGTCTGGCCCATCGAGGAGCGCCCCGTCCCGCCGTCGACGGTACCGGGCGAGCGCACCTCGCCCACGCAGCCGTATCCGACGAAGCCCCCGCTGTACCTCACCAACGGGTCGCTCGAAGAGGACCTGATCGACTTCACCGACGAGCTGCGCGCCGAGGCGCTGGAGATCTACCGGCAGCACAGCGCCGGCCCGCTCTACACGCCGCCGGCGCTGGGCGGCAACATCGTGCGGCCGGGCTGGAGCGGGGGCGCCAACTGGTGGGGCGCCGCCTTCGATCCGCAGACCGGGCGGCTCTACGTGCCGAGCTGGGCGCACTTCTCGTTCGTCGTGCTGGAAGCCGGCGACCCGGCGAATTCGGACCTGACGATCCGGCCGCAGGTGAGCAACCTGCCCGGCCCGCGGGGACTCCCGCTCTTCAAGCCGCCCTACTCGCAGCTCGCGGCGCTGGACATGAACGCGGGCGAGAAGCTGTGGAGCGTGCCGCTCGGCGACGGCCCGCGGGACCACGAAGCGTCCCCCCGCTCGGCAACTACGAGAAGGGCGGCGGCCCGCTGCTGACGAAGACGCTGCTCTTCATCGGCCAGGGCATCGAATCGAACACGCTGCGCGCGTTCGACAAGGACACCGGCTACGAGCTGTTCGAGATGGAGCTGCCCGCCCGGTCGTCGTCCGCGCCGATCAGCTACCTGGCGGACGGGAAGCAGTACATCGTCCTGGCCGTCGGCGGCGGAGCGGACCGCGAGCAGCTCGTCGCGCTGGCACTGCCGTAGTCGGTCCAGTCACGAGCGGGGGCGGAGAAACGTGCGCCTGCACGGCAGCCATGGGTTATCCTTACGACAGCGACTCAAGTAAGGCGCCTCTCGGGGCGGGGGTATGCAAGGCGACGTGCGAGCGAGAGGGCGGCCTGCAGGAGAAAGGACGTTCCGGATGATCGAGTCGTCGATCACGACGAAGGGTCAAACCACGCTGCCCAAACCGGTGCGGGACGCACTCGGCGTACAGCCCGGCGACCGTGTACGCTACCTGATCCTCGACGACGACGTGCGCATCCTGCCCGTGCGATCCATCAACCGGCTGTTCGGCGCGCTGAAAGCCGATGGCCCTCCCGCCACGCTCGACGACATGCAACGCGCCATCGCCGAGGGGGCTACCGAGTCGTGATCGCGCTGGACACCAACGTTCTCGTCCGCTACCTGGTGGACGACGATGTGGAGCAGGCGGAAACGGCCCGGGTGCTGCTGGACGCGCTGACGCCGGCGCGGCCCGGTTTCGTCTGCCGCGAGGTGATGGTGGAGCTCGTCTGGGTGCTGAGACGGACCTATGGTCATTCACCCGATCGGATCGCGACCGTGCTGGAAGACCTGGTAGCAACTGACGGCCTCGTCGTCGAGGCGGCCGCCGACGTGGCCCGGTCGGCCGTGCACTATCGCCGCGGAGTGGCGGACTTCTCCGACCTGATGATCGCCGCCGCCGCGGAGCGGGCAGGAGCGCGTCCGCTGTGCACGTTCGATCGCAAGGCTGCGCGACTCCCGGACGTCGCGTTGCTGGATACGTCAGCTTCGTGACGGCGCGGCGGCTGCCGTCCGAGTTCGTGCGGCCCGATGCCCGCGCGCCGTATCGTGAAACCCGCTCGCGTGAGGGAGGCAGCTCCATGAGGAATTCCATCGTCGCCTTCGCGCTGCTCGGCGTCACCGGGGCCGTAACGGCGGAGGCCGCACCGCAGGACGAAGGCGCGTTCGTGTTCCGCCGTATCTGCAACATCCAGCCGGGGCAGAATGCCGCCGCCCGGGCGCTCGCGCGGGACATGGTCGACCTGGTTCAGAGAAACTATCCCGGCGCAGAGATGTCGGTGCAGACGGGCCGCTGGATGACGGGCGCTCAGAACATCGAGCGGCCGGTCGACCAGATGCTCTTCAGCGAACGGCACGCCGATCCCGAGATGCGCCAGGACTTCGCCGAGATTCTCATGGGCGACGACGAGTTCCGGGCCCTGCAACGGGAAATGCTGGGCGTCATCGACTTTGTCAGTTGCACCGAGACGCAGTTCCGGGAACGTCGCTAGAAGCCCGTGGCAAGGCCCCTCGGCATCGAGCGGAGACGCTGACAGGCCACTCGATACCGAGTGAATGGACCGCCGCCGACGTCTCGAATCAGCGGTCGGTGCAGTGCCGGCGCCGGACAGAGGACAACGAAGGAGAGGCGCAGTGATGAGACGAACAATCGCGCTCGTGGTTCCGGCGGTTCTGCTGGGCGCCCTGGCCGCGACGCCGGCCGACGCGCGGGTGGTCCGCATCGAGGTGGAGCGGACGGCGCCGTATTCGGCGATGCCGGTGCGTTCGAGCGCCTCGACGGCACCGTCCACATGGAGGTCGACCCGGACGACCCGCTCAACGCGGAGATCGTCAACCTGGACCGCGCCCCGCGCAGCCGTTCTTCATCATCAAGCCGGTCGACATGGCGCGCGGCAACCGCAAGCTGCTGTACGGCATCAACAACCGCGGCAACGCGATCGAGCTCCCCTTCCAGACCTTCCCGTCGCTACCGCCGGGGGCCGATCCCGAGTCCGGCGACGGGCTGTTCTTTCGCCTCGGGTACACGTTCGTGGACGCCGGCTGGGCCGGCGACGTCACGACCACGGCGACGCGGCTCGGCGCGAACCTGCCGGTGGCAGTGCAGGCCGACGGCAGCCCGATCGTTTCCCGGATACGCATCGAGTACCCGTCGGACCCGACGGCGGCCGGCGCCCTCGCCCATACGCTGCCGCTCAAGGGCAACGATCGCTTCGTGAGCTACGCGACGGCCGACACCGACACGGCGCACTCGACGCTCACCGTCCGCGACGCCATCGACGGCGAGCGCCGGTCGGTCCCCACCGACCGGTGGGCGTTCGGGACGTGTCCGTCGGGCGAGGCGTCCCTTGCGCCCTCGACGACCGACATCTGCGTCTTCGAGGGGTTCGACCCGGACAAGGTGTACGAGCTGATCTACCCGGCGAAGGACCCGTGGGTCATGGGGCTCGGCTACGCCGTCACCCGGGACGTCGCCTCGTTCCTGCGCTACGCGACGGCCGACGACGCGGGGAACCCGAATCCGCTGGCCGCGAGCGCCGACGCGACCGGCATCCGCCGCGCCTACGGGCTCGGCATCTCGTCGACCGGGATGTACCTGCGCGACTGGCTCTACCTTGGCTTCAACGAGGACGAGGCGCGCCGCCGCGTGTTCGACGCGGTCCGCATCCACATCCCCGGAACGCACCGGCTGTTCGCCAACGTCGAGTTCGCCGACCCGAACATCTATTCCCGCCAGGACCGCACGTCCGACTTCACGTCGCAGTCTTATCCGCCGCTCACCTACGCGGTGACCACGGATCCGGTGACCGGCGTCCGCGACGGCATCCTGAAGCGGCCCGCCACCGATCCGCTCGTCTTCCACGTCGACACGAGCAACGAGTTCTGGCAGATGAAGGCGTCGCTGAACGTCCACGACGGCCACGGCGACCCGGTGCCGATTCCGGACAACGTGCGCCTGTACCTGCTGGCCAGCCACCCGCACGGCGGGGCCGCCGGGGTTGGTGCGATGCCCGCCGACCGCGGGGCGTGCGCGTACGTGACGAACACCTACCGCAGCGCGGCGCCGGCGATGCGGGCGCTTCTCGTCGCCCTCGACGCGTGGGCCGACCGCGGCGTCGAGCCGCCCCCGAGCAGCTACCCCGACGTGCGGCGGGGGACGCTGGCGACCGTCGACGAGGTGGGACGGACCTTCCCGGCCATCCCGGGCGTCAGCTTTCCGACGCGGGTGAACGGGCTCGACGCGCTCGGCTTCGGGCCGACGTTCGGACCGCAGGGCGGCCGGCAGACCGTGCTGCCCCCGACCCGCGACGGGTCGTACCAGGTGCTCGTGCCGACCACCGACCGTGACGGGCACGACGTCGCGGGAATCCACACGGTGGACATCGCCGTCCCCGTCGGCACCAACACCGGCTGGAACCTGCACGCGGCAGGCCCGCGCGGGCGCGACCTCTGCTCGCTGACCGGGTCGTTCTTCCCGTTCGCCCGGACTCGGGCGGAGCGGGAGGCCAGCGGCGATCCGCGCCTGTCACTGGAGGAACGCTACGACGACCACGCCGGCTTCGTCGCCGCCGTCCGGCGCGCCGCCGACGAGTCTGTCGCGCGCCGGCTGCTGCTGCCCGAGGACGCCGAGGTGCTGATCCGGATGGCGGAGGAGAGCGACGTCCTGCGGTAATCGGGCGGAGCACAAGCTCCCGACGTAACGCGGGGCTACGTCCGTTCAAGGCCCCGACGCGGACGCGACCGTGCTATTCGGCAGCCGCGATGCGCGCCCAAGAGCGTAGACTCCACCTGAGCAAACGAGGTCTTGACCATGCGATGGATCCATGCAGCGACGGTGGCGGCGGCAATGGCGGCGTGTCTGGCTGCGAGCCCGGCCGAGGCGCAGTACGGCGCGCCGGCCGACGGCGAGTGGCGGAGCTACGCGGGTGACAGCGGGAGCACGAAGTACTCCCCGCTCGACCAGATCACGGCCGACAACTTCGGCGACCTCGAGGTGCGGTGGCACTGGCAGTCGGTCGACTCGCACCTGGTCCACTCCACCGGCCTCGGCGACTCGCTGGTCGCCGCCGACACCCTGTTCGACATCCTGCAGGCGGAAGAGCCGGACCTGTGGACGGCGTTCGACGGCGTGAGCAGGACGCGCAGCCGGCCGTCGATACGCTCGCTGGTGGCGACGCCGCTCATGGTGGACGGCGTTCTCTACGTGAGCACGCCGCTCTACCGGGCCGCGGCCATCGACGCCCGGACCGGCGAGACCCTGTGGGTGCACGATCCGCGCGCCTACGAGTCGGGCAATCCGGCCATCGCGCAGTGGCGCCACCGGGGCGTGGCGTACTGGGAAAATGACGGCGACGCCCGCATCGTGTGGGCCACCGGCGACGGCTTCCTCATCGCGGTGGACGCGAAGACCGGGATCCCCGCGCCCGATTTCGGCGACAACGGCCGGGTCGATCTCATGGACGGCGTGCCGCGCGCCACCCGCGGGGAGCGCGACATCCTGAACCTGCTGCCGCTCTCGTCGCAGTCGCCGCCGCTCGTCATCCGCGACACCGTCATCGTCGGCTCGACCATCAACGACCGGACCATCACCCGCGAGGCGACGCCGGGATTCGCCCGCGCCTACGACGTACGGACCGGGCGGCACCGGTGGGACTTCCACACCGTGCCGCAGAGCGCCGACGAGTTCGGGTCGGACACCTGGCTGGACGAGTCGTGGCGCTACAGCGGCAACACGAACATCTGGTCGATGATGAGCGGCGACGAGGAGCTCGGCTGGGTCTTCCTGCCGATCGGGACGCCGACGAACGACTACTACGGCGGGCACCGGCTGGGCGACAACCTCTTCGCCGAGAGCATCGTGGCGGTCGACGTCGAGACCGGCCAGCGGCAGTGGCATTTCCAGACGATCCACCACGGGCTGTGGGACTACGACCTGCCGGCGGCCCCGAACCTGCTGGACATCACCGTCGACGGGCGGGAAATCAAGGCCGTCGCGCAGGTCAGCAAGCAGGGCTTCGTCTACGTCTTCGACCGGATCACCGGCGAGCCGGTGTGGCCCATCGAGGAGCTGCCGGTGGCGACCGACACCGACCTGGAGGGCGAGATCCTCTCGCCGACCCAGCCCTTTCCCACCAGGCCGGCCGCGTTCGAGTACCAGGGCACGTCGATCGACGACCTCGTCGACTTCACGCCCGAGATCCGGCAGATGGCCATCGACGCGGTCGAGGGCTTCCGGCTGGGACCGCTCTACACGCCGCAGACCCTGCGCGGCACCATCATGCGGCCTCCCGTGGG
>JAGWAH010000145.1 GCA_021296515.1 Acidobacteriota bacterium | reverse complement strand
GGGAGTGGCTTCCCGGTCCCGAGGTCGACAGCGACGAGGCGCTGGCGCATGCGGCCGGGGACCTCGGCACGACGATCTTTCATCCCGTCGGCACCTGCCGGATGGGCCACGACCCGCTCGCGGTCGTCAACGACCGGCTCGCGGTGCACGGCGTGTCCGGCCTGCGGGTCATCGACGCCTCGGTCATGCCCCGGATCACGTCGGGCAACACCAATGCACCCACCGTCATGATCGCCGAGAAGGGCGCGGAGTTCGTGCTCGAGGACGCGGCAGGGCGGTGACCGGCGGCGGCGCGTGAGAGCCGGACCGGCATGAATCCCGATCTCGTCATCGAGGTCGACGCGATCCGCAAGGCGTACGGCCCGACCGTCGCCGCCGATGACGTCTCCTTCGCGGTGCGGCGCGGCGAGATCTTCGGCCTCATCGGACCGAACGGGGCCGGAAAGACCACGACGATGGAGTGCGTCGAGGGACTGCGGGAGCCGGATGCAGGCCGCATCGCGGTGCTCGGTCTCGATCCGGTCCGCGACCGGCGCGCGCTCCAGCTCCGGATCGGGGTCCAGCTCCAGGAGGCGCAGCTACAGAAGCGGATCAAGGTGTGGGAGGCGGTCGCCTTCTGGCGGTCGCTCTATCCGACGGCGATCGACGGCGATCCGCTGCTCCGGCAGCTCGGACTTCACGACAAGCGCGACGCCTGGTTCATGACGCTGTCGGGCGGTCAGAAGCAGCGCCTGTTCATCGCCCTGGCGCTGGTGAACGACCCGGAGGTCGTGTTTCTGGACGAGCTGACGACGGGGCTGGATCCGCAGGCGCGGCGCGCGATCTGGGACCTCGTTCATGACATCCGCGAACGCGGCAAGACGGTGTTCCTGACGACGCACCTGATGGAGGAGGCCGAGCGCCTGTGCGACCGGGTGGCGATCATCGACCACGGCCGCATCGTCGACGTCGACCCTCCCGCCAAGCTGATCGAGCGGCACTGCCCGCAGCGGACGGTGGTCGTGGCGACGGATCACGACGGCGCCGCGGATCGATTTCGCGCGATCCCCTCGGCGACCGCGGTCAGGCGCGAAGGCGGCCGGCATGAGATCGAAGGTCGTGGCGACACCCTCGTGACCGACGTCATCCACACCATCTCCGAGCACCGCATGCCGGTCTCCGAGTTCCGCACCGTGCTGCCGACCCTGGAGGACGTCTTTCTGACCCTGACGGGACGGTCGATTCGGGCCTGAGGCGACGCGATGCGAGCGATGCTGCGACACCTCCTGCACCTCACCTTGCTCGAGATCAAGATCTTCGTCCGCGAGCCGCTCGGCGTCTTCGGCTCGCTCGCCGTGCCGGTGCTGCTCTTCCTGGTCGTCGGGAGGATTGCCATCGGCAGCGCCAACGATTCCGATACTCGGGAAGCCGCCCCTGGCGACATCGAGTTCCTGCGTACCGACCTGCCCGTCTTCGTCGCCGTCATGATCGCCCTCAGCGCCGTCCTCTCGCTGGTCACCATCATCGGCATCTACCGCGAGGGGGGCATCCTGAAACGCCTGCGGGCCACGCCGGTTCGCCCGCCGACCATCCTGCTCGCGCACGTGCTGGTCAAGCTGATCTTCACGGCGGCGGCGCTGGGACTGATGCTGCTGGCCGGCCGGCGCTTCTATCCGGTCGGCGTCGACGCGCCGCTGGCCGCGTTCACGGCGGCGCTCGTGCTCACCACCTGGAGCATCCTGTCCATCGGCTTCGTCATCGCCAGCCTCGTCCCGACCGCGCGGTTCGCGCAGCCGCTCGGGGCGCTGCTGCTCTACCCGATGATTCCGCTCTCCGGGCTCTTCACGCCGGTCGAGACGCTGCCGCCAGCTCTCGCCGCGGTGGCGCGGTTCCTGCCGCTGACCTACGCGGTCTCGCTGCTGCGGGGCATCTGGTCGGGGAACCCGTGGTCCGCGCACGCGGGCGACATCGCGGCGCTCGTCCTGGTGTTCGTGCTCGCTACCGCCGTCGCGTCGAGGGTCTTCCGCTGGGAGTGACGGCTCCATCGGACTCTCGCTCGTCTCGCAAGCCACGAGCAGGAGGCCGGAAACCAGCGCTCCCCGCACCAGGCGGGCCCTTCGCAACCGGGGCGGCGTCATCGTCCGAGAATCATCACCCAGCGGTCGTGCCCCTCACGCTCGCTGTCGCCGACGACCACCAGAACCAGCGAGCCATCGGCGGAGACGTCGCGCGCCGGGCGGGGCGTCGCGTAGGCGCCCGCCAGGGTCGGATTGGCGGGATCTGAAAGGTCCACCACCTGCACGCCCGCCTCGGTATCGGCCACGTAGGCGTGGTGGCCGTCCAGCGACACGCGAGTGGCGCGGCCCGGGGTCTCGAACGACGAGAGCTTGCTCGGCGCAGCCGGGTCGGAGACGTCGTAGACCTGCAGGTCTCCCCCGCCGGCCCCGACGATCAGGGTCGGCCGCGAGCCCGTGCCCACCGACACCTCGATATCCCGCGGCGCCGCCGGCGCGTGGATCACGCCGACCGGCTCCGGCATGCCGGATCTCGACAAGTCGAACACGTAGAGCCCGGACGGCGAATCGGTGGCGTAGGCGATGGTCCCGGCGGTGACCACGTCGCGGGCGTAGCCGTCCAGGAAGAAGGAGCCGATGCCGGCCGGAGCCGTCTCGTCCGACACGTCGATCAGGACGAACCCCTCCATGTGGTCGATGATGCCGACCTTGCCGCTGGCGACGTCGCCGATCTTCGTCTGGCCGAGGGTCTTGTGCTGCCCGAGCAGCACCGGCGCGTCCGGATCCGAGATGTCGAGGATGCCGAGGCCGAAGAAGTTGGCGCCGACGTAGGCGCGGTCCTCGGTCAGCCGGAAGCCCCAGATCTCCTGCGGAAAGGTGTGCGAGCCGCGCGCGATCGGGCTCGACGGGTCGGAGACGTCGTAGATCGTGAACGTGTGCCCGCCGGACACGTAGGCGTGATCCCCCCGGACACGCACCAACTCGACCGGCCCTGGAATCTCGCCGATCGGCTCGAGAGCGACCTCCTGCGCGGCGGCGCTCGCCGCGAGCAGAGCAGCCGCCGCGGCCAGCAGTCCACCGCGCGCCATGGTGTGCAACGTCGTCACTGCCCGCCTCCCTTCGCGATCCGATAGAGCTTCGACTGCGTCCGGATGAAGAGGTTGCCGCGCGCGATCGCCGGCGTGGCCAGGGTCATCTCGTTCAACGCGTTCTTGTGGAGGATCTCGAACTCGGATCCGGCCTTGACCACGTAGGTCTCGCCGTCCTCGCTCAACAGGAACAGCTTGCCGTTGTAGGCCCACGGCGAGGCGGTGAAGCCGTTGCCGATCTCCAGGCGCCGGCGCCCGTAGATCTCCTTCCCGGTGCGCGCGTCGTGGGCGTCGAGCAGCGTGTAGTAGATGTCGCCGTAGACGATGGCGGTCGTGTTGTAGGTCCCGAGCAGCGGATACGACCAGGCGATGTCCTCCGATGAGGTGAGCGGACCGGGGAACCCGGAGGTGATGCCGCGCCGCATCGCATCTTCCGGAAAGAGCGAGATGTCGCCCGACGCGCCCGGCCGTACGGCGTACACCGGCCGCAGGCCGCCGCCGGGATAGCCGGAGCTGATGTAGACCAGGCCATGGCTGGAGAAGGGCGTCGGAATGGTGAGCCCCGACATGCCATGGAGCTCCCAGAGCAGCTCGCCGTCCAGATCGTAGGAGCGCACGCCTTGCGTGCCCGCGGTCACGAGCTCGGTCCGCAGGTCGTGTTCCCAGACGAACGGCGTCGACCAGTTCTGGCCCTGCTCGTCGCGCTGGACCTCCCAGACCTTCTCGCCGCTGTCCTTGTCGAAGGCGGCGAGGAACGACCGGGTGGTGTTGTCGTTGACGATGTACAGCCGGTACGCGGCGGTCCCCATCTCCAGCAACGTGTTGTAGACGTCGAGCTCCCGGGTCCAGATGGTCTCGCCGCTCATGTTGAAGGCGGCGATCTGACCGACGGCCCCGAAGTAGACGTAGACCCGCCGGCCGTCGGTGACCGGCGTCTCCGACGCGAAGCTGTTCTTCAGGTGCCGCTTCCCGGGCGGCGGCGCGCTGTAGAGCTCGCGCTGCCAGCGGGCGCGCCCCGTGTGGTAGTCGATGGCGTAGAGCATCCAGCGGTGCTCGTTGAGCGACGCCTCCGAGCCGTTCTCCATGCCCGGGTCGTAGAGCCCCTTGATCGGCTCGGGCTCGTCGCCGGCGCTGATCGCGGTGGTGACGAACACGGTGTCGCCCGCGACCACCGGCGAGCTCCAGGCCAGCCCCGGAATATCGACCGTCCAGACGACGTTCTCGGTCTCGCTCCAGCGCTCCGGCAGATCCGGATCGTCGGGTACGACGCCTGCGGCGGGTCCCCGAAACTGCAACCAGTCTTCCTGGCCCGCGACCGCGGTGCCCCCGGCGACCAGCAGCACGCCCAGCGCGACGACGACGATCCGGTGCATCGGCTCTCTCCTTCGCCCAGGTCCGACCCCGCCAGCGAGGACTCGCCTCGTGCGACGCGTCGGACGGTTACGGCGCGGCGGCGCCCGGCGGCGGCGCGGCGCGTGCTCCTAACTGTACGACCACGGATTCGCCTGTCAAGCCGGCACCGAACCGGGGCATAATATGCAGTTGGATTACAGGCTACAGCCAGGAGGTATCGGATGCGACGCCGACCGTTCGTTTCGACCAGTCTCGCCGTGCTGCTCGCCGCCGCCCTGCTCGTCCCCGCCGCTGCCGCCGGCCAGGACGGCGCGTCCGACGCGTGGCAGGTGCCGCGCACCCCGGACGGACGCCCCGACCTGCAGGGCGTCTGGGACTTCCGCAGCCTGACGCCGCTCGAGAGGCCCGAAGCCCTCGCCGACCAGGACATATTCAGCGCGGAGGAAGCCGCCCAGTTCACCGAGGAACGGCTCGCCGCGCTCGACAAGGACCAGCCGGGACCCGACGGCCGGATCCCGCTGTCGGGCGGCTACAACGACTTCTGGTGGGACTACGGCCGGCAGCTCACCGACGACCTGCGCACGTCGCTCGTCGTCGACCCGCCGGACGGACGCCTGCCGGGGCTGACGCCGGCCGGACGCGAGCGCGCCGCCGCACGCCGCACCGCCCTCGGCCGCGACGCGCACGGTCCGGAGGACCGCGGCGCGTTCGAGCGCTGCATTCTCGGTTTCAACGCCGGCCCCCCGATGAACCCCAGCGCCTACAACAACAACATGCAGCTCTTTCAGACGGCCGACCACGTGGTCATCCTGAACGAGATGGTGCACGACGCGCGCATCGTTCCCCTCGACGCCTCGGACCACCTGCCGGACGGCGTGCGGCAGTGGCGCGGCGACTCGCGCGGACATTGGAACGGCGACACCCTGGTGATCGAGACGCAGAACTTCACCGCCAAGACCTCTTTCCGCGGCACCGGCCCCGGACTGCACCTGGTCGAGCGGTTCACCCGCGTCGAGGAAGGGATTCTCCTCTACGAGTACACCGTCACCGATCCCGAATCGTTCGAGCGCCCCTGGTCGGTCGCGGTGCCGATGCAGAAGAACGATCTGCCGGTCTTCGAGTACGCCTGCCACGAGGGGAACTACGGGATGCTGAACCTGATGGTGAGCGCACGGGCCGAGGATGCCCGGAAGGCCGCGGAAGCCGGCGGCGCACGCTGACCAGACCCAAGCCAAGGAGCCTTTCGATGCACAGATTCATCAACCGCCGCTTCGTCGCCATCATCGCCTTCGCTGCCGCCTTCGCGCTGACCGGGGCGTCCGGCGCCGACGCGCAGCTCGAGCGCGTCATAGACCCCGACTGGACGCTGCCGCGCACCGCCGACGGCCAACCCGACCTGCAGGGCCTGTGGGGCAACAAGACCATCACGCCCATGGAGCGCCCCGCCGCGCTGGAAGGGCGAGCCTTCCTGACCGACGAGGAGATGGCCCAGCGCAACACGCAGCGGGCGCTCGACGAGGCGGCGCGGGACGCGGCCCCGGCCCAGCGTTACGAAGCGGGCGGCAACGTCGGCGGGTACGGCAGCTACTGGCTCGACGCGGGCGACACGGTGCTCTCGACCGGCCAGACGTCGCTGATCGTCGATCCGCCGGACGGCCGGGCGCCCGTTCGGCAGTGGGCGCTGGACAACAAGGCCTACAACCTCGCCCACAACGGCGACCACTACCGGAACATGAGCGTCTGGGACCGCTGCCTCTCACGCGGCGTGCCCGGCTCGATGCTGCCGGCCGGCTACAACAACGCCTACCGCTTCCTGCAGACCCCGGACCACGTCGTC
>JAGWAH010000027.1:51010-51847 GCA_021296515.1 Acidobacteriota bacterium | reverse complement strand
TTCTGGGTGTCGTCCTGCTCTCGAACACGCTGCTCGGCATCCCGCTCGACTGGCTCGCCGCGTGGTGGCCCGTCATCCCACTCGGCCTCGGCGTGCATCTGCTCGTCAAGGCGCTGAAGGAGCGGCAGGCGAGGCCGTGAGCGCCGGCGCCGAACCCGCCGCGGCCCTGGATCGCCCTACTCCTGTAGCGGTCTTTCTTTCGCGGAATCGATCTCCGGCCGAACGCGGCGCGGCACGGGAGCAGGTACATTGGACACACTCCTGCAGGATCGACCCGGTGCTCGCGCTGCGCGGCGAGTAGCCTGACGCCTTACCGCGCCGGCGGCTATCGGCCGGAGCGACGAAGCGGAACCGGCCGCGTGAGGAGATCCGAATACAGCGCGTAGAACCGCTCCACGTCCAGGTCCAGCATCACTTCGACGCGCCGGCCGCCATCAGCGCCACCAGGGCCGACGACGGTTGCGCCGCAGGCCGGACCGAACGTCGTGTCGACCGTGATCGGCAGCCCCTCGGACGCGGTGACGATGGAGGGCTCGATGAGCCACGCGGCGGTGATGCAGTCCCAGACGTACGCCGTCGCGGCCGGGTCGGCGTCGAACCGCGGCCCCATGTCGTAGCGCATGAGACGGGTCAGAGGCGTATCGACCGCGACGATGCGTTCGAAGCGGGTCTTGTGCAGCGGCGCGTGGTTGGTGATGTCGAGGCCGAACATCACGATGCGCGGAATCGGCGCGGCCAGCACCGCGGCCGCCGCCTCTGGATCGAACCAGAAGTTGAACTCCGCGGCCGGCGTCACGTTGCCGGGCACGCGGGCATTGCCGCCCATGAAGACCAGGC
>JAGWAH010000027.1:42697-50900 GCA_021296515.1 Acidobacteriota bacterium | reverse complement strand
CGCGGCCGGGTCGACGCGAATCGCCCGCCGTGCGGAGGACGCACCCCGGGCTCGGCCGCGAAGGCGCCCTTGAATCCGACGGGTCCCCACTCGGCCTCCCAGCGGGCCGCCCGCGCCGCGGTGTTGACCAGCGGCGCACGCGCGCCCAGGTGCAAGGGCACGTCCGCGGCCCCGGTCAGCTCCAGCAGGTGAAGCATGTGCTCGGCGCCCTGCGGCACAGTGTGGTTGCCCGCCACGACGGTGATCCCGAGCAGCTCGAAGAGGTCGCGCCGCCGCACGAGCATCGCCAGCGCGGCGGCGTCGTCGTTGAAGACGGCCGAGTCGGTGTCTACTAGAAGTCGGCGCTGCATGTGCCGATCATGCTACAGTCCTTGCCCCCGGCGGCCGAGTCGGCCGCCGGATTGCCGCGGGAGGTGTCACGTGAGCGAGATGGTGACCTTGGCGTTGGCGAACCTGTTCTTCGGGCTGTTCGGCATCGCGGCGGTCGGGATGGCCGGCGCGGCGCTGGTGGGGCTACTCAACGCCCTGAGCCCCGGTACGACCGACTTCGGCGCGAAGGCGCTGGTGGCCGGCGGGGCGGTGCTCTTCGTCCTCGGCCTGATCACGCTGGCCTCGAACTTGTCGTAGCTTTCGGCGGCCGCCCACCACCCCGCAGGCGGTGGGTGCCGCCGACCGCCGCGCGGGACGAGCCCATGCCTCACGGGTAGGTGATGAACTCGAGCAGGTTCCCGTCGGGATCCCGAATGTAGCGGCTCGTCCCCGTGTCGACCCCGCCGTTGCGCCCGCCCTGCCGGGGTCCCATCTCGATGACCACCGCGCCGACCCGCTCGAACGTCCGCTCCAGCTCGGCCGCGCTTCCGCCCCAGACGATGCAGAAGTCGCCGCACGGCGGCACCGCCCGCGGCGCCCGCAGCGTGAACTCGCCGCTCTCCCAGATCTCCGGCCGGTGGAGGTTGATCTTGGCGTCGCCGAAGTGGACCGAGCAGATGCGCTCACCCTCGTTCACGTGGAAGCCGAGGTCGCGGTAGAACTGGAGCATGGCCCCGGTGTTGCGCATGGGGAACGAGACGTGGTCGAACCGGACGAACCCGTCGGACGCCTGGGAGCGACCCACGCCGGCCCCCACGCCGGTTGCCGCCAGCGCGGCGCCCGCACCGATAGCCCGTTTCAGGAAACGGCGACGATCGGAAGCCCGCCCGCGTGTCGCGTGTGATTTCGTGGCGCTCACTGCATCCTCCTGCGCTGATCCACTGTCCAGTCCCCACTATAGTCCACGGTCCTGCCGCACGCGCCTTGCGAACGAGGCGTGGCGGCCCGCATGGGCCACACGGCGGGGTTCGCGTCGGGACCCGAATCGACCGTATCATCGTCGGGACCCGGAACCCGTTCGCAACGTTCGCCAAGGCCGGGTCGTCTTCTCGTTCTGGAGGGAACGTCCATGAATCGCAGCATGCTCGTCGGCGCCACGTTCGTAGCCGCGGCCGTGTTCATCGCCGGCCTCACCCCCCGCGCCCAGCAGGCCGTCGACTGGGACGCGGTGGAGATCTCCACGCACCATGTCGCGGGCACCGTCCACTACCTGGCGGGACGCGGCGGCAACATCGGCCTGTCGATCGGCGACGACGGGGTGGTGATGATCGACGATCAGTTCGCGCCGCTGACCGACCGCATCGTCGAGGCGATCAACGGGATCTCCAACGGCAACATCCGCTACCTGATCAACACCCACGTGCACGGCGACCACGTCGGCGGCAACGAGAACATGGGGCGGTTGGGCGTCGAGATCGTGGCCCAGGACCGCGTACGCCTGCGTCTGGCCGAGCGCCTGCCGGCGATCGCCCTGCCGGTGCTGACCTACAGCGACGCGATCCGGATTCACCTGAACGGCGAGGAGGTCGAGTTGCTGCCCGTGCCGCCGGCCCACACCGACGGCGACAGCTTCATCCACTTCAAGGGCTCGGACGTGCTGCACCTCGGCGACGTGTTCCGGACGGTCGCCTTTCCGGTGATCGACCGCGGCAACGGCGGGACGCTCGACGGCACCATCGAGGCGCTCGGCATCGCCGCCGGCATCGCCGGTCCGGATACGAAGATCGTGCCGGGGCACGGCGTGGTGTCGGGCCGCGAGGACGTCATCGAGTTCCGCGACATGATCATCGATGTCGCGGCGAAGGTGACGGCGCTGGTCGAAGGCGGGGCAAGCTACGACGAGGTGCTGGCGGCCGGCCCGACCGCCGACTACGAGACCAAGTGGGGCGACCCGCAGCGCTTCCTGACCGCGGTCTACGGGGAACTGGCCGGGGACTGACGCCGGCGCTCGATAACGAAGAGCTCGACGCCCGCCTCTTCGGCGCGGCTTCGATCACCGGCTCGGACGCCGTAGCCCATGGCCACGGCGACCGAGTCCGCGTCGAACATGTGCCGCAGTATCTGCGCCGACTCGCGCGCCCTGTCGACGTCGTAGCCGTCCACCGTGTGGGAGGCCTCCACCGCCACCCACACTGTGGACCGGTCCCGCTTCCGCCGGGCACGCAGAATCAGATCGGTCTCCAGGACGCGCGTCTCCTCCGCGTCGGTGATCACACCCGAATCCGCGGCCTGCTCCACGGCTTCGCTCAACTCGTTGCCCGATTGCAGCCCGAGCGCGCTCTGCATGATGCGAGTCCCGCGCAGAGACAGCTTCTGGCTGAGGAACGCCCTGATCCGTTGCGGAAGCTTGAACTCCAGACAATCGCCCTTGAGATCGGCGACGTCCGTCTTCAACTCCGCNNNACGTCCGTCTTCAACTCCGCAACGTCCGTCTTCAACTCCGCAACGTCCGTCTTCAACTCCGCAACGTCCGTCTTCAGTCTCCGGATGTCGACCTTCATTTCCCGGATGTCGGCTTCGATATGGTCCAGGCGAACCGGCATGCCTCTGAACTCGTTGGTCAGAAGCGCACGCAGCAGCAGCGGTTGCGCCGCAGGATTCGCCTCGAGCTCGGCCACGATGCGGGCGACCAGCGATTCCGGATCCGGTTTGCCGCCGGTCTCGACCATGTACATATCCTACCTGGGACACCGAGTCGGAACGACTGCGTCAGTCCATGCGGCGCATCTCGAGCGCCGCCCCGCCCTGACGCCATACCAGGGTCTCGACCGCATCGCCGACGACCCGGAACGAGATGCGAGCTTCGCGGTCGCGGTAGAAGAAGTCGGTCTCGGATTCGGCGAAGATCGCGACCGCCTGTTGGTCCGTCATCTGCGCCAGCAATCGATCCCCCGCGTCACCCGCGCGCGTGATGGCGATCGCAAACCCGGGTTGCTCCTCGTAGCGCCCGACGTAGCGCGCCAGCGTCGCCGCGGGGAGCGCCAGGGCGGGGCGCGTCGCCGGATCGAGGCCGATCGCGTTCGAGATCCGGTCCGCGCGCCGGCCGTACCCCGCCTGCTCGAAGACGAGGTGGTCGACCCGCCGCGTATCGGCGCGGATGCGGAACGTGATGCGCAACCCCGATTGCACCTCGACGAACTCGGTCTCCGAGGTAGGCACCAGTAGCCGCGTGCCGCGATTCGGCGCGCGCACGTAGAGCCGGTCGTCGTCCACGAGGATGCTCAGGACGTAGCTCGCCGACAGTTGGTACTGCCCGACGTACTGTTCCAGCAGGAGCGGGTCGACGTGCACCGGGCGTTGGGCGGAAGCGGCGCCCGGCGCGAGCGCCGCCAGCAGCAGAAGGGGTGCCAGTCGGCGCCGCCCGCGGTTGGATTTCATCAGTACTCGTCCAATCCCTCGGTGAGCTCGATGTAGGTGCCCCACGGATCCGTGAAGAAAGCAATCGCGATGCCAAGCGCCTCGATCTCCTGGTACGGGCGGTCGAAGGCGACGCCCTTGGCCTCGAGCTCCCGGCAGAACGCCTCGAGACCGTCCACCTCGAAGCCGATGTGGTCGAGGCTCCGACCCTGGGTGCCGGCCAGATCCGCCGAGTTCGGCGAATAGGTCAGATTGACGCCGGGCAGATCGGCCGCCTGGAACGAGCCCCGCATCCCGGGCGCCGCGCCGAACATGTCGACGTACCACGCCTTCATGGCATCGACGTCGTTGGCGTCGAAGTGGATATGGTGCAGCGCGATCGGCTCGGCCTGCGTCCCGACCTTCACGCCGTCCGGCCCCATCACGTAGGCGATGTAGGTGTCCTGGTCGGCGAGGTAGGCCATCTGGTCGATCACCGCCACGGCCGGCGGCAGCTCCTGGCGGGTGACGATGGGATACCCCGCCCCTCGTACTCTGGCCAGGGTCGCGCGGACGCTCGGCACCCAGAACCCGATGTGGTTGACCGTGGTCCCCTTGGTGCCGCCGGTCGGCTCGCCTTCGCGCGCGAACACGAGCACGTTCGCGAACTTGTAGATCTCCGACTGCCCGAACGGCGTGGGGATCCCGCCGAGGGTGTCGGCCCAGAACCGCTTGTGCGCCGCCGCGTCGGTCACGATCAGATGGTGGTGACCGTAGACCACGGGCCCTTCGCTCGCCGCCGTGAGCTGGGCGGAGGCCAACGTGACGCCGCCGAGCAGCAAGAGCGCCGACATGCCGAGAACAGCAACTGGTTTCATCGTCCGTCTCCCTCCTTGGGGAACCCCGGACCGGAGCCCCTCTAGTAGCGGAACAAGTACGAGAGCTTGCCGAACACCGCGCGGTTCGTCCGCTGCAGCGCCGCGGTCGGAAACAGGAGCTCGTCGATGCGCCGGCCCTGCCGGTAGCGGTCGTCGTAGCCGAGAAACGCAACGGTCCCCGCGTTGATGCGATAGGTCATCAGCAGATTGTTGCCGAGGGTCTTCCCGAACGTGTTGTGCTCCAGGATGTAGCGCAGGAGCAGGCGATCGGTGAACTGGTAGGTGGTGCGCGTGCGGAAGATCTTGACGTCGATCACCTCGAACGCGGCGGTCGGGTCGACGAGCTGGCTGAAGATGCCGGTCAGATCCGACCGCCAGCGCGAACTCGGACGGCCGCTGATCAGGAAGTTCCCGGTCGTCGACTCGCCGAGGATCGCGCGTTGATAGGGACTGGTGGTCAGGGGACTCGTGAATCCGTCGTAGCTGTAGAGAATCCCGTCGCCCCGGTTCAGTCCGCCGACGACCGAGACGAGCCGCGAGCTGATCACGCCGTAGAAACCGTAACCGGACTTCTGGAAATCGACCTCCTCGAAGCGCTCGAGGTCGCGGTTGACGTTGGCGGTCACGGAGATGTTGTGCCGGAACTGGAAGCTGGCCATGCCCTGGATCTGCTCGTCCTGCAGCACGCCGACGTGATCGTAGAGCCGCAGGTAGTTGACGGTCGGCCCCCAGGTGATGAGAGTCGACTCCGGCCACCAGCGATAGCCCACGTTCGCGGTCGCCTGACGCAGGTTCCAGCGGGGCAGGAAGCCCGTCTCGGTCCAGAACTCCGGATCGACGCTGCCGTAGGCGGCCCCGTAGCTCAGGTTCCTCCCCTGGCGCGTGAAGTCGGCCTCGAACGCCGGTCCCTGGAGGAACCCGTACTCCGTGCTCTGCGTCTCCGAGCCGACGCCCATGAAGCTGATGCGGTGCGTGCGTCCCAGCCGGAAGCGCCCGTCGATGCCCCCCACGCGGTTGTAGTCGTGTCCGAACTCCCGGGCCGTCATGATGGCGCCCACGTACGACTCGGAGTAGAGGTCGTAGCGCGCCCGCCCGACGAAGGTCTGGGCGGTGGTTCCGAAGCGCGGGTCCCCGGTATCGTCGAGGCGGCCGGCCGCCTCGTCGTCGGCCACGATGACGCCCAGCGTGGTCCGGCCGACCTTGCCGGTCAGCTTGCCGCCCAAGCGCGGGTCGACGATGGTCCGCGTATGCAGCAGCGTCAGCGGCGTGGAGGTCTGGAAGATCTCCTGGCCTTCGAGAAAGAACGGGCGCTGCTCGGGGTAGAAGAGGGCGAAGCGCTGGTTCGTCTCGATCTGCGGCTGGTCCGACTCGATCTGCGAGAAGTCGGGATTGTAGGCCATGTCCGCGGTCAGGTTCGGCGTGATGCCGTACTTGACGCTGACCCCCAGGTCGCCGAACGGATCGGCGGTGTCAAACGCCCCGCTCGACGTGTCGAGCGCCCCGAGCCGCGCGCCGGTCAGCTCCGGCAGGATCTCCAGGTTGCGGCTGCGCGACAGATCGGAGAGCCCCTCCAGGATCCCGAACTGCGTCAACTGCCCCGCCACGCCGCGCGAGATCGGCGACCACGACTGCGCCTCGGACTTGCCGCGGATCACACGGGTGATCTGGAAACCCCAGCGCCGCCCGCCCTCGCCCGCCAGCGCGGGATAGCGGAGGCTCTTGAAGGGGATCGCCATCTCGGCGGTCCAGCCGTCCTCGACCATCCGGCCGCGCGTCTCGTACAGCGCGTTCCACGATCGGTCGCCGCGGATGCCGAACTGTCCCGAGTTGCTCAGCCCGCTGCCGCCGCCCCCCGACCGACCGCCCCGACCGCCGCCGCTCGACCGCGACTGCTGCGGTGACCGGCTGCGCGACGCGCCGCGGCTGCCGTCGGCATTGACGAGCTCGTCGCTCTGGACGCCGTAACCGTTTACGCTGAACTGGTACGCCCGCTGCTGGTCGAGAAACGGATCGAACAGCACGGACATGCGGTCGTCGCCGCCGATCTCGTCGCGGTCGGCCCGGTTGGCGCGGATCATGCCCGGGTCGGTGTAGTGGGCGTGGAACGCGAAGTAGAGGTTGTCGCGGTCGTACGCCATCCAGACTTCGGTCTCCTCGGTGCCGGGGGCGCCCTCCACGGGCGCGATCTGGACGAAGTCGTCGATGTAGGTCGCCGTCTCCCAGACCGCGTCGTCGAGCCGGCCGTCGAGGTTGGGAGGCTGGGCCGCGCGGCCGATCGTGACGCGCCGGCGGGCGATCGGCGCCGCGGCGAACCCGCCGCCGCGCCGCGGCTCGGACACCGTGGCCGTCCGACGAGGCTGGCGCGCGCCGTCCACGCCGCCGTCGCCGGGTCCATTGCCGTTGCCGGCGGGAGACATCCCCTCCTCCGTCGCGCCGAGATCGAGAACACCGGTCACTCCGGTTCCGCCGACGGCGGTGTTTCCCGACCGGCCGCGGCCGCCGCCGAACGGTCCCACGCCGCCCGGGGCACGGACCACGTCTTCGGGATCGGCGCCGTCCGAAACGGAGTCGACACGCCCGGCCGCGAGACCGGGCAAACGTCCGTGATCGACCAGGTCCGCAGCCGGCGAGCGCGTCGGAGGGAACGCATCCGCGAGCGCCGCGACGATCTGGTCCTGCGCGTCGAACAAGTCCGCGAGATATCCGTCGACCGTGGTGTGCCGGCGCACCTCCCCGGTGGTCGCGTCGACGAGCCGCGCGGTTATCCGCAGCCGGTCTCCGACCCGCTGATAACCCCCGGCGACCAGCCATCGCGCACCGAGCACGCGGCCGGCGCCGAGAGCCTGCCCGTCATTCGTGGCTCGGCCCGCGCGCGCGTGCGCCGCCGACCCGGCGTCGACGACCACCGGCACGCCCAGGTTCCGCAGGTCGCTCGACACGGTCTCGGCGATGCCGGCACCAATCCACTCGTCCGCAGCCTGCCGACTGAGGTTGGCGAACGGAACCACCAGGACTGCGTCCGCGGGCTGCGCGACCGGCTCCGCCGGAAGCCCGAGACCGATCCAGCCCAGCACGGCAACTGCGACCAGTGGAGCCAGGCGCACACGCTCACGGTATCGGCAACCACACCTCATCGGACAACACCTGTGGGGAACAGGCAAGTCTAGTCGCACGCCGGGAAGACGGCAATGTCAGGGCAGACGCTCAGCCGACCGGGGCCGGCAGTCGCCTGTCGACGTCGACCGCGCCGAGGCGCGTCCACCGGTCCGCGCGGTGCCGGACGAACAGCTCGACCGAGACGTCGACGAACTCGCGATGCGTCAGCAGCGCGTCAATCGACTGCGGGCCGGTGTAGCCACGCTCCGACTGGAGTGTGAACGGACCGGCCGACGCGCCGGGGGCGAGCCCTTCCCGCCCCACCGCCCGCACGAGGACGCTGCCCCAGTCCAGCTCCTCTCCGGAGCGGCGGAAGATCGCATTGACCTGCATCACGCCCAGCGGCGCTCTCCCGTTGTTCTCGAGCCGGAACGACAGCACGGGCACAATCTTGTTGCCGACCTCCGATTCGGTCGGAAGCCAGGCGGTCGTTACCTCGACGAGGCGCAGCACCTCGTGTGCGT
>JAGWAH010000027.1:0-42460 GCA_021296515.1 Acidobacteriota bacterium | reverse complement strand
GGTCTCCACCAGCGGCGACGACACCCGCATCCCTCCTGTGTATAGAATGGGCGCATGTCTGCCCATTGCGCACCGCGTGACCGGCATGTCACCCCCACCACCGGCGGTCGCCGTTTCGCCGCGGCGTTCGTGGTTGGAGCGCTGGCCTGCCTGGCGCTCGGATCGCCCGGCGGCGCGCAGCAGGCGGAGACCTGGGAGCCCCTCGTGACCTCGCGCGGAACGCGCGCGTTCGACGTCGAGTACGAGCTGTGGTACTACGTCAACGTGATCTTCGAGTCGGAGGTCGAGCGAACCGCGGACGGTTACGAATACCGCTACCGGCTCACCAACAAGGGCGACACGTCCGTGCGCGTCGAGTGGCGCGCGCTGGAGGAAAGCGCGTTCGGCGAGGCGGTCGACGACGTCGCGGAGCTGCGGATCGGACCGCTGGACGCGGGGGTCGTGTCCGATTGGCTGGTGCTGACGAGCGGCTCTCCGCCGACCGTCAACGAGCGGGCCGCCCGCATGTTCGGGAGCGCCCCGTCCGGCAACGAGTCCGTCCAGTTCGCCGGACCCGCTCCCGCGTATGTGCCGCAATAACGCGGAGCGCACGGTCACCCCCCCGCGCGGGTGCTGCACCGTGCGGTCGCCGCGTGCCGGTACACGGGATTATTCGATCGCGACCCCTTCGGCCTCCAGCACCTCGCGAGCCAATCGGAACGCCTCGACCCCGGCCGGAATGCCGCAGTAGACGGCGACCTGCAGCAGCGTGTCGCGGATCTCGGCCACCGTGCAGCCGTTGCGCAGCGCGCCGCGCACGTGCGTCTTGAACTCCGCGCTCCGGTTCAGGGCCGAGATCATCCCGAGGTTGATCAGGCTGCGCTGCCGGTCGGTCAGGGTGGACCGTCCCCAGACCTTGCCCCAGCAGTACTCGGTCACGAGCCGCTGGAACTCCTCGTTGAACGCGTCCGCCCCGGCCAGGGCGCGGTCGACGTAGTCGTCGCCGAGCACGCGTCGGCGGATCGCCATCCCGGTGTCGTGCAGGTCGTTGCTCATGGGTGTCTTTCGTCGGACACAACGAGGGCCTGCCCGCGTCGTCGCGCGAGCAGGCCCTCTCGTGAATGGCAGTGAACCCGGCCAATCACCCCCGCCTGGAGACCGTCGGGGCGCGATTGCGGCCGATTCTCCCAATGCCTATCGGAGCGCCGGATCCGGCCGCCCCATCAACTCCGTGAAGCCGGCCCCGTCGCCGGGGACGAACTTCTGCACCCGGCCGAGCACGTTGTCCACGCCGTAGAAGTTGCGCTCGGCGTCGACCGAGAACTGGTGCAGCTCGCGGAACTGCCCGGGCCCCTCGCCGGCCGCGTCGAACTCGTACAGCGGGTTGCCGTTCCAGTCGAGTTTGACCAGCCGGGTCGGCATGTTGTCGGCGATCCAGACCTCGTAGCCGGTGGCGTAGATGTCGTTCGGGAACTCGAAGCCGGGCCAGGTGGCGATGGGCGAGATGGGTCGTCTCGTTGAACACCTGCACCCGATCGTTGTTGCGATCGGCGACGTAGATGCGGCCGATGCTGTCGGTGGCCACCCCGTGCACGGCGTCGAACTCGCCGCGGCCGTTCCCGTTCTCGCCCCACGAGGTGACGAAGTTGCCCTCCGCGTCCAGCTTCACGACGCGCGAGTTGTCGGAGTCGGCGACGAAGATCGAACCGTCCTCGAGGAACGCCACGTCCTGCGGGCGGTTGAAGTGGGCCTCGTCGTCACCCGGGCCGCCCGCGCCCAGCGACATCACCAGCTCGGAGCCGTCGTTCGAGAAGGCGTGCACCTGGTGGTTGGTCTCGTCGACCACCCAGACCTTGCGGTCCGGGTCGAAGGGGTTGATCTTGATCTTGTGCGGGCCGGCGCCTCCCGCGAACATCTCGTCCCACTGCGTCCAGGCGTCGATCAGGTTGCCGTCGCCGTCGACCACGAAGATCGAGTTGCGCCAAACACGGTTCTCCCCCGCCTCGAGCGCGTTCAGGCCGATCGAGCCGACGTAGCCGGTGAACCCTTCCGGCACCGGGTCCGGCAGTCGGATCTCGCCGCGCTGCACGACGAAGATCCGATCGGGCGATTCCGCGAAGACGCCCGTCGGCGACCCGAACGCGTATCCGTCCTCCGCAAACGGCTTCAGCCAGCCGTCGACCGCCTCGTACGGGCCCGAGGTCTGCTCCAGCAGGGCCGGTCCGGCGAACAGGCCGGACGCAACTACCACGGCAATGACAAGAAGAAACTTACGCATGGTTCACGCTTCCCTTTCCTTCGTGAGTGCTCCTGGCGTACCAAGCTTCCCGCGGTCGGATCTTCCGGCTCGCACCGGCGTCCGTGCGACGCCCGCCACAGCGTACCCCGGGGCCGTACCGGCGCAACCGCAGGGATCATAAAATATACAATCGTGCAGCTTGTTTTTGAACAGATCCGCACCGGCGGCGACCGGAACTTCGGCTACCTCCTCGGCGACCGCGACGCTCGGGCCGCCGTCCTGATCGATCCCTCGTACTCGCCGGCGGTGCTGGCCGAGCGGGCCGCGGCGCAGGGACTCGCGGTAACGCACGTCGTCAACACCCACGGGCACCCCGACCACACGGAAGGAAACGCCGAGGCCGTGCGTCTGACCGGGGCGGCGGTGGCCGCGCACTCCGCCTGTCCGGTCGACCCGAGCGTCCGGCTCGACGACGGGGCACTGCTGTCGATCGGTGCGCTGGCCCTCGACTGCATCCACGTGCCGGGGCACGCCGCGGACCACCTCGTCCTCTTCGAGCCGACACACCGGCTGCTCTTCACGGGGGATCTCGTGTTCGTGGGCAAGGTGGGCGGCACCAGGACCGACGAGGACGCCGCGACCGAATGGAACAGTCTTCAGCGTGTCATCGACACCTTTCCGGACGACGCCACCATCTGGCCGGGTCACGACTACGGCGTGCGGCCGAGTTCCACCCTGGCGCTGGAGAAGCGGACCAACCCGTTCCTGCTGTGCGAGAACCTCGAGGCGTTCCTGGAGCTGAAACGCGACTGGCCCGCGTTCAAGGCCCGGCACGGCCTGAAGTAGGCAGGGTCGCGCCGACCTCGCCATCCCGGGGGGCAGTCATGACGCCGGACCGAATGACGACGCTGTTCTTCGAGCTGTTCAGCGGACTGCCCCGGCAGGGACCCGGAGACACCGCGAGCACGCTCCGGGCCCTGGCGCTGGTGCCCGGCGTCGGCCCGCGGACGCGCGTGCTCGACATCGGGTGCGGCACCGGCTGTCAGACCCTGGTGCTGGCGCGCAACTCGGCGGCGCGCATCGTCGCCGTCGACAACCATCCGCCGTTCGTCGACGCCCTGAATCGTGAAGCGGACCGCCTCGGCGTCGCGGACCGGCTGGAAGCCCGCGTGGCCGACATGCGGAAGCTCGACTTCGCCGACGGCTGCTTCGACCTGATCTGGTCCGAGGGCGCCATCTACAGCATGGGCTTCGAAGCCGGCCTGCGCGGCTGGCGCCGGCTGCTCGCGCCCCGCGGACACATCGCCCTGACCGAGGTGTGCTGGCGGAAACCAGACCCGCCCGGCGAATGCGCGGCGTTCTGGAAACAGGAGTACCCGGCGATCCGCGAGGCGCCAGCCCTGCTGGAGGCCATCGCTGCGTGCGGGTACGACACGGTGGGCCACTTCCCGCTCCCCGCGTCGGCCTGGTGGGACGACTATTACCGGCCCCTCCAGGCGAACGTGACCGCATTCCGCCAGCGCTACGCCGACGCGCCGGACGCCCGGGAACTGGCGGACCAGTGTCAGCACGAGATAGACGTCTGGCGGGCCTACGCGGATTTCTACGGTTACGAGTTCTTCGTGCTGCGTGCCCGTTGAAGGGACGCCGCGGCGCCAGGCGCGCGCGGTCCCACCGCGATGCGCTGGTCAACCGGAACGCGCGGCATACGGCGTGGGAACATCAATGTGATGAGGCCCCGCACGGGATCGAGACACACCCGCGGGAACGACCGGTTCCATCGATCGCCGCGAGCGCCGTCACCGTCGCGGCATCGGCTCGCAGCACGTGAATGGTGGAGCCGAGCGGCCCGGTCTGCATCGTGCTGCCGTGTTCCATGACCCCGGTCCGGGGATGATAGTGCGGACGACGAATGCCGGTCTTCAGGAGTCTGCCCCGGTTCTACGGCGCAGACTCCCGGGGCTCGACCGCCTCGACCTTCAGGCGGAATCCTCCGTCCGGATCCGGCTCGCGATAGATGGCGTGGCAGGCGTTGCAGGTGGCCTGGACATCGGCGGCGAAGCCCGACGCGGTCTCGGGATCGACGGCATCCACCGACATCGCCGCGTCGAGGTCGTCCATCCCGCGGACGGCGGTACGCACGAAGCCGATCCCGTCCGCCCGCTCGTGCTGGCGCCAGAAGGTGATGGTGGTGGCGAGCTGCTCGCGCGCGCGGGCGAGCCGCTCCTTCGCCGCCAGATAGTCGCCCGCCTCCAGGGCGCGCACCGCGGCGGCGAAGTTCGGCCCGAGCGTCTCCATCGTGCCGGCCAGGTGGTCGGCGGTGTAGATCGGGTACGGCTTCGGACCGTCCTGTGCGCGCAGGCCCGTACCGGCCAGCAGCATCGCCGCACCGCACAGACCGAGTGCAAGATCCCGCACAACCCAGCTTCTCAAGCCTGGACTCCTCTAGACACCCGTCAGCCGGTCCACCTTCCCGGTGCTGTCGCCGAGCGCCTCGATCGGCACCCCCAGCTTCTCCAGGATGGTGATGTGCATGTTGGCCAGCGGCGTGTCGTCCGCGTAGCGGATGTAGCGCCCACCCTGGATTCCGGCCGCCTTGCCGCCGACCAGCGCAATCGGCAGGTCGTCGTGGAAGTGCGTGTTGCTGTCGCTGATGCCGGTCCCGTAGAGGAACAGCGTCGAGTCCAGCATCGTGCCGTCGCCCTCCGGCAGGCCGGCCAACTTCTCGACCAGGTAGGGGTACTCGTTGATCTTGTGCAGCCGCTCCAGCTTGGCCGGCTCGTCCTGGTGGTGCGACAGCGGGTGATGCGAGTCGGACACCCCGATTTCCGGATAGGCGCGCCCGCTCACCTCCCGCGCCAACATGAACGTGCTGATGCGGGTCAGGTCGGTCTGATACGCCAGGGCCAGCAGATCCATCATCAGGCGGGCATGCTCCTGGTAGTCGTTGGGCACCCCGACCGGCTGGTCGACGACCGGCAACTCGCGCGCGCTCTGCTCCTCCGCCATCCGGATGCGGCGCTCGACGTCGCGTAGCGCGTCCAGGTACTCGTCCAGCTTGACCTGGTCGCCCGGTCCGATGACGCGCCCGAGATCCTGCAGCTCCGCGCCGACCGCGTCCAGGATGCTGCGGTCGCGCCGCAGCCGCTCCCGGCGCGCCTCCGGATCGGTGCTGCCGCTGGTCCCGAACAGCCGCTCGAACACCGCGCGCGGATCGTTCTCGATCGGCAGCGGGGTGGTCGGCGTCCGCCAGGCAATGGTGTTCGTGTAGGCGCAACTCGCGCCGCCGTCGCAGTTGCCCACCATCGCGTTCGATTCGATGCCCAGCTCCAGCGAGGCGATCTGCGTCTCCTTCGACAGCTCCCGCGCCGCCATCTGATCCATCGACACGGCCGCGTAGACGTCGGCGCCGTTGGTGATCTTGAACGGCACCCCGGTCAGAAACGTCCCGGCGGACCGGGCGTGGTCGCCGCCGCCCTTGACCAGGTTGGCCGGCTCGTCGTCGAGCCCGCCGCACAGCAGCACGCGGTCCTTGATGTGGTTGAGCGATTGCAGCGTCGGCGGCAGGTTCTCCATCGTCCCCGCGGTCTTCGGGAACCAGTAGGGCATCGACATTCCGTTGGGAACGTAGAAGACGCCCAGCCGCTTGATCGGCGCCGCCGCGGTGCGGCTGATGGCGGTCAGGGCCGGGACCATGCCGTCGAGCAGCGGCAACGCGATCGTCGCGCCGATGCCGCGCAGTACCGTGCGCCGGGGCAGATGCTTCTTCGTGATCAACATGCCGGAACTCCCTTTTTGCGAACCGTTGCTCGGACAAACCCCGGTATCGATGGGCTACTGCTGATTCGCGGCGACGCTCTCCTCCGGACGGGGCGCCCGCCGCATCCGGAACTGGTCGCTCGCGACCACCGCTTCGACGAGCGACGACCAACGGTACCCGTCGTCCGCGAGTTCGCGCGCTATCCGTCGCATGGCCGGCGCGTCGTAGTAGTTGACGCCGCGGCCGAGCGCGTAGATCAGCAACTTCTCCACCACCGCCTTGATGAACTCGTTGTCGCCCTCGGCCAGCAGCGCCTCCCGAAAGGCGCGGGGGCTGTCGATGACCTGCCCCGACAACTCGATGGTGGAGTTGATCTCCGCCCCGCCGTCGTCCTCTCGCCAGCGGCCGATCGCGTCGAAGTTCTCCATCGCGAAACCGAGCGGGTCCATCCGGCGGTGACAGCTCGCACAAACCGGACTGCTGCGGTGCAGCTCCATCCGCTCGCGCAGCGACGTCGGGTTGCGACGGTCGTTCTCCTCGAGCGGCGGCACGTTCGCCGGCGGCGGGGGCGGTGGGGAACCCAGCAGGGTCTCCAGCACCCATTTGCCGCGCAGCACCACCGACGTGCGGTTGGCGTACGACGTCACCGTCAGCAGGCTGGCGTGACCCAGCAGCCCGTGCCGGCGGTCGTCGTTCCACGTGTAGCGCCGGAACCGGCTGCCGTAGACGTCGTCCACGCCGTAATGGCGCGCCAACTGCTCGTTCAGGAACGTGTAGTCCGCCTGCAGCAACTCGGGGATGGGCCGGTCCGCCCGGACCTGGCTCTCGAAGAAGAGCTCCGTCTCCCGCACCATCGCCGCGCGCAACGAGTCGTTGAAGCCCGCGAACAACGCGCCGTCCGGATCCTGCGAGTGGATGTTGCGCACCTGCAGCCACTGTCCGACGAAGTCGTTCAGGAAGCGGGAGGAACGGCGGTCCGCCAGCATGCGGCGCACCTGCACGGCGAGCACGGCCGGGTCGCTCAACCGGTCGGCAGCCGCCAGATCGAGCAGCTCGTCGTCCGGGATGCTCTTCCAGAGGAAGAAGGAGAGCCGCGAGGCCAGCTCCAGGTCGGTCAGGCGATAGATGGCGCCGGGCCGCGTGTCCACCGGCTGCCGCTCGACCCGCAGCAGGAAGCTGGGCATCGAGAGCAGCGCTTCGAGGGCGCGCTCGACTCCCGCCTCGAAATCGCGCGCGGCGCGCCCCTCCCGATAGACGGACATCAGCGGATCGATGTCGGCGTCGGTCACCGGGCGCCGGTAGGCCCGCCGGGCCAGCGCGCCGATGATGTCGCGGGCGCAGGATTCCTCCGCCGCCGCACTGCCGTCGGCCGGCCGGCAGGTGAAGATGCGTTGCCGGCTCGGCGTGTCTTCCGGCACTGTTCCGTTGAACGGGCCGGAGATGTAGAGCATGTCGATGCCGGGCAGGTCGGCCGGCAGGTTCGGCGAGGGCGCCGAGTCGGTGAAGCCGGCGGACACCAGACGCGTGCCCGCGGATACCTGCACCCGGATCTCGAGCGCGTGGTCCGCGGTCATGCGGTACTCGTGCAGCCGCTGACCTTCCACGTCGTCCTCCGGCACCGCGATCAGCATCCCGGGATCCGGCCCCGGGAACTTGCCGCCGATGTCGAACCGGCGGACGAGCGCGTGATCGATCCGCAGCTCGATCTGGTGCTCGTCCTCGGCGATGCCGTCTATCGTCTCGATGGTCTCGTTGCGCTTGAGTCGGATGGCGAACAGGTACTCGCCGTCGAGCGGGAACGTGTGGCGCACCGCCAGCCCGCCGTGGGTGGCGAACGGCATGTCCTCGCTGCGCCGGATGTCCCGGCGCTCGTAGCCGACCCTGTATACCTGCATGACCGGCCGGTTGTCGGGACTGCCGACCGCGGTGCGGCTGATCTTGGTGGCCGCGGCGATGTAGCGGCCCATCAGCGCCGGGGTGATCGACAGCACGTCCGCGTTGTTGTCGAACCCGAAGCCCGCCATGTCGCTCGGCAGCAGCGCCTCGCCGTCGATCTCCAGGTCCAGCAGGTCCCGGACGGCGTTGACGTACTCCAGCCGGTTCAGCCGGCGTGAGGCGACCCGGCCGGGGTTGGGATCGACGGCCGCGGCGTGGTCGAGCACCGCTTCGAGGGCGCCGGCGAACGCGTCGATGATCTCCGCGTCGGGCCGCGGCCGCCCTTCCGGCGGCATCTGCCCGCTGCGCAGCTTGCGGACGACCTTCTCCAGCGTCTCGGCGTTGGCGTGGACTTGGCTCACGTCGAGCCGGTCGAGCATCAGTCCGGCGGTCTGGAGCCGCTCGTTGTGGCAGGTTACGCAGTAGCGGTCGAACAGCTCCCGCGACGGGGGCTCGGGCGCCCGTGCCTGTTCGGCGACAACACCGGCCTGGCTCGGGGAGGCGGCGTGCACCAGCGGCTGGAAGCTCACCGCCGCGGCCAGTCCTGCCAGACCCGCCAGACGCGCCATCAGCATCTTCGACATGGTCAGTCCCTTCAGACACGACGCGCCAAGCGATTCGCACCGCACGGGGCGGCACGAGAGTTAACGGGCATTATAGCCCGGACGCGACCGCGCACACCCTGGAGAAACTGTAAGAATCTTGCCGGTGCCGTTGGCGCCGACGAGGACGTTGACGCCCGGGCACAGGTCGAGCTTCAGGCTCCTGAACGCCGTGAAGTTCTCCAGCTCGACGCGCGTCAGCCCCATCGCGCCTCCGTCCCCGGTCGGGTCAACAGTGCCCGCGCTACGGCGTCTTGACCGGCGGCGCCGGGCGCTCCGGCAGCGCCTTCGGGTCCTCCCGCATCATGCGCAGCACCTCCTCCACCGCGCGTTCGAGCTGCGGGTCGCGGCCGGCGATGACCGAGCGGGGGTCGTTCTCGACCTCGATGTCCGGCTCCACGCCGACGTTCTCGACCACCCAGCTTCCGTCGGCGCCGTTGGTGCCGAACTGCGGGACGTTGACCGAGCCGCCGTCGAGGAGCGGGCCGTGGCTGGTGATGCCGATGACGCCGCCCCAGGAGCGCTTGCCGATGAGCGGTCCGAGGCCGGCCTCGCGGAAGCGGTAGGGGAATATGTCGCCGTCCGAGGCGGAGTCCTCGTCGAGGATGCAGACGAGGTGGCCGTGGAACGCCACGGCCGGATAGGTGCCCGGCGTGTCGTAGGTCCGCGCGAAGCTGGTGCCGAGGAGGCGGCGGCCGAGACGCTCGATGAGCATCTGCGAGACGTTGCCCCCGCCGTTGCCCCGCACGTCGATGACGAGGCCGTCCTTGCGGACCTGCCCGTAGAACCACTTGACGAATTCCTGGATGCCCTGCGCGCCCATGTCCGGGATGTGCAGGTAACCGACGCGGCCATCGGTCATCTCCGAAACCTTGCGGCGGTTGGCCTCGACCTCGGCCAGGTAGCGGAGGCTGCGCTCCTCGGTGACCGGGGTGAACGTCACCTCGCGCGCCCCGTCGAATGTCGACTCCGCGTTCAGCGTGAGGCGCACCGGCCGGTCGGCGCGGTGCAGCAGCATCCGGTAGGGGTTGTCGGAGCCGAGCAGCTCCTCGCCGTCGATGGCCAGCACGTAGTCGCCGACGCCCGCATCGACGCCGATCTCGGTGAGCGGCGCCCGATAGCGCGGCTCCTCGTTGTGGCCGGCGAAGATCTCGGCGATGCGGTAGCGCCCGGCCGCGGCGTCGAGCTCGAAGACGGCGCCCGGCAGGGCGACGTTCGGACGGTCGGGGGTCTCCCAGTCGCCGCCGGCGATGTAGGCGTGGCTGACGTTGAGCTCGGCCACCATCTCGCCGATGACGTAGTTCAGGTCCGACCGGTGAGCGACGTGCTCCAGCAACGGGCGATACCGGTCGCGCAGCGCCTTCCAGTCGTAGCCGTGCATGTTCTCGACGTAGAAGAAGTCGCGGAAGCGGCGCCAGACCTCGTCGAAGATCTGCGTCCACTCCTCCGCCGGCACCCGGTCCACCATGAGGCCCCGGGTGGACACGGAGGTGGCGTCGCCGCCGCCCGCCGGGTAGACGTTCCAGCCGCCTCCTTGACGCACCAGCACCTTCTCGCCGTCCCGCGACACGGCGTAGCCGCCGATTCCCGTGGCGATGGTCTCGGTCTCGCGGTCGTCGAACGTGAAACGCTGCAGCGCCGGCTGCACGTCGCCGCCCCGGCCGTAGTACTGCGCGCCGCCGCGGATGAAGAAGACGCCGCCGTCGGCGCCGCTCAGCCCGACGTAGTTGTCGAAAGTCACCGGCAGGCGCACGACGCGCCGGGAGAGCCCGTCGAACTCGATGGCGATGGGGGCCTCCTCGTCGCTGGCGCCGTCGCCGTCCTCGGCGCCATCCGATTCCTCTCCGTCGGCCTCGGTCTCCTCCTCCTCCTCCTCCCCGCCGGTCACCTCCACCTCGTCGCTCTCGGGCGGCAGCGGATGCGCCACGTCCTTGCGGAGCGCCAGCGCGTAGATGCCGGTCTCGCGGTCGACCAGGTAGTTCCACTCGAAGGAGCCGAGCTGCGGCGCGAACTGCCGGTCGGAGAGGTAGTAGAGATAGTCGCCGTCGGGATCCCACGCCGGGTTCCACTCGTGGAAGAGCTCGTCCGTGATCCGGTGCAGCGCACGGTCGGCCAGGCTCCAGACCCAGATCGAGCTGAACTCGGTGGGATCGGTCATCGAGAACGCCAGATAGCCGCCGCGGGGAGACCAGACGTAGTCGCGCAGCGGACCGCGCGCCTCGTCCGCGACCTCGACGATCTCCTTCGTCTCCACGTCGATGACGAAGAGCTTCCCGTCCTTGTCGCCGTAGGCCAGGTGCTTCCCGGTCGGCGACCACTCCGGCGCGTACAGCATTGCCTGCCCGCCCGTGGTGAGCTGCTCCGGGTCGCCGGATCCGTCCTGCGCAATCAGATAGAGCTCGTCCTCGCCGGTCGCGTCCGACACGTAGGCGATGCGGCCGCCGTCCGGCGACCAGCGCGCCCACCTGTCGTGCGCCGACGAGCTGCGCGTCAGGTTGCGGGTGGGGCCGTTCTCGATGGGGGCGGTGAAGACGTCGCCGCGCGCCACGAAGAGCGCCCGCGCTCCGCCGGGACTCAGCTCCGCGTCCTCGATCAGGTCCGCCGCCGCCACCCGCGACGGCCGCATCGCCAGGCCGTCGTCCGGCACCGTGATGGAGATCGGCCGCGAGGTCCCCTCGTCGATCGCATGGATCTGCAGCTCGCCGTTCAGCTCGTACACGATGCGGTTGGCGCCGTCGTCACCCGGCCAGCGCACGTCCCAGGTGTCGCTGTCGGTGAGCTGCGTCGTCTCGCGCGACGCGAGGTCGTAGCTGTACAGGTTGAGCGTGCCGTCCCGGTCCGAGGTGAAGTAGATGGCGTTGCCGATCCACATCGGGTCGCGGTCGGCGCGCCGGTGCGTCGTCACCCGCTCGACCACGTGCGTCTCGCGATCGAAGATGTAGAGCTCCTGCGCCCAGCCCCCCTCGTAACGCTTCCAGGTCCGGAAGTCGCGGAACAACGGGGAGTAGACGACGCGCGTCCCGTCCGGCGACAGGTCTCCCGCCCCGGACTCCGGCATCGGCAGCGGCACCGGCAGCCCGCCGTCGGCGGACGCCAGGAACAGCCGGCTGTCCGAAAGGTCGGTGCTGTAGCGCAGCGACCGGAACAGGACCGCCCGCCCGTCGGGCGACCAGTCGTAGACCTGGTTGTCGTAGCCCCAGCGCGGCGCCAGCGGACCGCGTGCCGGATAGTACGTGAGCTGCCGCGGCACCCCGCCGGACGCCGGGATGACGTAGACCTGCTCGTCGCCGTCGTACTGTCCGGTGAATGCAATGCGGGAGCCGTCGGGGGAGAACCGCGGAAACAGCTCCAGGCCGGGATGGGCGGTCAGCCTGGCCGCCAAGCCCCCCTCGGTAGAAGCGAGCCACAGGTCCCCGGCGTAGCTGAAGACCACCTGGTCGCCGTGGATGTCCGGGAAACGAAGCAGCTTCGTCTGCGCGGACGCGGGCGCTGCCGCGGCCACCGTCATCGTGAACACGGCGCCGAGCCACGTCACCATCGAAATCGGGAATCGTCGGAGCATGTTGCCTCCTGATTGCAGACGGATGCGAACGTCTCGCATCCTGCCAAACGATAAGCCATCGCGCGGCGTTTCGGTCACGATGCGAGGTGTCGCCACGGAAGAGCCCCGGCGCCGCGCGCCGGACGCAGCACACCATACCGATTGTTTCGGCATTCGGGCCCGGCGCCGACACCGGGCGCGCCGAGGACGGCCTGCGGGCTACCTGCGGAGCGTTCGCTCGACGTACGCGCGGACGGCATCCTGCACCGGGGCGGACATCCACGCCTCCTGCACTTCCTCGTCCACCGACCGCATGGTGCGCACCACGCGATCCCGGCTGGGCTGGCGGATGATGCGCTTCGTGAGAGAGAACGACGCGCTCGGCAGCGAACCGAGATGCGCGGCGACCTCCACGGCGCGCCCGAGGAGCGCGTCCGGAGCGGACAGCTCGTCGACGAAGCCGTTCGCCACGGCATCGTCCGGCGTGCAGGTGAGCCCGCGATAGATGACCGCCTGCAGACGGTGGGCAGGCACGACGAGCCGCAGAATCTCCAGCGCCATGCTCGGAAACGGCACTCCGACCGACAGCTCGGGCGTTCCGATCCGGCCCTTGCCCTCGGCCATCAAGCGGTAGTCGCAGGCGCAGGCCAGGACGCAGCCGCCGGCGATGGCGTGCCCGTTGACCGCGGCGACGAGCGGCTTCGGGAAGGTGAACGTCTTGAAGAAGGCGTCGCCGAGCAACGGCAGGAACGCCTTGACGTAATCGCGGCCCCCGTCCGTCAGCCGGCGCAGCTCCACGCCGGCGGAGAAGACCGTGCCCGTGCCGGTCAGGACCACGGCCCGCGTGTCGGCCTGCTCGAGCCGCGCGAGCTCGGCGATCCAGCGTCTCATCAACTCGACGTCGAAGGCGTTGACCTTGCCGTGCTCCAAACGAACGACCGTAACGTGATCGCGAGTCTCGGTGGTGATCATTCGAGAACTCCGTGTCCTGCTCCGGGCCCGTCGCGTGCCTGCCGTGGCGCTGCAGCGCGCCGCGGCGGCCGGCCCTGCCTCCAATATACATCCCACGTTGGATCCGGCCCCGACCCGGCGCGCCGGACCGCAACGCTACTCGGCTCGCAACGACCCGAGAAGCGGCGACCGCACCGCCGCGACGGTAGCGACCAGCGACGCGGCCAAGCCGGTGGCGACGACGATGATGAGCAGGCCGCCGAGGGAGAGCAGCGGAACCCCGCCCCCCCGTTCCAACCACGCCGGAGCGATGGCGACGATGGCGCACCCGGCCCCGATGGCCAGCCCGGCGAAGAGCAGGAAGGCGTTCTCCGCCAGCACCATCACCGACAGGTGGCCGGCGTTGTAGCCCACCGCCCGCATCAGGGCGAGCTCGCGGCGGCGTTCCAGCACGTTGCGCAGCAGGACCGCGCCGAGCCCGAACGTGCCGAGGACGAGGCCGAGTCCGCCCAGGGTCTGGAACGTCGCCAGATAGGTGTTCTCGACGCGATGAAACGCCGCCAGGCGTTCCGCGGCCGAGACGACGTCGAATCCGAAGTCGACCAGCCGGTCCTCGAGCGCCGCGCTCACGTCGCCTGTGCGCTCGGGCGGCGCGTCGATGAGAAAGAAGCGATAGCCGTCGTAGTCGGGAAACACGCGCTGGAAGTGACGCTCGCCGATCAGCAGCTCGCGCTGGAAGATGCTGTCCGAGAGCGCCCCGACGATGCGCAGGGTGACCGGGCGGTCGGTGTCGCGGTTCAGCACGAAGTCATCGCCGATCGACAGGTGCAGCGCGTAGGCCAGCGACGTGGCGTCGGCGAGGGCGGGGATGGCGCCGTCGTCGAACTCGCGGTCGAGCAGCAGCCACGGATTGGCCTCTTCTTCCGGGGTCTCGGCGGCGGTTGCGCCGAAGCCGAAGCGGCCCTCGGCCACGAACGCCGCGGACGGGGCCAGCACGCGCGGATCCTTCGCCTGGTACAGGTTCAGACAACTCGCGTCCTCGCCGGGGCGCAGGCGGAAGCGCGCCAGGGTCACGCCGGCCAGCGGCTCGCCCTCCGCGAACAGGTCGTCCAGAAACAGCTCGCTCCGTCCCTCCGGAGTCGTGGGATCGTGCACCACCGGCAGGAGCGTGTCCGCGAGAAGGGTGTAGCCCCCGGTGCCGGAAGACCGGTCCAGCACGTCGCCCGCGCCCTCGCGGCGAAACGCATCGACCGCCACGATGATGAACGCCGCGAACGCAATCAGGGCGATGCAGAGCACGCTGCGGCCCGGGCGGTACGATGCGTTGCGGAACCCCACCTGCGACACCGACCAGGACCCGTCCGTGTAGCGGCCCGGACGCTGGTTCAGCCACGCCCACGCCAGCACGAGCAGGGCGGCCAGCAGCGTCAGGCCGCCGCCGAAGAAGCCGCCCGTGGCGCCGATGGACCCGGCCGCCGCCAGCGCGACCAGGACGAACCCGGCGCCCGTCAGCGCAGCGCCGATCCGCCAGGCCCGCGATCCGGAGGGCGATTCCGGGGCGACGACCTCCGCGACCCCGGTCACCTCCGCGACCGCACCGGTCAGCAGGCTGCGCGGCGAGGCCGGGGCCAGAGCGCGCAGCGTCCAGGCGATGGATCCCAGGGCGGCCAGCACGCCGCCGGCCGCGCCGGCACCCAGCATCGCCGGCGAGGCGTCGAGAGTCAGCCGCGTCGTCCCCACCGCATCGACCCACCAGGTCCGCAGCCCAAGCATGATGAGCTCCGCGTACAGCAACGCGCCGACGACGCCGAGCGCGCTTCCGATTACCGACAGTATGCCCGCTTCGCTCAGGAACACACGGCGGATGGCGGGCGCCGGAAACCCCGTGGCACGCAGCAGCCCCAACTCCCGCAGGCGTTGCTCCACGCCGAGGCGGAAGAAGAGGCTCGCCAGGAGCAGCGCCGACACCACCAGGAAGAAGCTGAAGTAGATGAAGTAGAGCCCGAAGTCGGTCACCCCCGCCGACGCCTCCAGCGCCAGGGAGCGCGCCGGGTAGACGACGAACCCCAGAGCCAGCGGATCGAGCGCCTCGCGCAGCGCGGCGGCCAACCGGTCGCGGGTCGCCGCGAGGTCCTCGCCCGGCGCGGGGTACAGACGGACCGACGTCACCCGTCCCCAGCGCGACGCCCACATCTGCTGCCCGGCGGCCAGGGGAATGAACGCCTTGGGCGTCGTCCGGTAGTCGTCCCAATACGTCTCGTCGACCGGGCGGATCAACTCGAGGTCGACCGGAAACGGCGGGTCCCAGTCGATGACGTTGGTCGCCTCCGTGATCCCGGGATAGTCCGGCGTGAGGTCGGGATCGGCGGCCGCGCCGGCGATCGGCACGACGCCGGCCACGCGCAGCTCGGCTTCGTGCGTAGTCAGACGCCCCTCGTCCGCCCAGAGGTAGTACTCGATTGTCAGCGGATCACCCGGCCCGACATCCAGATCGTCCGCCGTCCACTGATTCAGGATGACCGGCGCAGCCGCCTCGGAAGCAGCGGGCAGGTCCGCGCCGCCCACTGCCGAGAGGTCCCGTGCCGTGATCACCGAGTATGGCGTGACCCGCTCCCCGCTACGGATCTGGTTCGCCAGGTACGAGAGCACCGGCTCGGCCCGCACTCCCAGCCCGGACGCCACGCTCTCGACCGCGGCCACCGTTGCGTCGGTCAACAGCCCCGCTTCCGACTCGACGGCCACCGCGGCATGGTCGGTGACTGCGCGAACCCGGAGGCCGAGATCATCGAGGGTCGCCTCGTCACGCACCGCCGCCTCGGCCGCGGCCTGCCGCGCCGCGTCCTCGACCGCTCCCAATCCGTCGTCGCCCCCCGTTCCCGGACCCTGGCCGAGCAGCAGCGTATTGACCCGCCCCTCCTGCTCCAGCTCGCCCTGCAGCCGCTCCAGCGACACGAACACCGAGCGCGCCAGACCCTGCTGCGGCCGGAACGAGAACTCGCCCAGCTCGGCGGCGTCGAGCACACGCTCGATACCCAGGCGCAACGTGCGGCCGACGTCGTCGCGCCGGCCGTGCAGCGAGCTCAGCGGCACGGCCGACGGCTTCTCGACGCGCACCAGCAGGGCGTCGTCCGGGACGGCCTCCAGCTCGCCGGCCAGCCCGCCGCTCACGAACGCCGCGTTGCGCCCCAGTGCGAACGCCGCCGGATCCAGACCGTGGAAGGCCCAGAAGCGCTCGTCGACGCCGTAGACCTGGACCGCGGACGCCCGCCGGCCGCTCGACTGATGCGTCACGAAGCCCTCGACCGCGACCAGCGGCGCGGCGGCATCGAACTGCCCGTCCAGCCGATCGGCCGCCAGCAGGCCGGCGCCGAGGGACTCCGGCACGAAGCGGGCGCTGGTCACCACGCGGTCGATAGCGCCCAGGCGCTCGAGCGCCAACGCACGCAGGCTCGACCGTACCGACGCCCCCACGAGCAGCGCGCCGGCGAGCACCGCCACCGCCACCGCGACGCCGGCCACGACGGCGAGATTGGTGCGCCAGTAGTGCAGGACGTTCCGTCGGATGAGTGCGAGCAGACTCATGCGCGCCTCCTCCCCGGCCGCGCCTATGCGGGCGCGGGGGCAAGCTTCTGGTTGTCGAGGCGGTAGCGGATGGGGCAGCGACCGGCCAGCTCCGGATTGTGCGTCACGACGAGCAGCACGTTGTTCTGCTGCTCGTGCAACTCGAAAAGGAGCGACGTGATGGTTTCCGCCGACCGGCGATCCAGGTTCCCCGTCGGCTCGTCGCAGACGACGAGCGGCGGCTTCCGGATGAGCGCCCGCGCGAGGGCGACCCGCTGGCGTTCGCCGCCCGACAGCTCGGCCGGCCGATGGTCCAGGCGGTCCTGCAACCCGACCTGCTCCAGCAGCAACCGCGCGCGGTCGGTGACGGCCGCATCCGGCGCATTGACCAGCGTCGGCACCAGCACGTTCTCCAGCACCGTGCACTGCGGCAGCAGGAGATGGTCCTGGAAGACGAAGCCGACCTGCGAGTTCCGAAAGGCGGCCTGCTTCTGTTCGTCGAGCGCGAACGGATCGGCGCCGTCGAGGGTCACCTTCCCGCTGGTCGGCGGCTCGAGTCCGCCCACGATGTAGAGGAGCGTGCTCTTGCCGCTTCCCGAAGGGCCCATGATCGACGCCGCGTCCCCGCGCGAGAGCGAGAACGAGACGTCGGTCAGGATCGGCAACGGCCCGCGGACCGTCGGGTACGTCTTGGTGAGCTGACTGACTTCGAGCAAGGCAGCCCCCCGTTCCCTGCCGTACCTACGACGCGCGCTGGAATGCGCGCGGCCGGAAGAGAAAATCGACGATGTTGCCCTCGTGCGGCTGCAGCCAGTTGAGCTTGATCGTCGGAATCGGACCGAGGTTCAGGCGGTCGATGTTCCGCGCGTCGAGCAGCTCCTGCTCGAACCGCGCATCGTTGGTCAGCCCCGTCGCGACCAGCGTCTGTCCGATCGCTCCGATCATCTTCCGCTGCTCGCACTCGACCACGGTGACGAAGGGGAACATGTACTCCTTCTTCGCCATCGCCACGTCGGGGGACGGGCAGTAGACGACCGTCGGCCGGAGGTAGTCGCACCGCTCGCGCGACACCAGACGCCCGTCGGGATGGTGCGCCGCCGTCACCTCGTCCACGCCTCCTTCGTCGAGCGCGGCGTCGATGTCGGCGGAGATCGCCGGTGCCTGACCCGGCACCGTGAACGCCGCGAGAGCCGCGTTCGGATCCTCGGGCGGCAACGGCGCTATCGGCCCGAGCCTCTCGGCCAGCGCCGCGGCGATCGCCCGGCCGTTGCGCGGGGTCCAGATGCCGGAACAGTTGATGCAGCTCCGTCCGCTGTTGATCAGTACGCTGTCGACCATCAGGTCGAGGTGCTGCTCCCAGTTGTCCGCCTCGTCGTCGCCGAGCAGGATCTTGCTGAACCCGGGGCCGTGCACCTGGACGGCCGGATTGCCGGCGTACTGCTCCACCGTGGCGGTCCCGCCGAAGATCAGGCTGCGCGGGCAGTTGTTCAGTACCGCGGCCCCCACCTCTCCGAGGCCCGGGTAGAGGGCCACGGCTTCGCGCGGCACGCCCGCCTCGAAAAAGGCCTGCGTCATCGGCTCCTGCGGTCCGGGCTTGAGTACGAGACCGATCTGCAATGGGATGATCGGCAGCCACAGGCTGTGCACGCCCGGCGAGTTCGACGGCAGCACCATCCCGAGCACCGATGTGGTGGCCTGGTAGCTGCGCATCACGCCGTCCTCTTCTCCGTAGCCCCGTGCGAGGATGCCGGGGTCGAGATGGCGCGTCAGCGAGGCGAGGATCTCGTCGATGTGGTCTAGCACGTACCGGAGCTTCTCCATGTTCATCCGGCACATGTGCTCGGGAAGCCCGGTGGTGGCGGACTGCTGCCGGACGAACTCGTCCGGCGTTTGCGTGCCGTCCCCGAGCGGCAGCTCGGCGGTGGAGAAGAGCTCGGCGGCCTTCTTCACCATCTGCAGGAGATCGGCCGGGTGCACCTCGCGAAGCACCTGCCGGGCGCGGGCCGCCTTCCGCAGATCGCGCGCCACGATGCCCGGGTTCGCCTGGCTCACCTCGGCCACCGGCTCGCCGGTGTCGAAGTGGACGACCTTGTCGATGTCGAGGCTCCGGTAGGGCGTGCCCCAACGGAGCGCTGGAAAATGAATCACGGTGCTCTCCGCTCCTGCGTACGTTGGCGGATCGCCGGCGCCTAGTCGGTCACCTCGATGCTGATGGTCGCGCAGAGACCTTCCTGCGTCCGGTGCTGATCGTCGCCGATCTGCACGGTCAGCTCGTAGGTGCCGGCCGGTGCGTTCTCCAGCGTCGTCGTGCTCGAGCCGTCGCCGAAGTGCTGCCAGCCCTCGCCCTGCGGGATGATCTCGCCCACCGGCAGGCAACCCGTGTTGTAGCCCAGGTGGTAGTGACCGACACCGTCGCGCGGAGTGCCCGTCTCCTGATCGAAGCCCTCCGGAATGGCGGAGATCGGATAGTTCTCGGCCCCGAACTCGATACTGACAACGTCCTCCGAATGCTGTGAGCCGTCGGCCGGCGACACGAAGAAGACCCGAGCCTCCTGGGCCGCCGCGCCTGCGGCGCCCGCCACCAACATCACGATCGCCAGACCGGTCACCACAATCGTTCTCAAACTGTCGAATCGCATCACGCTCTCGCTCCTTCCAGGGCCGGGGAGACGGCTTCCCGCCGCCTCGCCGGACGCATCCCGAAACGTCCGGGACGGGATCCGGCTAGATCCCGTCGGCTACCTCGATGCTGATCGTCTCGCAGAGCCCCTCCTGCGTGCGGTGCAGGTCGTCGCCGATCTGCACGGTGAGCTCGTAGGCGGCCGGCTCTACCTGCAGCGTGAACACGTTCGAGCCGTCGCCGAAGTGCACCCAGCCCTGGCCCTCCGGGATGATCTCGCCGGCCGGCAGGCAGCCGGTATCGACGCCCAGGTGATAGTGGCCCATGTCGGCCCGCGGCTCGTCGGCCTCGGGGTCGAACCCCTCGGGAATGGCCGAGATCATGTAGTTCTCGGCGCCGAACTCGACCTCCACGTCGTGGTCGCTCGAGATCTGGTCGCCGTCCAGCGGCGCGACGAAGAAGACCCGCGGCGGTCCGGTCGGCGCGGGCGCCTCCTCCTCCATCGGCTCGTCGGCCATCTCGGGCTCGGCCTCCATGCCGCCACCGCCGCCGCCGCAGCCGAAGACCGCAAGCGCCGGCACCAGGACCAGGCCAGCCATGACTTTCCAGTTGACGCGTAGCAGATCGGTTCGCATCGTTACACCCGCTCCTTGCATGGGATGCTCGCCCGCTGGTTGCTCACAGGAACACGCCGCGCCGGTGTCTCGACACCGTGACCGCGCGGCGGACTTCATCGCGATTCCCGGCTGGCCCCGACTAGTAGACCCCGACGGTGGTGGAGGACGCCAGCGCACTGAACGGCCGCACCCCGCTCACTCCGTCCCACGGATACTGTTCGCAGGGCGGCTCCCGCTCGCCCTCGTCGCGCTCGAGGAAGCGTGGCACGAAGAACTCCTTCGTCAGCGTGGTCAGCATCACGCGCCCGGTGCCGCCGTAGTCGACGGCCCGATCGGCGTCGTCGGGATCGACGACCTGCAGCACGGCCCGCGGCTGCGGCGCATGATACGTGATCTTGTAGCCCTCGTCCGCTCCGCTCGGCGGACTCGCCGCCAGTCCCATCAGCGTGTTGCCGTAGGTGGGCGTCATGTAGACGCCGTCGAGCAACTCCTCGTTCGCGAACCGGTTCCACTGCGGCGTGAACTCGGTGCCGCCGGCGAAGATGCCGGTGATGCCGGTCTCGCGGATGCTCGAGCCCTCTTCCTCCAGGCGGTTCGCCAGCGCCTCGATCAGCTTCGGCGTCGAGAACAGGCACTTGATGTCGTGGCCGGCCGACAGCACGGTGATCGCCTGATCGACGACGTGGGCCTGGTAGGCCTTCAGGTGATCCATCCAGCCCTTCCGGATCAGCTTGATCACCCAGCGCGGGTCGAGGTCGACGCAAAAGCAGATGCCGCCGCGGTGCTGCGCCAGATGCTCCACCGCCAGACGCAGCCGCCGCGGCCCGCTCGGGCCGAGCATCAACCAGTTGGCCCCCTGCGGAAAGCACTCGTCGGGCAGCGTGTCGGAGAACAGCTCGTAGTCGGTGCGGAAGTCGTCGATGGCGATGCGGCTCTTGGGGATGCCGGTCGTGCCGCCGGTCTCGAAGACGAAGATCGGCTTGTCGGCGTAGGCCCGCGGCACCCAGCGGCGCACCGGACCGCCCCGCAGCCATTCGTCCTCGAAGTGGCCGAACTTGCGGAGATCGTCGAAGCGCTCGACCTCCTTGCGGGGATCCCAACCGGCCTTCTCGGCCCACTGCAGCCAGAACGGACAGCCGGTCGCCGGGTCGAAATGCCACGCGACCACCTCGCGCACCCAGGCGTCGAGCGACGCGCGCGCCGCGTCGGCCCTGCCCTGTAAAGCGGTCGTCAGCGTACTCATCAACCGGTGATCTTACACTAGCGGGCATGACTGCACGACTCGAACGGCTGTGGATCAAGCGGTTTCACCGGGGACCGATGGACGCGGTCGAGCGCGCCACGCTACGCGCCGGACGCGGCCTCGTGGGCAACGCCGACCAGGGCGGGAAGCGCCAGGTCACGATCATCTCCCGCCGGCGGTGGGACGGGGTGAACGAGGCGCTGACCGACGACATCGATCCGACCCTGCGCCGAGCCAACATGCTCGTCGAGGGCATCGATCTCGACGACACGCGCGGTCGGACCCTGCGCGTCGGATCCTGCCGCCTGCGGATATGGGGCGAGACCCGTCCCTGTGAGCACATGGACGCGGCCCGCCCGGGCCTGCGCGGTGCGCTGGATCCGGCGTGGGCCGGCGGCGCGTTCGCCGAGGTGCTCGACGACGGAGAGGTTGCGGTAGGCGACGCGGTGCGCTGGGACGATTAGCGGCGGATCGCGCCGTGGCGTTCGAGCACGTCCACCACGGCCTCGATGGGCCACGCCTCGGGCGTCCCTCAGCGGCTGCTCACCGTGACCGCCTTGAACAGGGAGTTGTAGATCGCCTCTTCGGTCGCTTCCACCGTCGCCTGAAACAGGGCCGACATGTTGCGGTTCGACAGGTCCTCCACGGTCCGCACCCGGTCGCCCGGCCGCCGCCGCACACCCGCCGCGGTCGAGAAGGCGATCGCGTAGTCGCCCGATCCGTTGCCGGCGAACGACCCGGTCCTGGCAAAGTCCCCTCCCCACCGGCAAGCCCGCAGCCGCGAGGATGCTGCCGGCGAGCTGCAACGAGAACGATGCGGTCATCGCAACGCGTCCGCCTTGGCCGCGAAGACGAAGTCGCTCTCGGTCAGGCCATCGATCTTGTGCGTCCAGATCGTGATCTTCACCCGCCCCCACGTCAGGTAGATGTCCGGGTGGTGGTCCTGCTCCTCCGCCATCTCGCCCACCCGACTCGTGAAGTCGAGCGCCTGCCGGAAGTCGTCGAACTTGTAGACCTTCTCCAGGTGGTGCTGCTCGACGACGCTCCAGTCGCCCCCCAGCTTCCTCCGAAAGTCCTCCAGCTCCGCGCCGGACAGCGGCGGCACGCCGCCGCGACAGGGCACGCACTTTTGCTTCGCGAGTTCACTCATCGCTCCTCCTCGGCCCCCCGGGCCGTGTCCCCTCCCAATCTGTTCCGAGCGCCCGCGGGCCCGGCGGCCTGCCGGTTTATAGTGGATCGCAGGAACCCGTCCGACTCGTCACCCGACGATCGACCCACACGCTCACGGGAGATCAATCATGTCCGAAAAGCGCCCCCAGACCTACGCCAACCACGCCAAGCTGGTTCCCCTGTTCCACTACGTCGCGATGCCACTGCTGCTCATCAACCTGATCGTGGGCCTGGTCGGACTCCTGGAGGGGCTCACCCTGGAGAGCTTGAACCGGATCGGCACGGGCGTCGCCATGGTGCTGGCGGCGCTCTTCGCCCGCGTGTTCGCGCTGAAGGCCCAGGACCGCGTCATCCGCCTCGAGGAACGCCTGCGCATGGAGCGTCTGCTGCCGGACGACCTGAAGCCGCGCATCGACGAGGTGTCGACCGCGCAGTGCGTCGCGCTGCGCTTCGCCGGCGACGACGAATTGCCGGCCCTGGTCCGCCGGGCCCTGGACGAGAAGGCGGACCAGAAGACGATCAAGCAGGCGATCAAGGAGTGGCGTCCGGACTACCAGCGCGTGTAGGACGCGCTGCCCTCCGGCGGCCCGCAGCCCGGATCCGACGACATTCCCATGACGGCGCCTCGCCAGCGGCGCGGCGGCGCTGCTACGCCTGGTTCTTCGCGGCCGCGACGGCGGCGTCCCACGCCTCCGCCATCCGGCTCGACGTCAGCCAGAGCCCGCCGTCCACCACCAGGGTGACGCCGCTGACGAACGAAGCGAGGTCCGAACAGAGGTAGAGCGCAGCCTTCGAGACGTCGTCGATGGCGCCGAGACGGCGCAACGGCGTCATCTCGACCACGCGGTCCTTCGCCGGCCCGACGAGCAGTCGCCGCACTCCCTCGGTGTCGGCGATCGGCCCCGGTGCGATGCCGTTGACGCGGATGCCGTACTCCCCCCACTCCACCGCGAGGACGCGGGTCAGTGCGTCGACGCCCGCCTTGGCGGCCGAGACGTGAAGCTGCGCCGCGGTGCCGAAGTAGTGCAGCGTGGCGCTGATGTTCAGCACGACGCCGCCCTGCTTCTTCAGGTGCGGCAGCGCCGCCCGGCACATGTGGAACGTCCCCTTGAGGTCGATGTCCACCACCGCCCCGAACGCGTTGGGCGACAGGTCCTCCGCCCGGCAGAGGAAGTTGCCCGCCGCGCCGTTGACCAGGATGTCGAGCCGCCCGAACGCGTCGACGGTCCGCGCGACCGCGGCGTCGACCGCGGCCGGATCCCGGACGTCGCCCGCGACCGCCAGCGCCCGGACCCCGAGCGCCTCGAGCTCGCGGCGGGTCGGCTCCAGGTGCTCCGCCCTGCGGCTGGTGATCGCCACGTCGCAGCCGTGCGCGGCCAGCGCCAGCGACAGTCCACGGCAGATGCCGGTGCCGCCGCCGGTCACCAGCGCGGCCTTGCGCTTCAACAGATCCGGTTGAAAGCTCATCGAGAAACCATACAATGCGCGAATTGTCGGTGCCGACCGTCCTCACCAACGCGTTTCCGCTCTGGCTGCTCCTCGCCAGCGGCATCGCCCTGGTCCGACCCGAGCTGTTCACCTGGTTCAGCGGGCCGTTCATCACCGTCGGCCTGGGCGTCATCATGCTGAGTATGGGAATGACGGTGGGCTTCGAGGACTTCCGCCGCATCGCGCGCGAGCGGACCAGCGTCCTCCCGGGCGTCGCGCTTCAATATACGCTGATGCCGCTGCTGGGGTGGAGCATCGGCTGGCTGCTGGACCTGCCGACGCCGTTCGCCGTGGGCCTCATCCTGGTCTCGTGCTGCCCCGGCGGCACCGCCTCGAACGTCATCACGTTTCTGGCCCGCGCCGACGTCGCCCTGTCGGTGACGATGACGACGGCCTCCACGCTGCTGGCGGTGATCATGACGCCGACCCTGACCGCACTGCTCGCCGGCAGCCGGATCGACGTGCCGGCGGGGGGCCTGCTGCTGGACACCGTGCAGGTGGTCGTCCTGCCGGTCGTGGCCGGTGCCGTGCTGAAGGCGCGCTTCCCTGCCGCCTGCCGGCGCGTGCTGCCGGTGGCGCCGCTGGTGGCGGTGGCGACGATCGTGCTGATTGCCGCCTCGGTGATCGGCGGCGGACGCGAGCAGGTGATCGAGGCGGGCGCCCGCCTGCTGCTGGCGGTGCTCGTGCTGCACGCCGGCGGTTTCGTGCTCGGGTACACCGTCGCCCGCCTGTGGATCGGCCGGGAGCAGGCGGCGCGCACCGCGGCGATCGAGGTGGGCATGCAGAACTCGGGGCTCGGCGTCGTACTGGCACGGCAGAACTTCGCGAATCCGCTGGTCGCCATCCCCAGCGCGATGTCCGCCGTGATGCACTCGGTCGTCGGCAGCATCGCCGCCGCAATCTGGCGGATGAGGGCGAGCCGCCGCATGGACCTGGAGACCGAAACCGGGAGGCGTACGGAAGGAGCTGACCGATGAGACGGTCGGCGCCCAGGTGCGCGCCGCGCCCATCACCTGCGCGGTGGACGGCGAGGGACTACTGCGGGCGCCGGCCGGACAAGGGGTCCGCAAGGAGGATGGCGGCGATGAAGAGGACCCTCATGGTTGCGGCGTGCGTTCCCGTCCTGCTGTCCGCGGTATCGCCCGCGGCGGCGCAGTCGCGCAAGACGACCGGCATCGTGTCCATCCTGGCGGGAGCGGGTCTCGTGATCGCGGCGTTCGACTACGAAACCGACATCTGCCCCGAGGGCTACAGCAGGCACACGTACCAGCACCAGCCGACACAGTGCGTCTACGTCAGCCCGGACTGGCCGTTCGACACGGACGTCCGCGACGCGACGACCGAAGCCACGTTCACCCGCCCCAAGCTGGCCTGGGCCGCCATCGGCACCGTCGGCCTGGGCGCGGTGCTGCTGACGCTGCCGGACAACCGCGTGACGCGGGATCTAGACGTGCAGGTGTCGCCGGAGCGGGTGGCGGTGCGGCGGAAGTTCGGCTGGTAGGCGGGGACAGGGACAGCCGACGAAAAAAACGCCGGTCAATCGACAGCGCGGGTCACCAGCGCCCGCAGCTCCGGCGCGAGATCGAGATCGACGCTCCGACATCTTCCGCCACGTCTTCCGCAGGATCCCGACGACCTTCTCGTCCTCATGCTGCGCCGCGAACGGCGCGAGGTAGTGGCTGAGGAACACGAGGCAGACGACGTCCTCGAGAAGCTGCACCTCGGGATCGGCCTTCAGCCGTTCTTTCCGGAGTAGCGCCTGCACGCGCCCGACGGTGGCGTCGTCGTATCCGACCTCATGCAGGACGTCGCCCGCGGTCTCGGCGTGGAAGCGGCCAAGATCCGCACGCCAGCGGCGGTAGCCGTCGCGGCCCTCCGGATAGGTGTCACGTGGCACGGTCCAGCGCCGGATGTGCTGGCACCGCGCCGCGAGGCGGACGACCTCCGATGCTTCCGGGGCGAAACGCTCCAGCGCAGCAGACATCCGCTGCGCGTAGAGCAGCTCCTTCGGATGGGAGGCGCCGTCCACCGTCTCGACGTTGGGATCCTCGGCGTTCGCGCGGTCGAAGCGCGCAACGGCTTCGCGGAAACGCTCCGACGGCTCGAATATCCGGCTCATCGCACGTGGCTCCCTCGCCAGCCTTAATCCGCCGCGCCGACGTACCCCGCTGTCTCCAGGTGCAGGATGATCCGCTGCGCCGCTTCGTCGGGGGTCAGCGCCGTCGTGTCGATCGCCAGCTCGGCGTCCGCCGGCGCCTCGTAGGGATCGGAGACCCCGGTGAACTCCTTGATGATGCCGGCCCGCGCCTTGGCGTAGAGCCCCTTGCGGTCGCGCTGCTCGCACACATCGAGCGGGGTGTCGACGTGCACCAGCACGAAGCCGCCGAGCGGCTCGATCGTTGCCCGCACGTCCTTGCGCACCGCGTCGTACGGCGCGATCGGGGCGCACACCGCGATGCCGCCGTTCTTGGTGATCTCCGACGCCACGTAGCCGATGCGCCGGATGTTGATGTCGCGGTGCTCCTTCGAGAAGCCTAGCTCGCTCGACAGGTTCCTGCGCACGAGGTCCCCGTCGAGCAGCGTCACCGGCCGGCCGCCGAACTCCAGGAACTTGACCAGGAGCGCGTTGGCGATCGTCGACTTGCCCGATCCCGACAGCCCCGTGAAGAAGACGGTGAAGCCCTGCCGCTCCCGCGGCGGGTGGCTCCGCCGCAGCTCCCGGGCGACCTCGGGGAAGGTGAACCAGGACGGGATGTCCTTCCCGCCGGCGAGCCGTTGCCGCAGCTCGGTGCCCGACAGGTTCAGGGTGCGCGTCCCCTGCGGAACTTCGTCGACCGGCATGTACGAATCGCGGTCCTCGACGTAGACCATCATCCGGAACGGCACCATCGTCACCCCGAGCTCGGCCTCGTGCTGCCGCAGCAGCTCCTGCGCGTCGTACGGCCCGTAGAACGGGTCGCCGGCCGAGTCGCTGCCCGGACCCGCGTGGTCGCGCCCGACGATGAGGTGGGTGCAACCGTGGTTCTTGCGGATGATCGCATGCCAGACCGCCTCGCGCGGGCCGCCCATGCGCATCGCGAGCGGCAGCAGCGACAGCAGCGCCGTCTTGGACGGATAGCGCTGCAGCAGCGCCTGGTAGCACCGCACGCGCGTGTAGTGGTCCACGTCGCCCGGCCTGGTCAGGCCGACCACGGGATGGATCAGCAGGCTCGCCTCGACCTCCTTGGCCGCGCGCAGGGTCAACTCCTGGTGCGCCCGGTGCATCGGGTTGCGGGTCTGGAACGCGACGATCCTCGTCCAGCCCAGCTTCGCGAACGCCGCCCGCAGCTCCGCCGGCGTGTGGCGCAGCAGCCGGTAGTCGTAGTGAGTCACCGGCTGCACCGCCGTCACCCGCCCGCCGACGTACCAGGGCTGCGTCCGGTCGAGCAGGTGCGCCACCCCCGGATGCTCCCGGTTGGTGGTGCCGAACACCGCCGCCGCTTCAGCCTCCCGATCCGGTCGCCAGACGTCCTCGACATCGAGGACGGCCAGCATGACGCCCTCCTCGTCGCGCAACGCAAGGCGCGATCCGGACGACAGCGACGCCGCGAGCGCGTCGGGGACATCGAGCGTGATCGGCACCGGCCACAGCGTCCCGTCGCCCAGACGCAGCTCCGCAACTACCCGGTCGTAGTCGCGGCGCCCGAGGAAACCGACCAGCGGAGAGAACCCGCCGCTGGCGAGCAACTCCAGGTCGCAGAGCTGGCGCGGCGTCAGATCGTGCGACTGCCAGTCGCGCGACGCCGCCTTCAGCGCGGCGACACGATCTTCGCTGGCGGACAGATCGACGAGGGCCCCGCCGTGCGGAGCTATCAGGTGATCGAACACGGTGCGTCGTTCCTCTCTGGTGCGTGGTCGTGCAGCGTGGAGAACCGCGCACTGTAGCATGCACCCCCGCGCCTACCCCCGCGCCCCGCTCGCGGGAACGCGCCGCCCGCTTGACGCCTTGCCGTGCCGCCGGGCTACAATGAGCGTACGCCAAGCACCGCGATGAAGACACTACCGGTCGTCTGCGCCTGTTGCTGCTGTTGTACGGGGCCCCAAGGGCTCCCCCACGCCGACGTTCGTACCGCGTTGCACGCTGCTACGTAGACGAGACACAGCACACGACGTACGACACGGAGGCCCGGGGGGGCAGATGCCCTCCGGGCTTTTTTTGTGCCTTGAACCGCGAGTGGGTCGTCGAACGGATCCGGGGAAGACCGGGTGCGGGCGGCACGGCGCGAACTGCGGCAGCGCGCTGAGAACCGTTGACGAAGATGCATCTCTACCCCGCCTTCTTGAAGCTCCGCGGCCGGCGTGTGGTGGTAGTCGGGGCCGGACCGGTCGCGGCGGCGAAGCTGCGCGGACTGCTCGACGCGGGGGCCGACGTCACCGTCGTCGCGCCGGCATGGGTCGGCGAGGCGGCAGAAGCAGCGCACGTGACGCGGGTCGAGCGCGAGTTCCGGCCGTCCGACCTCGACGGCGCGTGGCTGGTCGTGGCGGCGGCGACGCCGGAGGTCAACCGCGCGGTGGCGCGAGCAGCGGAGACGCGGTGCGTGTTCGTCAACGCGGTCGACGATCCGCCGAACGCCAGCCTCTACTTGGGCGGCGTCGTGCGGCGCGGGGGCGTGACCTTCGCCGTCTCGACCGACGGGCGCGCGCCGGCCCTGGCCGGGTTGCTGCGCGAAGGACTCGACGCGGTTCTGCCGGTGGAAGAGCTCGAGCGCTGGCTGTCCGAGGCGGTGCGGATGCGCGAGCGGTGGCGGGCCGGGCAGGTACCCATGGAAGCGCGGCGCCCGGAACTGCTGGAGGCGCTCGTCAGACTCTATTCCCGCGATAGCGACGACGATTGCAGGGCGTCCGATGCCGCGACGCCGGGAACACCGACGTCATGACGATCGGCAAGAGCTCACCGGCGGCGCGCGGCGACAGACTCGGATTCGTGTCGCTCGTCGGAGCCGGCCCCGGAGACCCGGAGCTGCTGACGCTGAAGGCGGCGCGGCGCCTCGCCGAGGCGGACCTGCTGCTGTACGACGGGCTGGTGCCGCCGGAAGTGACGGCCCTGGCGACGCGGGCGCAGCACTTTTCCGTCAGCAAGCGGGCCGGACGGCCGGCGGTGGACCAGGACACGATTCACCAGGTGATGATCCGCGGCGCACGGCGCGGCAAGCGCGTGGTGCGGCTGAAGAACGGCGACCCGTTTCTGCTCGGGCGCGGCGGCGAGGAGGCGTTGGCCCTGCGGGCGGCCGGCATCCCGTTCGAGGTCGTCCCGGGCATCACGGCAGCGGTCGCGGCCCCTGCATTGTCGGGCATTCCGGTGACGCACCGGGGACTCGCGGCCGGGTTCACGGTGGTGTCCGGCCATGCGGCTGGAGCCTTCGAGCCGATCCTGGGCGCGGTGGTTCCCGGATCGATGACGGTGATCGTTCTGATGGGCCTGCGGAATCGAGAGCGCATCGCCGCGACGCTGCTCGACCGCGGCTGGGATCCGCGTACGCCGGCAGCGGTCGCGCTGGCCGCTTCGACGCCGCGGATGCACCTCTGGACGGGACGCCTCGGCGAGCTCGGAACCGCTCGCCTGGAAGCCCCGGCCGACGCGCCCGGCACCATCGTGGTCGGCGAAGTGGCGAACCTCAGCGCGCTCATCGGCGGGACCCGGACACCGGCGCGAACCGCCGACGCCGGCGCCCCGCGGACTCTCGACGGCCCACGCGAGCAGGCAAGGAAGGTGTGACATGACCTGGAAGGAAGCACTCGCGGACCGTATTCCGGCCGAGCTGGCGGCCGAGATAGACACCTTCGAGCGCCAGATCGCCCTTCGGCGGCAGGACAAGATCGACGAGAAGGTGTTCGCCGAGACGCGCCTCCGCCGCGGTGTCTACGGGCAGCGCTACGACAACGGGCAGCGCAACGACGGCACCGGTCCGAAGATGCTGCCGTACCCGTCGAACGGCCTTACCAAGGGCCCCGAGACGGTCTGGGACGCGCCCGGCATGCAGCGGATCAAGATCCCGATGGGCCGGCTGACGCCCGACCAGATGGACACCCTGGCGGACATCGCCGAGGAATACAGCGACGGCGTCTGCCACGTGACGACGCGCCAGGACATCCAGCTCCACTTCGTCCATCTCGACGACACGCCGGACCTGATGCGCCGCCTCGCGGCGGTCGGCATCACCACGCGCGAGGCGTGCGGCAACACCGTCCGCAACGTGACAGCCTGCCCGCTGGCCGGGGTCTGCCGCGACGAGACCTTCGACGTCACCCCGCACGCGGAGGCGTGCATGCGCTTCCTGCTCGGCCACCCGGACGCACAGGACTTCGGACGCAAGTTCAAGGTGGCGTTCTCGGGCTGCCGCGAGCACGCCTGCGGGCTCGTCTCGATGCACGATCTGGGCCTGATCGCGGTCACCCGGAGCGAGAACGGCGTCGAGCGGCACGGCTTCGAGACCTACGTCGGGGGAGGTCTCGGCGCCGTGCCGCACCAGGCCCGGCTGTTCGACAAGTTCCTGCCGGTCGAGGAGCTGTTGCCGATCGCGCAGGCCATCTCGCGTGTCTTCGCCCGGCTCGGCGAGAAGCGCAACCGGGCCCGCGCGCGCATCAAGTTCCTGGTGGCGCACCTGGGACTCGACGAGTTCAAGCGGCTCGTCCTGGAAGAGCGCGCCGCCCTGCCCGACGACCCGCGCTGGACCGCGCACCTCTCCGGCGAGCCGCCTGAAGCCGAGCAGCCGCTCCGGCCCGCGGCGGCGGCCGACGGCAGCGGGTCGAACGGCTTCGGGGGCTGGGCGCGAACCAACGTCTACCGCCAGCGCCAGACCGGTTACGCGACCGTCACCGTCGCGCTGCCGCTCGGCGACCTGACCGCCCGCCAGATGCGGCGTCTGGCCAGCCTCGCCAGACGATACGTCGGCGGCGCGGTGCGGGCGACGGTCGAGCAGAACATCGTCCTGCGCTGGGTCAGCGAGGCCGACCTGCCCGCCCTCTATCGCGAGCTGTCGGCCGTCGGGCTCGGCGGGGCAGGGGCCGGCACCCTCGCCGACATCACCGCCTGCCCCGGCACGGACACGTGCAAGCTCGGCATCGCCTCGTCGCGCGGGCTGGCGGCCGAGCTCACGTCCCGGCTCTCCGAGCGGGCCGCCGCGGGCGCTTTCGACCCGGCCGTCGAAGGGCTGCGCATCAAGACCAGCGGCTGCTTCAACTCGTGCGGCCAGCATCACATCGCCGACCTCGGCTTCTACGGCGTCAGCCGCAACATCGGCGGCTACGCGGTGCCTCATTTCCAGGTCGTGCTCGGCGGCAAGTGGCTCGACAACGCCGGCGCCTACGGGCTGGCCTCGGGCGCAGTGCCGTCGAAACGCATTCCCGAGGTCGTCGAGCGCATCACCGGACGGTTCGTCGCCGAGCGCCGCGAGGACGAGTCGTTCCAGGACTACACGCGCCGTATCGGCAAGCGCGCCCTGCGCGAGATGTTCGCCGACCTGGCCGCCGTCCCGTCCCACGACGACGACCCGTCGTTCTACTCCGACTGGGGCGACCCGCGCGAGTTCACCCTCGGCGACATGGGCGTCGGCGAATGCGCCGGCGAGGTCGTGTCGTTGACCGAGTTCGACCTCGCGGCGGCCGAAGCGCGCATCTTCGAGGCGCAGTCGCGGCTGGAGGAGCAGGCCGTCGCACAGGCCGACGAGCTGGCCTACGGCGCGATGCTGCTCGGCGCGCGGGGACTGATCAAGTCCGAGTTCATCGACATCGGCGACGATCCGGACGCCATCGTCCGCGAGTTCCGGACGCGATTCTTCGATACGCAGGTCTTCTTCGACAAGTACGCGGGAGGCAAGTTCGCCATGTACCTGTTCCGCCGGCACGAGTCGGGCCCGCGGCTCGCCCCCGACGCCGTGCACCACCTGATCGAGGAGGCGCAGCTCTTCCTGGAGGCCTGCCACGCGTGCCAGGCGCGGCTCGCGGCGCGGCCGGCCGCCGGGGTGCCCGCCGCCGCCGAGGAGCGGGCCCGATAGATGGCATACCACGCCGCGGCGCTGCAGCGCTTCAGCCTGAAGATCTTCGCGGAGCCCGCGTCGGCGGGCGTCCCAAGCACGATCATTCCGGTCTTCCACCGCTGGATTCAGGAGGGAGCGGTCCCCGGCCTCCTGATCGACGTGGCCGACTACACGCACCTCGTCGATGGGCCGAGCGTGCTGCTCATAGCCCACGAGGCCAACTACGCGCTCGACGAGACCGGCGGGCGCCCCGGTCTGTCCTACACCCGCAAGCAGCCGCTCGAAGGGACCTTCGGCGAGCGGCTGGCGGTCGCGGCGGCGGCGCTGATTGCCGCGGCCCGGCGACTGGAGCACGACACCTCCCGCATGACGGGCGGCGGCATCGTCTTCCCGGGCAACGAGATCGCGTTCGCGGCCAACGACCGCCTGGCCGCGCCGCGGACGGCCGACACCGAGACCGCGCTGCGTGACGCCCTCGTCGCATTCGGCGGCCGGCTCTTTGGCGGCTCGAACGTCGAAGTCCAGCCGCTGGACGACCCGGCCCGCCTCGGCCTCACCGTGAAGACCGTGGGCGCGGTACCGCTCGCGACGCTGCTGTCCAGGGTAGAGTGAAGACCGTCCTGATCGGCGCGAACGCGTCGAGCAAGAACATGAACGGAAGGGTCATCGTCCGTTGCGCCAACTCGCCCGCCCACAAACGGCGCACGAAGACCTCCGCCGGCAGGATGTCGATGCCGCCTTCGGTGCGCCGCGCGCGCGGCTCCGCTGCAGCGGAGCCTCGTCGATCGCACATACGGCCGCGATGACGCCCTTGTGACGCGGGAACTCCGCGAATGCGCACCCGGTCGTCGAGCACGGCTCTGACGAGATGCGGCGCCTCCGACAGCCAGTCGCCGGGCGGAGCGAGGGAACCACCCTGCACAATGACACGCTCGTCCACGCCGGCACTATCGTCCGAATCAAGAGCGACGTTTTCGGGCGTTCCGCCTGCGCGCAGCAGCCCATGAATCAGTTGCGCTAATAGAGGGGGCGCTTGCCATTAGCAGCGGACGTAGGTACAGTGGCCGGTTCATGCATCTGGAGGCGCTCAACATCTTCTGCGACGTGGTTCGGCACCAGAGCTTCTCGCGGGGCGCGCTGGCCAACTCGGTCAGTCAGTCCGCGGCCAGTCAGGCGGTGCGTCAGCTCGAGCGGCGGCTCGGCGCGCAGTTGATCGACCGGTCGCGCCGCCCGTGGCAATTGACGCCGGAGGGCAAGCTCTTCTTCCAGGGTTGCCAGGAGATCGTCGACCGCTACCACGAGCTCGAAGAAGCGGTACAGCGGCGACAGGACCCGTCCGGCTACACGGTCCGGCTGGCGTCCATCTATTCCGTCGGGCTGCACGATCTCAGCCAGTACGTCGACCGGTTTCGCGCAGCGGTCCCCGGCGCGCACGTCGACATCGAGTACATGCACCCGGACGAGATCCCGACCCGCATCCAGAACGATCAGTCGGACGTCGGACTGCTGGCGTTCGCCACGCCGGGCCGGGACCTGACGGTCGTCCCGTGGCGGCAGCAGACCATGGCGGTCGCCTGTCCCCCCGCGCACCGCTTCGCACAACGAACGACGGCGATCGGACCGTGGGAGCTGAACGGCGCCGCGTTCGTGACGTTCGACCGGGGACTCCCGGTCCGGCGCGAGCTCGACCGCTATCTGCGACGGCACGGCGTCGACCTCGAGGTCGTGGCCGAGTTCGACACGATCGAGAACATCAAGCAGGCCGTGGAGGACGGCGCGGGAATCGCGATTCTTCCGGAATCTACGCTGCGGCGCGAAGTGGAGCGCCAGACGCTGGTGACCGTCGCCCTCGACACGCTCGACGGCGAGGCCGCCTTCGTGCGACCGCTGAGCATCGTCCACCGCCGGCGGCGGCGACTGAATCCGGCCGTGACGCAGTTCATCCGGCTGCTTCGGCTCGACGGCGCGGGACAGACCGGCGATGCGCCGGCGGGCCGTCCCGCCAAGGCCGAGGATCGATATGCGGGCGCCGGAGCGGCATCCGTCACGGGCACGCCGTAGCCGGCGGCAGAGTCTCCGGATCTGGAACCGATGAAGGCGATCATGCAGAATTCACGCCCCGACCCCCGCCCCGCCGGCGCCATGCCGCGGGCCGAGGGCCTGTACGACCCGCGCTTCGAGCACGACTCGTGCGGCGTCGGGTTCGTCGTGAACACCAAGGGCGAGCGATCCCACAAGCTCGTCCGACAGGCGTTCGAGGTGTCCGTCAATCTCCTGCACCGCGGCGCGTGCGGCTGCGAAGTGAACACGGGCGACGGCGCCGGCATGCTCCTGCAGCTTCCGCACAAGTTCTTCCGCAAGGCGGCGGACGCCGCCGGTTTCGAGTTGCCGGAGCCCGGCGCCTACGGCGTCGGCATGGTGTTCCTGCCGCGTGACGCGGCCGAGCGGCGGCAGGTGCAGGACACGTTCGGCCGGATCGTCGACGAAGAAGGCCAGCGCCTGCTCGGCTGGCGCGACGTGCCGACCGACAGCGGACACCTGGGCGTTACCGCGAGGAGCGGCGAGCCGGTGATTCGCCAGATCTTCATCGGCCGCGGATCGGCACTCGACGCCGCTCCGGACGCGGCGGCGCGGTTCGAGCGGAAGCTCTACGTCATCCGCAACCGCGCGGCGCACGAGGTCGACGGCCTGCAGCTTCGCGAGCGCGACCTCTTCTACGTCGCCAGCCTGTCGTCGAACACCATCGTCTACAAGGGGATGCTGATCGCGGACCAGGTCGAGCGGATGTTCCCCGACCTGGCCGACCCGGACGTGGAATCGGCCCTCGCCCTGGTCCACTCGCGTTTCAGCACGAACACGTTCCCGTCGTGGCCGCTGGCCCATCCTTACCGCTACTGCGCCCACAACGGGGAGATCAACACGCTGCGGGGCAACATCAACTGGATGCGGGCGCGCGAGGCCCTCTGCCGGTCGGACCTCTTCGGCGACGACCTGCAGAAGGTGTTTCCGCTGATCCGCGAGGGCCAGAGCGATACCGCGACATTCGACAACGTGCTCGAGTTCCTGGCCCTGACCGGCCGCCCCCTCGCCCACGCGGTCCTGATGATGATCCCGGAGCCGTGGAGCAATCACGAGTCGATGAGCCCGGAACGCAAGGCGTTCTACGAGTACCACGCCTCGCTGATGGAGCCGTGGGACGGGCCGGCTTCGATCGCCTTCACCGACGGCACCGTCATCGGGGCGGTGCTGGACCGCAACGGGCTGCGGCCCTCGCGCTACTACGTCACGACGGACGACATGGTGATCATGGCGTCCGAGGTGGGCGTCCTCGACATCCCGGCGGAGCGGGTGCTGGTCAAGGAACGGCTGCATCCTGGCCGCATCTTCCTGGTCGACACGGCGCAGGGACGGATCGTCGACGACGAGGAGATCAAGCGCGGCCTCGCCCGCGAGAAGCCCTACGCCGCGTGGCTCGAGCAGGAGCTGGTCCACATCGACGACGTGCCGCCGGCCCCCGGCGTTCCGGCAGAGACGCAGGAACCTGTCCGCACGCTGCAGCGCGCCTTCGGTTATACCGAGGAGGATCTGCGGATCCTTATCGCGCCGATGGCCCAGAACGGCGCCGAGCCGATCGGCTCGATGGGCACCGACACCGCGCTCGCCGTCCTCTCGGATCGCTCGCGGCTGCTGTACGACTACTTCAAGCAGCTCTTCGCGCAGGTGACCAACCCACCGCTGGACGCGATCCGCGAGGAGTTGGTGACCGACATGGGATCGACGCTCGGCGCCGAGGCCAACCTGCTGGCGCCCGATGCCCGGTCGTGTCACCACGTCAAGGTCGACGCGCCGGTGATTACGAACGACGACCTCGCGAAGCTGCGGCATATGGACGATCCGGCATTCCGGTCCAAGACGCTGCCGATGCTGTTCGATCCCGGCGCCGGCGCGGCGGGCCTCGAGCAGGCGATGGACGCGTTGTGCCGGGCGGCCGGCGAAGCCGTCGCGGCCGGAGCGACGTTGCTCGTCCTGTCCGATCGCGGGGTCGATCGCGAGCACGCGCCCGTCCCGGCCTTGCTCGCCACCGCCGGCGTCCACCACCATCTCGTGCGGGAAGGCTCCCGCACCCGCTGCTCGCTGATCGTCGAGACCGGCGAAGCCCGCGAGTGCCATCACATGGCCCTGCTCGTGGGCTACGGCGCCGCGGTCGTCAACCCGTATCTCGCCTTCGAGACCATCGAGGAGCTGTGCGCTGACGGCGAGGTGCAGGACGTCGACCCGGCGCAGGCGGTCCGCAACTACATCAAGGCCTGCACCAAGGGCGTGCTGAAGGTGATGTCCAAGATGGGCATCTCCACGCTGCAGAGCTACCGGGGCGCGCAGATCTTCGAGGCGGTCGGACTCGACAAGGCGTTCGTGGACCGCTGCTTCACCTGGACCGCATCGCGCATCGGCGGGATCGGCATCGACACGGTGGCCGAGGAGGTCGTCCGGCGCCACGCGCGGGCGTTCATCGAGCGCGGGCGCGAGGACGACGAGCTCGACACGGGCGGCGAGTACCAGTGGCGCCGCGACGGCGAGTACCACCTGTTCAACCCCGAGACGGTCTTCAAGCTGCAGCACGCCAGTCGCAGCAACCGGATCGCGGTCTATCGGGAGTACGCCGCGCTCGTCAACGACCAGAGCCGGCAGCGGGCGACGCTGCGCGGCCTGCTCGAGCTGAAGCCGGCGGCCGAGCCGATCCCGATCGAGGAGGTGGAGCCGGCCGAGGCGATCTTCAAGCGCTTCTCCACCGGCGCCATGTCCTACGGCTCGATCAGCGCCGAGGCGCACGAGACCCTGGCCATCGCCATGAACCGCCTCGGCGGCAAGTCGAACACGGGCGAAGGGGGCGAGGATCCGGCCCGGTTCACCCCGGACGAGAACGGCGACCTGCGCCGCAGCGCCGTCAAGCAGGTGGCCTCGGGCCGCTTCGGCGTCACGAGCGAGTATCTCGTCAACGCCGACGACCTGCAGATCAAGATGGCGCAGGGCGCCAAGCCGGGCGAGGGCGGGCAGTTGCCCGGCTTCAAGGTCTATCCGTGGATCGCGAAGGTGCGCTACTCCACGCCGGGCGTCGGGTTGATCTCGCCGCCGCCGCACCACGACATCTACTCGATCGAGGACTTGGCGCAGCTCATCCACGACCTGAAGAACGCGAACCCGGACGCGCGGGTGCACGTGAAGCTGGTCGCCGAGGTGGGCGTCGGCACGGTCGCGGCCGGCGTCTCGAAGGCGCACTCCGACGTCGTGCTCATCTCCGGGCACGACGGCGGTACCGGCGCGTCGCCGCTGACCAGCATCAAGCACGCCGGGGTACCGTGGGAGCTGGGCCTCGCGGAAACGCAGCAGGTCCTCGTCCTCAACGACCTGCGCGACCGGATCGTCGTGCAGGTCGACGGGCAGATGAAGACCGGCCGCGACGTGGTCATCGCCGCGCTGCTCGGCGCCGAGGAGTACGGCTTCTCGACGGCCCCGCTCGTGGTCACGGGCTGCATCATGATGCGCGTCTGCCACCTCGACACCTGTCCGGTCGGCATCGCGACGCAGAACCCGAAGCTGCGCGAGCGCTACTCCGGCAAGGCCGAGTTCGTCGAGAACTACTTCCGGTTCGTCGCCGAGGAGATTCGCGAGCTGATGGCGCAACTCGGCTTCCGCACCATGGACGAGATGATCGGCCGGTCGGACCGGCTCGACGTCCGCAAGGCGGTCGACCACTGGAAGGCGTGCGGCGTCGACCTGTCGACGATTCTGCACCAGCCGGAGGTGGCGGACACCATCGGCCGCCGCTGCGTGCAGCCGCAGGACCACGGCCTGGACCGCGCCCTCGACAACACGCTCATCGAGCGCTGCGCGGACGCCATCGAGCACCGCCGTCCGGTGGAGATCGCCCTGCCGATCCGCAACGTCAACCGGACCGTCGGGACCATGCTCGGCTCCCGGATCAGCCGCCGGTGGGGCGCGGAGGGACTGCCCGACGACACAATCCGCATCGCGTTCACCGGGTCGGCGGGCCAGAGCTTCGGGGCGTTCGTGCCGCGGGGCGTCTCGATGACCGTGGAAGGCGACGCGAACGACTACTTCGGCAAGGGATTGTCCGGCGGCCGACTCGTGATCCATCCGCCCCCGGGATCGACCTTCACGCCGGAGAAGAACATCATCATCGGCAACGTGGCCCTCTACGGCGCCACCGGCGGCGAGGCGTTCGTACGCGGCGTCGCGGGCGAGAGATTCGCGGTCCGCAACAGCGGAGCGCACGCGGTCGTCGAGGCGGTCGGAGACCACGGCTGCGAGTACATGACCGGCGGACGAGTGGTGGTGATCGGCCCGACGGGGCGGAATTTCGCCGCCGGCATGAGCGGCGGCATCGCCTACGTGCTGGACGCGACCGGACACTTCAGGCGCCGTTGCAATCCGGGGATGGTCGATCTCGAAGCGCTCGCGGCTGACGACGCCGAGCTCGTCGAGCGACTGCTGGCGCGCCACCTCGCGCTGACCGGCAGCACCGTCGCCGATGAACTGCTCGCCGCATGGGGCACGGCTTGCCGCCGCTTCGTGAAGGTGATGCCGAGGGACTACAAGCGCGTGCTGCAGGCCGAGGCGCGGGCGCGCGCCGAGGCGCGGCAGCCGCAGTTCGCCGAGCTGATCGGCGCGCAGTGACACGGAGACCGATGGGCAAGCTGAAAGGGTTCCTCGAAATCGAACGACAGGCGGCGCCGAAGCGGCCGGCCGGCGAGCGGGTCGCCGACTGGAACGAGGTCTACCTGCCGTACGCGACGCCGGACCTGCAGGCGCAGGGCGCCCGCTGCATGGATTGCGGCATTCCGTTCTGCCACCAGGGATGTCCGCTCGGCAACCTGATCCCGGACTGGAACGACCTGGTCTACCGCGGCAAGTGGCGCAGCGCAATCGACCGGCTGCACAAGACGAACAACTTCCCGGAATGGACGGGGCGGCTCTGCCCGGCGCCGTGCGAGGGATCGTGCGTGCTCGCAATCGACGGCGACGCGGTGACCATCAAGTCCGTGGAGCTGGCCATCGTCGAGCACGCCTTCGCCGAAGGGTGGATCGCGCCGGAGCCGCCGGCGGTGCGCACGGGCAAGTCGGTGGCCGTCATCGGGTCGGGACCGGCCGGGCTCGCCGCCGCCGATCAGCTCAACCGGGTCGGACACACGGTCACGGTGTTCGAGAAGGCGGACCGGATCGGGGGCCTGCTGCGGTACGGCATCCCCGAGTTCAAGATGGAGAAGCGCTTCCTCGATCGCCGCGTCGACGTCATGGCGGCCGACGGGGTGCGGTTCCGGACCGGAGTCAACGTCGGCGCGGACGTCCCCGGCGAGCAGCTCCGCGCCGAGCACGACGCGCTGCTGCTCGCCGGCGGCGCCGGCTGGCCCCGCGATCTGAAGGTGCCGGGGCGGGAGCTGCGCGGCATCCACTTCGCGATGGAGTACCTGACGCAGCAGAACCGCCGTAACGAAGGCGACGTCGTGCCCGCCGCCGAAGCGATTGACGCAAAGGACAAGCGCGTCGTCATCATCGGCGGCGGCGATACCGGTGCCGACTGCCTCGGCACGGCGCACCGGCAGGGAGCGGCGTCCGTGGCGCAGTTCGAGCTGCTGCCCCAGCCGCCGCAGCAGCGGGACCCCGACAACCCGTGGCCGACCTGGCCCAACGTCTTCCGGGTGTCGGCGGCGCACGAGGAGGGCGGCGACCGCGTGTACTCCGTGTCGACCGAGCGCTTCTCGGGCACCGACGACGGCCGCGTCCAACGCCTGCACGGTATCAAGGTGGCGTTGCGTCGCGAGAGCGGCCGGCCGACGTTCGACCGGGTCGCCGGCAGCGAGTTCGAGATGGAAGTCGACCTGGTCCTGCTCGCGATGGGCTTCCTGGGACCGGAACGGCCCGGTCTGCTCACCGAGCTCGGGGTCCGGCTGACGGACCGCGGCAACGTCTGGCGCGACGAGAACTGGATGACCAGCGTGCCGTCCGTGTTCACCGCCGGCGACATGCAGCGCGGCCAGTCGCTCATCGTCTGGGCCATCGCCGAGGGCCGCAGCGCCGCGCGGGGCATCGACGCCTGGCTGATGGGAACATCCGACCTGCCGGCGCCCGTCTGAGGTGCTCGCCGCCCGGCGGCGGACAGCGTCGCCGGCTCGAAACGAGCACCGCCGGCCGATTTCCACGGCAGTAGTCGCACTCGTGTTGGCACGTTCTTTGAATTGCCACAGCGGGATGGCTACTCGATCGCGTACCGCACGCGCCGCAACGTCCCGTGAACGGCCGGCGTCCCCGGCCTCCGGCAAGTCGCACCCCATGTCGATGACGAAGCTCAAGGGCCAGTCGAGCGACGTGAAACCGCTCGTGATTCTCGCCGAGGTGAATCAGGCTCTCACCGTCGGGAGGACGCCGCGCGCCGGCCTGCAGCGGGCGCTCGAGATCCTCGACCACGACTACGGCGTGATCCGCAGCGCGGTGGTCCTCGCCGACGCGAACACCGGGCGTCTGCGGGTCGAGAACTCCGCGGGCGTGTCCGATGAAGGCAGGCACGCCGAATGGGAGATGGGCGAAGGCATTACCGGTCGCGTGGTCGCCAGCGGCAAGCCTGTCGTCATTCCGCAGATCAGCCGGGAGCCGGCTTTCCTGCACCGGACCGGCCGCCGGCCCCAGGGCGCGCGTTCCGAGATCACCTTCATGTGCGTGCCCATCCCCGGGGCGCGCTCGCCGCTCGGCGCGCTCAACATCGACTTCCCGTTCGAACGCGCGCGTCACTACGACCGCGACCTGCACGTCTGCCGCGTCGTGGCCAGCATGTTCGGACAGGCGATCCGGCTGAAGGAGGCGGCGGAAGTCGAACGCCAGCGGCTCCTGGCCGAGAACACGCACCTGAAGGCGGAGCTGAAGGAGCGCTACGACTTCTCCCAGATCATCGGCACCAGCGGGCCCATGCGGCAGGTGTACGAGCAGATCGCGCAGGTAGCCGGCACGAACACCACGGTGCTGGTCCGCGGCGAGTCGGGCACCGGCAAGGAGCTGATCGCGCACGCCATCCACTACAACTCTCCGCGCGCGAAGAAGCCGTTCATCAAGGTGAGCTGCGCCGCGCTGCCCGATTCCCTGATCGAGGCCGAGCTGTTCGGCCACGAGAAGGGCGCGTTCACCGGCGCCGCCGCGCGCAAGAAGGGACGCTTCGAGCTGGCTGACGGCGGCACGCTGTTCCTCGACGAGATCGGCGACATCAACCTGTCGACGCAGGTCAAGCTCCTGCGCGTGCTGCAGGAGAAGGAGTTCGAGCGGCTCGGCGGCGTGACGCCCGTCAAGGCCAACGTGCGGCTGATCGCAGCCACCAACGCCGACCTCGAGAAGGCGATCGCCGCCGGCACGTTCCGGGAGGATCTGCACTACCGGCTCAACGTCTTCACCATCTTCGTGCCGCCGCTGCGCGAACGGAAGACCGACATCCTGCTGCTCGCGGACAGCTTCCTGGAGAAGTACGCCGTCGAGCACGGCAAGAGCGTCAAGCGGATCTCCACCCCGGCCATCGACATGCTGATGGCGTACCACTGGCCGGGCAACGTCCGCGAGCTCGAGAACAGCATCGAGCGGGCCCTGCTCGTCTGCGACGGCAGCGTGATCCATGCCCACCACCTGCCGCCGAGCCTGCAGACCAGCGAGGCATCCGGCACCGTCACCCGCGTCTCGCTCTCCGACGCGGTCGGCGCCTACGAGAGAGACCTCATCCAGGACGCACTGAAGACGACGCGCGGGAACCGGGTCAAGGTGGCGAGACTCCTCGATTCGACCGAGCGCATCATCAGCTACAAGATCAAGAAGTACGGGATCGACTGCCGACGATTTCGGTAGGAATCCAAGAATACAATAATGTAGTCATGTAAGACACTGACTACATTATCGTAGGATTATAACCTCCAAGCAGGCCCCGTTCACGCTACGGCATCTGCCCGCGACTCTCCACAAATCATCCGCTGCTACCGGGAAAAAACGACCCGAAGCGCCTCCCCGGCGCCTGCCTTGCGAGAACTACCAATTCGTCCCATTGCCCGGACCGACAAAAATGTCTAATCTAGCTGGCGGACTACAATTTCGTAACGCTGCACGCTCTGAGCGCTCTGGCGGCCGGCGCGGGCGACGGCGGATTCGCCCGCTTTTTCACCGTTCGATCCGCCTCCGACCGATCTGGCCCGCATCTTGCTTTCCCACTGCGCATCGCTCCTCGCGTGCCCGAAACCCGTTCTGGAGACAGCTCATGAAACTGATCACGGCCATCATCAAGCCACACATGCTCGACGGGGTGCGCGATGCGCTCTCGAAGTCGGGGATCAAGGGACTGACCGTCACCGAAGTCAAGGGCTTCGGGCGGCAGAAGGGTCACACCGAGGTCTACCGCGGCGTCGAGTACTCCGTCGACTTCGTACCCAAGGTGAAGATCGAGATCGTCAGCGACGACGAGCACGTCGCCTCGGCGATCGAGTCGATCACCGAGTCCGCACGCACCGGCGAGATCGGCGACGGGAAGATCTTCGTCAGCGACGTCGGGCAGGCGATCCGAATCCGGACGGGCGAGTCCGACTCGGCGGCACTGTAGGCAACTGCGCACGACCACGCACGACCAGCAAGGACCACGTCATGAAACATGCACCTCGCCGCTCATTCGCCCGCCTGTTCCTGCTCGCGCTGTTCGGCGT
>JAGWAH010000144.1:1607-5472 GCA_021296515.1 Acidobacteriota bacterium | reverse complement strand
GTCTACTTTCCGCAGGGGCGCCCGTTGTCCGCCGCGCAGGCGCAGAAGGGCCTTCCGGAATCGCGGCCGGCGCTCCGGCTGACGGATCGCCTGTACCGGAACGACCTGGTCGTGCATGCTGACGGGGAGCGCACGCTCCGATTCACCGACGTCAGCGCCGGGAGCGGTCTGGACGTGCGCGGATACGGCATGGGCGCCGCCACCGGCGACTTCGACAACGACGGCTGGATCGATCTGTATCTCACCCGCCTCGGCCCCGACCGGCTGTTCCGCAACAACCGTGACGGCACGTTCGCGGACGTCTCGCATCGGATCGGCACGCATCGCGCCCGCTGGGGACTGTCGGCTTCGTTTCTCGACTTCGACCGCGACGGCTGGCTCGACCTGTACGTCGGCAACTACGTCGACCACCGCCCGGGCGGCGACGCGGACTGCTCGACGCCGACCGGGGTCCGCAACTATTGCGGGCCGCAGCGCTACCTGCCCGTTCCGGACCGGCTGTATCGCAACCGTGGCGACGGGACGTTCGACGACGTCACCGCGGAGTCTCAGGTGGCGAGTGCGTACGGGCGGGCGCTCGGGGTGGTCTCTGACGACCTCGACGGCGACGGCTGGGTCGACATCTACGTCGCCAACGACGGCGACGAGAACCAGATGTGGATCAATCAGCACGACGGGACCTTCCGTGACGAGGCCCTGCTGGCGGGAGTCGCCCTGAACCATGCCGGGATGGCCGAGGCGGGCATGGGGGTCGACGCCGGGGACTTCGACAACGACGGCGACGACGACCTGTTCGTGACTCACCTCGACAACGAGACGAACACGCTGTACGTCAACGACGGGTCCGGCTTCTTCGAGGATCGGAGCGCGCGGGCGCGGCTCGGGGCGCCGAGCCTGCCGTTCACCGGATTCGGCGCGCGCTGGCTCGATTTCGACAACGACGGCTGGCTCGACCTGCTGGCCGTCAACGGGGCGGTGAGCATCCTGCAGCCGCTGGTGCAGGCCGGGGATCCGTTCCCGTTGCACCAGCCGAACCAGTTGTTCCGCAATCTGGGCGACGGCCGGTTCGAGGATGTCGGCGGGCGGTCCGGACCGGCGTTCGCGTTGTCGGAGGTCAGCCGCGGCGCCGCGTTCGGCGACGTGGACAACGACGGCGACGTGGACGTGGTGGTGGGCAACAACGACGGGCCGGCGAGGCTCTTCCTCAACGAGGTCGGCAACCGGAATCACTGGCTCGGTCTGCGGCTGGTGGGCGGCGAGGTTCCCCGGGACATGCTCGGGGCCCGGGTCGGCGTCTTCCGGAGCGACGGTCCGCCCCTGTGGCGGCGGGTGGGAAGCGACGGCAGCTACGCCTCGGCCAGCGATGCGCGGGTGCTGGTCGGTCTCGGGCGGACCGCAGGGGTGGGACGTGTCGAGGTCATCTGGCCCGGCGGTCGGGTCGAGGAGTGGACCGACGTATCGGCGAACCGGTGGATCACCTTGACGGAGGGGACGGGGCGGACGCTCCGCTAGTCGAACTGTGGACGGTCTGACAAGCCGCATCAGAGAGGACCTGCGGCGCGGCGTTGTGCCGGCGCTGGTCGTGCTCGGCCTGCTCGCCGGTCCGTCGCAGGTTCGCGTCGAAGCGGGACCGAGCCCGCCTCCGGAGCGCCCGCGCCAGACGCGGGTCCTGCAGACCGTCGCCCTGCCTGACGCCGGCCGGCTGCATCCGGCGGTTCAGCGGCAGCTCGCGGAAGCCTACCGTTCCCTGCTGACGGTCGCCCGTGATCCGGCGGCGGCGGCCCACCCGCGGAGTGAGGCGTACGGCGAGCTGGGAAAGCTGTTCATGGCCGCCGAGTTCCTGCAGCATGCGGAGCGGTGCTTCGGCAACGCGCAGGTGCTCGCGCCGTCCGAGTTCCGATGGCCCTACTATTCGGCCCACGTACTGCGCAGGATGGGCGCTCTCGAGCGGTCGGCCGAGCACCTGGGTCGGGCCCTCGAGCTCAGGCCGACGGACCTGGCGGCCACTGTCTGGCTCGGCCGCATCTACCTGGATCTGGGGCGAGCGGCTGCAGCCGAGTCACTCGTCGGCGAGATGCTCGAGCGGCGGCCCGACGCGCCGGCGCTGCGGCTCGAGGCGGGTCGCATCGCGCTGGAGCTGGAGAACGCGGCTTCCGCCGTCGAACACCTGGAGGCGGCGCTGGCGCTCGATCCCGAGGCCGGCGGCATCCACTATCCGCTGGCCATGGCCTACCGGCGGCTGGGCGACCGGGAGCGGGCAGAGAGCCAGCTCCGGCGCCGGCGGGCGGGTGGTTCCGGTCGCCCGGTGACACTGCCGGATCCGCTGCTGGCCGCCCTGAACGGGATTCTCCGGAATCCGCAGTACTACCGCGACCTCGCGTCTCATGCCGCCTCCGGCGGCAACTGGGCGCTCGCGGCGGCGCACTTCCGGACTGCAGCGGACGCTGCGCCGGAGCTGGCCATGCTGCGGCTGAACCTGGGAGCCGTGCTGGAGCGGTCGGGTGACGCGCGAGGGGCGCAGGCCGCGTTCGAGCAAGCGCTGCGACTCGACCCGGGCTCGTACAGGGCACACTACGCGTTGGGCGCTCTGCTCGCGCGGAGCGGTCGTGATTCCGAGGCGATGGACCGGTTCGCCGACGCCGTGTTCCACAACCCGGTTTTTTGGGCGGCGCATCTGGCGCTGGCGGACGCGCTGCGGCGGTCGGCGCGGCTCGAGCCGGCCCTGGCTGCCTACCGCCGCGTGATCGAGCTCGATCCGGGGAATCCCGCGGCGCGGTTCGGTGAGGCGATGGCGCTCGTGCGTCTCGGGCGGTACGCGGCCGCTCGCGAGCGCCTCACGCGGGCGGTTGCGGTACACCCCGGCCGGCCGGAGTTCCCGCACGCCCTGGCCCGGCTGCTGGCCGCGGCGCCGGATGAGAGGGTGCGCGACGGCGGGCGGGCGCTGGAGCTGATGCGCGTGCTGGTGAAGTCCGAGCCGACCACGGCCGTCGCGGAGACGATGGCCATGACCTTGGCCGAGCTGGGGCTGTTCGCCGAGGCCGTCGAGTGGCAGCGCGCGGCGATGGCGATTGCCGCCAAGGCGGACCGCCCCGACGTGGCGCAGCGGATGGCGTCCAACCTCCAGTCGTACCTGCGGCGGCAACCTTGCCGTACGCCGTGGCGCGACGACGATCCGGATCACGCGCCCGGTCCCCCCCCGGATCCCGGTGCGGTCGAGCACGGGGGGCCGAAGTGACCCGCGGGATGCCGTTCGTCGCCCGCGCCCTGGTGCTGCCGGCAATCGCCGTGCTGGCCGCCGGCTGCCGCGGCGAATCCTCAGATGCGCAGGCGCGGGGGGACATGCCCGCGCCGGGTCCGGACACCGCGGTGGAGTGGTTCGAGGACGTCGCCGCGGTCGCTGGCCTCGACTTCGTTCACTTCAACGGGATGTCGGAGCCGGAGATCATGGGTCCCGGCGCTGCGCTGCTGGACTACGACAACGACGGCGATCTCGACGTCTATCTCATCCAGGGCGACACGCTCGGAAGCGACCCGCCGCTCGCGCCGCGGCCGGATCGGGCGCCCCGGGATCGATTGTTCCGCAACGATCTGGCGGTGGATGCGGAGGGTGTCCCCTCGCTGACCTTCACCGACGTCACCGACGAAAGCGGAGTTGTTGCGCGGGGCTACGGTATGGGTGTCGCGACGGGGGACATCGATAACGACGGGTGGATCGACCTGTACCTCACGCGCTTCGGCGCCAACCAGATGTTTCGGAACCAGGGTGACGGCACTTTCATCGATGTGTCGGCCGCCAGCGGCGCGGACGATCCCTCCTGGAGCGTCTCGTCGGCGTTCGTCGACGCCGATCGCGACGGATGGCTCG
>JAGWAH010000144.1:0-1557 GCA_021296515.1 Acidobacteriota bacterium | reverse complement strand
CCGGAGAACTACTGCGTGCCCGAGATGTACCGCGCCCAGCCCAGCCGGTTCTATCGGAATCGCGGAGACGGCACGTTCGTCGACGTGACGGCAGCCGCCGGCATGGCGCGCGAGTTTGGCCCGGCGCTCGGGGTGGCGACCGCGGACGTGAACGGGGACGGATGGATCGACATCTTCGTCGCCAATGATCAGAAGGAGAACCAGCTCTGGGTCAACCAGGGCGATGGCACGTTCCGGAACCTGGCGCCGCTGTGGGGCGTGGCGCTCGGTGAAGCCGGAGAAGCCAAGGCGGACATGGGAGTGGACTTCGGCGACTTCGACAACGACGGCGACGAGGACCTGTTCGTTACCGAGCTCACCGGCCAGGGAAGCACGCTCTACGTGAACGACGGATCCGGCCTGTTCGCGGAGCAGAGCGCCGGAACCGGCATCCGCCATCCCAGCCTGCCTTACACCGGGTTCGGGGCTGGCTGGCTCGATTTCGACAACGACGGCTGGCTGGACCTGCTGGCGGTGAACGGACTCGTGGTCGAGAGCCTCGAGCGGGCCGCGTCCGGCGCGTTGTTTCCGCTCGATCAGCGGAACCAGCTTCTCCGGAACAGCGGCGACGGCGGGTTCGACGATGTCAGTCCTGCGGCCGGTGCGGTGTTCCGGTTGTCCGAAGTGAGCCGCGGCACGGCGTTCGGTGACCTGGACAACGACGGCGACACGGACGCGCTCGTGGTCAACGCCGCCGGGCCCGTTCGGCTTCTCATCAACCGCATCGGTCAGCTCCGCCACTGGGTCGGGTTGCGCCTCGTCGGGGTCGGCGGAAGGGACATGCTCGGTCGGTCGGACGGCACGACGCTGTGGCGCCGGGCTCGCGCGGATGGAAGCTATGCGTCGGCCAGCGATCCGCGGGTGCTCGTCGGTCTCGGCTCCGCGGCGGACCCTGTCGACGTGCGCGTCATCTGGCCCGGCGGGCGGGTCGAGGAGTGGCGCGCCCTGCCGGTGGATCGCTATACGACCCTTACCGAGGGGAGTGGGCGATGAGGGCTGGCAGGTTCGCCGGCGGCCTGGCGGCCATCTCGTTCTTCTGCTCGGTGACCGCCGGGTGCGCCGACCCGGACGTCCCGGCGGGGACGGGAGGTCCGGCCACTGCCAACCGGGCGCCGCTGAACCTGGCCGAGTTGCCGCCGGTTTCCCTGCCGGATCTGTCACGACTCGCGGCGCCGGCGGCAGCGCAGGTTCGTGCGCGCTACCGAACCGTCCAGGATGCTGTCGAGAGCGACGCCCCGACTGTAGAGATCGCCAACGCCTATGGCGCCCTCGGACTGATCCTGATGGCGGCCGAGTATTTCGATTCGGCGGCCGTCAGCTATTGGCATGCGGAGGCGCTGGCGCCTCGCGATCCGCGCTGGCCGTACTACCTGGGACACCTGCACCGGATGATGGAGGAGCGCGGCGCGGCCATCGCGGCCTTCGAACGCGCGCTCGCGCTGCGGTCGTCGGATGTCCCGACGCTCGTCTGGCTCGGGCGCGCGCGCCTCGACGAAGGCAGGCCCGAGCTGGCCGAGC
>JAGWAH010000143.1:993-5647 GCA_021296515.1 Acidobacteriota bacterium | reverse complement strand
AGTCGGACGCGTAGCAGGAGCGGTCCTCCCAGTCGAAGCCGAGCCAGCGGACGTCCTGCTCGATCGCGCGCACGAACTCGACGTCCTCCGTTTCCGGGTTCGTGTCGTCCATGCGCAGGTTGCAGAGCCCGCCGTACTCCTGCGCGATGCCGAAGTTCAGGCAGATCGACTTCGCGTGGCCGATGTGCAGGTAGCCGTTCGGCTCGGGGGGAAAGCGGGTGTGGACCCGCCCGCCGCGACGGCCGGCGGCCTTGTCGGCGGTGACGATCTCCCGGATGAAGTCGAGTCCGGCGGTTTCGGTCTCGGGCATGCTCACGGGTGTTCCTCGCTCCTGGAATCAGTCGGCGTCCGACTGCGCCTCCGCAACGGCCAGCGCCCGATCAATTCTAGCGAGACACGCCGCGCGGCCGAGAATCTCGAGCGCCTCGAACAGGCCGAAACCGACGCCCTTGCCGGTCACCGCCACCCGCACCGCGTGGATGATCTGGCCGATCTTGATCTCCTCCGCCTCCACGAACCGGTGGAGGGCCGCGTCCAGCGTCGGGGCGTCGAACGGCTCGACGGCCTCCAGCACCGGGCGGAACCGCCGCAGACGGTCCGCGGCCCCCGGAGCGCCGACGCGCTTGCGAAACGCCTTCGCGTCGTAGGGGAAGACCGTATCGTCCTGGAAGAACTCAGCGTAGCGCACGATTTCGCCGGCCACCTTGATCCGGTCGCCGGCGGCGGCGACCACCGCCGCGACGCGGTCCCGCTCCGACGCGGTCGGCTCCGCGCCCAACAGGCCCAACCTCCCGAGGTACGGCGTGACGACCTCCGCCTTCTCGGCCGCCGGCAGCGCGTTCATGCGGCGCTCCTCGAACGCCATCAACTTCTGCGGGTCGAAGCTCGCGGCGGACCGGTTCACCCGCTCGAGCGAGAAGTGCTCGATCATCTCGTTGCGCGCGAAGTCCTCCGTGCGGTCGTCGAGCGACCAGCCGAGCAGCAGCAGGTAGTTGACCAACGCGTCCGGCCGGTAGCCGACGTCGCGGTAGAACTCCACCAGCACCGGATTGAAACGCGCCGGCACGACCACCTCGCCGAGCGCGGCCAGGATACCGGCGCCATGGTCGTGGACCTTCTTGAACTCCGGCTGCGTCAGGTACTTGCCGAGCTTCCGCTTGCTCAGCTTCTCGCTGCCGCCCGGCGCCGCCACGTAGGGCAGGTGCGCGTAGCGGGGAAGCTCGTAGCCAAGCCCCTCGGCGATGAAGATCTGCCGCGGCGTGTTCGACAGGTGCTCCTCCGCCCGGATGACGTGCGAAATCGCGAAGTCGTGGTCGTCGACCGCGCTGGCCAGGTGATACAGGTGGCTGCAGTCCGCCCGCTGGATGACGTGGTCCTGCTCGAGCGCCCAGTCGAAGGCGACCGGCCCCCGCACCAGGTCGTCGAAGCGGCAGGCGCCCTCGCGCGGCATCTTCAGGCGGACGACCGCGGTACGTCCCTCGCCCTCGAAGCGCGCCGCGTCGGCGTCGGTCTCCGCCATCCAGCGCCGGCTGTAGATGAACCGCCGCTTCTCGCGCTGCGCCGCCTCGCGCTCGGCCGTCGTCTCGTCGGCCGTCGCGTAGTCGCGGTACGCCAATCCGCGGTCGAGCAGCTCCCCTACCGCCGCACGGTAGCGTTCGGTCCGTTGCGACTGGTAGTACGGCGCGTACGGGCCGCCGACCTCGGGCCCCTCGTCCCAGTCGATGCCGAGCCAGCGGAACCCGTCGAGAATCGGCCGCAGCGCCGCCTCGACGTTGCGCTCCCGGTCGGTGTCGTCGATGCGCAGGATGAACCGCCCCCCGTGCCGGCGAGCGAACAGCCAGTTGAACAGCGCCGTGCGGACCCCGCCGATGTGGAGGTAGCCGGTCGGGCTGGGAGCGAAGCGGGTGCGGACGGTCATGGGTGCTCTCCGAAGGGCGGGCGTACTCTCGCGCCGCGCGGCTCGGATATTATGCAGGGACCCGTGCACGGGAGGCTGCGGCCGCTGCACGGCAGAGAGGATCAGACATGCGCACTCTGGTGACGGCGGCGGTCGCGGCGGCGGTGTTGGCCGGGCTCGGAACCATGCCGGGCTCCGGAGGCGAGTTGCTGGCGCAGGCGGGAGGACGGCCGGCCGTGGAGCACCTGACGTTCGCCATCGAAGGACACGGCGAGATGCCGTACGCGGTGTCGGTGCCGGCCGGCTACGACCCGGCCACGCCGCATCCCCTGATCCTGGCCCTGCACCCGGGCGGCAAGCAGGGGTCGTACTACGGCAGCCTCCACATGCGGCAGATGTTCGAGCCGGCGTTGCGCGGCCTGAACGCGGTGGTCGTCGCGCCCGACGTGCCGACGCGGCGCTGGACGAGCGACGTCTCCGACCGCGGGGTCATGGCGCTGCTCGACCGGATCCTCGAGACCTACAACATCGACCCCACGCGCATCCTCGTCACCGGGTTCAGCCTGGGCGGACGCGGAACCTGGTTCTTCGCCACCCGGCATCCGGACTTCTTCACCGGCGCCATCCCCATCGCCGGCCGCCCGGGCGACGACCCGCTCGACGCGCTCGGCGACATGCCGGTCCACGTCATCCACAGCCGCGCCGACGACGTGGTTCCGTTCGGACCGGCGGAGGAGGCGGCGCGACAGCTCGAGGAGGCGGGCGGCACGGTGGCGTTCACCGCCCTCGACCGCGTGGGCCACTACGCGATGGGCGGCTACGTCCGCTCGCTGCGCGACGCCGGCGACTGGATGCTCGAGCGGTGGAACAGCCGCTGAGCCGCTGCCCTCGACGAAGCCGTCCTCGAACGCCGCAGCGCCGCGACGAAGTTGGGCATGGCCTCACCGGTCAGGGTCCGCTCCACGACATTGGCCGGAACGACCTCCGCGGCGCCATCTCCAGCAGGTCCTCTTCGTCGATGAGATGCTGTGTGCCCATCTCGTGAACGCGGCGGAGCCCCGCCCGGTAGAATGGTTGGATGAAGTACCGGCGATTGGGCACGACAGGGGTGTACGTTTCGGAGCTCTGCCTGGGCGCGATGACGTTCGGCACCCAATGGGAGATGATCGGCGCGCTGGGCCAGCAGGAGGCCGACGCGCTCGTCGGCCGCTCGATTGACGCCGGCATCAACTTCTTCGACACGGCGGATGTCTACTCCACCGGCGATTCGGAAGAGATCCTCGGCCGGGCTCTCGCCGGCCGCCGCCGCGACGTCGTGATCGCGACCAAGGTGCGCGGCCGCATGGCACCCGGTCCCAACCAGGTCGGGCTGTCGCGGCTGCACATCATCGAGGCCTGCGAGGCCAGCCTGAAGCGGCTCGACACCGACTACATCGACCTCTACCAGATCCACCGCGCCGACCCCGAGACCGCCATCGACGAGACGCTGAGCGCACTCACCGACCTGGTCCGCGCCGGCAAGGTGCGGTACATCGGCTGCTCGAACCTGATGAAGGCGCTCGGCGTGTCGGAGCGGCGGGGCTTCGAGCGCTTCCAGTGCACGCAGTCCTACTACGCGCTGGCGGGGCGCGACATAGAGCGCGACACGATCCCCCTGATCCGCGACCAGGGTCTCGGGCTGCTCGTCTGGAGCCCGCTGGCCGGCGGGTTCCTTTCCGGCAAGTTCACCCGCGAAGGCGTTCACGACGCCGACGCCCGCCGCGTCGCGTTCGACTTTCCGCCGCTCGACAAGGAGCGGGCGTTCGACATCCTCGACGTCATGCGGCCGATCGCGGACGCGCACGGCGCGTCGGTAGCGCAGGTGGCTCTGGCCTGGCTGCTGGCGCAGGACGCGGTCACCAGCGTCATCATCGGCGCCAAGCGGATGGACCAGCTCGTGGACAATCTGGGCGCGGTCGAGCTCACCCTGACCGGCGACGAGCTGCAACGCCTCGACGAGGTGAGCGTGACGCCGGCGCCGTACCCGGCCTGGATGCTGTCGCTGGGCGACGACCGCCTGCCGGGCACGTCACGCGACCTGGCAACGCTGCTCAAGAAGAAGCAGTAGCGGAAGCGACCGCGGAGGAGGCGAAGACATGCCCCGGATTCCGGGTGTCCACGAGCGGCTGGAGAAATTCATGACCGGCCTCATCCGGCGCAATCCGGGCGAGCCGGAGTTTCACCAGGCGGTTCGTGAGGTCGCCGAGTGCGTCATGCCGTTCGTGGCGGCGCACCCCGAATACGAGGAGGCCCGCATCCTGGAACGGCTCACCGAGCCCGACCGGATCATCACGTTCCGGGTGACCTGGCAGGACGACCGCGGCGGCGTCCGCGCCGCGCGGGCCTGGCGCGTGCAGTTCAACAACGCCATCGGCCCCTACAAGGGCGGCCTCCGCTTTCACCCGACGGTGACCCAGAGCGTGCTGAAGTTCCTGGGCTTCGAGCAGATCCTCAAGAACAGCCTCACCGGTCTGCCGATGGGCGGCGCCAAGGGCGGCTCCAACTTCAGCCCGCGCGGCCGTAGCGCCAACGAGGTCATGCGTTTCTGTCAGGCGATGATGCGCGAGCTGCACCGCCACATCGGGGAGGACACCGACGTCCCCGCCGGCGACATAGGCGTCGGCTCGCGCGAGATAGGCTTCCTGTTCGGCCAGTACATGCGCCTTGCGAACCGCTTCACCGGCGTCCTCACCGGCAAGGGCCTGGCGTTCGGCGGCA
>JAGWAH010000143.1:0-916 GCA_021296515.1 Acidobacteriota bacterium | reverse complement strand
TCGTCTCCGGCTCCGGCAACGTCGCCCTCTACGCCATCGAGAAGCTGAACGAGCTGGGCGCCACCGTCGTCACCGCCTCCGATTCGAACGGCTTCATCCACGACCCGCACGGCATCGACGCCGAGCGTCTCGCGTGGCTGAAGGAGCTCAAGGAAGTGCGCCGGGGACGCGTCCGCGAGTACGCCGAGCACTTCGGCTGCGAGTACCACGAGAAGCAACGACCGTGGCGCGTGCCCTGCCAGCTCGCCCTGCCCTGCGCCACGCAGAACGAGCTGGACGCCGACGACGCGGAGGCGCTGCTCGACAACGGGCTCCTGGCGGTATCCGAAGGCGCCAACATGCCTTCCACGCTGGGGGCGGTCCGGGCGTTTCTCGCCCGGAAGGTCCTGTTCGGTCCGGCCAAGGCCGCCAACGCCGGCGGCGTCGCCGTGTCCGGCCTGGAGCAGAGCCAGAACGCCCTGCGCATCTCCTGGTACCGGCAGCTTCAGACCATCATGCACGACATCCACGAGAAGTGCCGCCAGGACGGCACCGACGCGGACGGCTCCGTGAATTACGTACGCGGCGCCAACATCGCCGGCTTCCGCAAGGTCGCCGACGCGATGCTCGCCTACGGGGTCGTGTAGCGGGACCGCCGCGGGCTATCGCGTGACCGTCCCGAAATAGTCCGGCAGCCCCGGCTTCGTATCGCGCAGGATCTCCACGATCACCTGCCGGTCGGCGAGCGCCAAGCGGTCGTAGGGCGACTCGGCGACCTCGCCCGAAAGCACGGCCCACATCCGCCTGTAGATCGCGTCGAGCGCCGTCTCCGGCAGTGCCTCGAAGGCCGCTGTGTAGATCATGTAGCTGCACGGGTAGCGGAACAGCCGGCCGTCGAGCGAGATCTCGCGTAGCGACCGCCCGCGGCTGTCATGGG
>JAGWAH010000026.1 GCA_021296515.1 Acidobacteriota bacterium | reverse complement strand
GGCTGGCCGCCGCGGCGCTGCTCACGAGCGGTCCGGACCTCGCCGGCCAGGACGAGGCGCTCCCGGAGCGGGACGGCCTGACCGGGCTCGAATGGCGCTTCGTCCGCATCCGCTACGACACCCCGCCGGCACAACTTGCCGAGTTCAAGCGCATCTACTGGGTCGATCCGTGGGAGGTCGACGCGCCGGTCGCCGAGCAGAACCTCTCGCGGCGCATGGCGCGGGTGACGAGCCTGCAGGTGAACGAGCCGATCGTTCTGGAGCTGTCCGACGAGGCCCTCTGGGAGCATCCCTGGATCTACATCGTCGAGCCGGCGAACCTGATGCTGACCGACGCGGAGGCCGACATCCTGCGCGAGTTCCTGCTGCGGGGCGGAACGGTGACCTTCGACGACTTCCACGGGCCGCAGGAGTGGGCGCTGTTCGAGCGACAGATGGAGCGCGTCTTTCCGGACCGCGAGATCGTGGAGCTTCCCGCCGATCACCCGGTCTTCAGTTGCTTCTACCAGCTCGACGAGTACCCCCAGATCGCCGGTCTCGGGTCGTACTTCAACAACGTGACCTGGGAGAAGGGCGGGTTCGAGGCGCAGCTCCACGGGATTCTCGACGACGACGGCCGGGTGATGGCGCTCGTCAACTTCAACACCGACATGGGGGACGGCTGGGAATGGTCCAACGCGGAGCAGTATCCCGGCTACATCCGCTACACGGCGCAGTCGTACCGCATGTTCATCAACGAGATCGTCTACGCGTTGACGCATTGAGCGGCGGATGACGACTCCCACGACCACTGCGGCGGAGGCGCCGGCCGAACGGGTGATGGAGGGCCGCGCGCGGATCCTGGCCGAGTTGCGCAAGGTCATCGTGGGGCAGGACGACGTGATCGACCTCGTCCTGACGGCGCTGTTCGCGGGAGGGCACTGCCTCATCACCGGCGTGCCCGGCCTCGCGAAGACCCTGCTCGTCAAGACCCTGGCCGACGTGCTGCACCTGTCGTTCAAACGCATCCAGTTCACCCCCGACCTGATGCCGGCCGACATCACCGGGACCGAGATCATCGACGAGACCGGAGGTCACCGCGAGCTGCGGTTCGTCAAGGGACCGGTCTTCGCCCAGATCATCCTGGCCGACGAGATCAACCGGACGCCGCCGAAGACGCAGTCGGCCCTGCTCGAGGCCATGCAGGAGCACCACGTGACGGCGGCGGGGCGCACCTATCCGCTGGAGGAGCCGTTTCTGGTGCTCGCGACCCAGAACCCGATCGAGCTCGAGGGAACCTACCTGCTGCCCGAGGCGCAACTGTCCCGCTTCATGTTCAACATCGTCATGGACTACCTCGCGGAAGACGACGAGGTGAGCGTCGTGACCCGCACGACCTCGGACGAGACGCCGGCCCTCGACCGGATCCTGAACGGCGACGACGTCCTGGAGTTCCAACGTCTGGTGCGGCAGGTGGTGGTGGCGGAAGAGGTCGCCCGCTACGCCGTCCGGCTCGTCGACGCCTCGCGGCCCGGCCGGGCCGGGACGCCGGATTTCGTGGAGCGCTGGGTCAAGTGGGGCGCCGGCACCCGCGCGTCGCAGGCGCTGGTGCTCGGCGGCAAGGCGCGCGCGCTGGCGGCGGGGCGCTACCACGTATCGGTGGCGGACATCCGGACGCTGGCGCTGCCCACGCTGCGGCACCGCCTCGTGACGAACTTCTATGCGGAGTCCGAGGACGTCGACGCGGAAACGATAGTTACGCGGCTGCTCGACGCGGTTCCGGCCCCCGCGAGCGGAATGTGATGGGCGCGGCCGCCACGGACCGCCCGGCGCTGGGCTGCCTGGATCCGGAGGTCGTCGCGAATCTCGGCTCGATGGAGCTGCGCGCCCGCGCGGTGGTCGAGGGCTTCCTCCTCGGTCTGCACCGGAGTCCGTGGACCGGGTTCAGCGCCGAGTTCTCTGAGTATCGCCAGTACATGCCGGGCGACGACCTGTCCTCCCTCGACTGGAAGGTCTACGGCCGCAGCGACCGCTTCTACGTCAAGCGGTTCGAGGAGGAGACCAACGTCGACTGCCGGATCCTGCTGGACGTCTCGGCGTCGATGAGCTATCGCTCGGGAGCGGTGTCGAAGCTGCAGTACGGCTCCTACCTCGCGGCCGCGCTGGCCTGGCTGATGAACCGGCAGCGCGACGCCGTCGGGCTGCTGACCTTCGACGAGTGGGTCGTGACCAACGTTCCAGTCGGTGCGCGGCCCGGTCACCTGCGACGTATCCTGGTCGCTCTCGAGCAGATCCGGATCGGCCGTCGTTCGAATGTCTCGCAGGCATTGAACGCGCTGGCCGCCGCAATGCGCCGGCGGGGGATGGTCGCGTTGATCTCCGACCTGCTCGACGATCCGGACGCGGTCGTCGCCGGCCTGAAGCACCTGAAGTTCCGGGGCAGCGAGGTCATCGTGTTTCACGTGCTCGACCCGGCCGAGCTGCAGTTTCCATTCGAGCGTGCGACACGGTTTCAGGACCTGGAGACGGGCCGGGAGGTGACCACCGTCGCCGGCGAGATCCGGGACGGTTACGTCCGGGAGATGGAGCGGATGGCGGCGCGTTACGGCCGGGATCTGCGTCTGGCGGGTATCGAGTACTGCCGGGTGCAGACCGTGCAGCCGCTCGACGGCGCCCTTCGCGAGTATCTTGCGACCCGGAGCCGTCGCTGATGACGTTCCTTTTTCCGGCGTTCCTGTTCGGGGCGCTGGCGGCGGCCGTGCCGATCCTGCTGCACTTCTTCGCGCGGGACCGGGCGCCGCGGTTGCCGTTCAGCGACATCCGGTTTCTGGAACGCGCGTTCGTGCGCCGCGACCGGCGCCGGCGGCTTCGCGAGCTGTTGCTGCTGGCGCTGCGGGTCGCGGCGTTGCTGCTTCTGGCCGTCGCCTTTGCGCGGCCGTTCCTGGACGCGTCCGGTCGAGGGCGGCGAATCACGGTTCTGGTCGTCGATCGATCGCTGAGCCTGTCGGCCCCCGGGCAGATGGAGCTTGCCCGCGAACGCGCCCGGGAGGTGATCGCCTCTACCTCGCCGGATGAGCCGATCGCCGTCGTGGCGTTCGACGATCGGGCCGCGGTCGTGCAGCCGCCGGCGCTCGGGCGCCCGCTCGTGCGGGCGGCGCTCGGACGCATCGAGCCGACCACCGGAGCGACGCGCCACGCGGCCGGCCTCGCGGCGGCGGTCGACGTGCTCGATGGACGGGCGGGCCGGGTCGTCGTGGTCACCGACCTGCAGGCGAGCGGTTGGCCCGACGACGAGCGGGCGGCGATCCCGGAGGGTGTGAGCGTGGAGGTCGCCGCCGTGGCGCCGGTGGACCGCAATCTGGCGGTGACCGCCGTCGGCGCGGACGCGGAGGAGCTTTCCGTCACCATTCTGAACACGGGATCTGCGCCGGCCGAGTCGGAGGCGGCACTCGACGTCGATGGCCGCGAGGTCGCGCGGCGGCCGGTGACGCTCCTGCCCGGTGGGAACAAGGTGCGCTGGGATCTGCCGGCGACCGAAGCCCAGGTCGCGACGGTCAGCGTGACGGACCGGTACGGATACCGGTGGGACGATACCCGCTACGCGCTGCTCGACAGGGCGACCCCGGCCGTCGTGCGGGTCGTCGTCAACGGCGGGACGCTCGACGCGGGGGCGTTCTATCTGGCGCAGGCGCTCGCGGTCGCGCCGGCATCCCGGCCGTTCGAGGTCACGCCGGTAGCCCCTGGGGCGCTGTCCGCGTCGCCCCCGTCGGCCGGGGAGGCGGGAGACGTGATCGTGGTCACCGGTACGGACGGCCTGAGCCGTTCGGGGCGGGTGCGCATCGCCGCGTTCGTCGAGAATGGCGGCGGTCTGCTGCTGGCGGCCGGGCCGGGGATCGATCCGCGCCTGGTTCGCGACCTGCTCGGCGAATCGGTCGAGCTCGGCGTCGAGATGCCGGTGGGGGCCGCCACCGGCTCGCGGTCATGGATCCGCGGCACCCGGTGTTTCGGCCGTTCGGGGACCTCGTTGCGACGCTGGGCCGCGTGCGATTCACGCGCATGGCTCGCATCCTCCCTTCCGGGCCTGCCGACGTCCCGGCTGGCGCCGACAGCCCTCCGCGCGTTCTGGTTCGCTTCGATCAGGGCGATCCGGCGCTGATCGAGTACGGCCGGGGAGACGGTCGCGCGCTGGTCCTTGCCTCCGACCTCGGCATGGAATGGAACGACTTTCCCCGCCATCCGGGCTTCGTGCCCTTCGTGCAGGAGGTCATCCGCTATCTGGCCGGTCCGCCGGCAGCGCCGCGCGATCTGCTGCCGAGCGAGGTCTCCGGCGGCCTTTCGCGCCTGCCGGGCGTGGCGACGGATCCCGCCTCCGGGCGCCGCGTCGCCGTCAACGTGGATCCCCGCGAGTCCGAGCCCCGGCCGCTGACGCCCGATGGATTTCTGGCGCGTCTCGGCGCCGCGTCCACCGGTGCGTCCGGCGCGCTTCCGATGGCCGACGGCGCTGCACGCGAGGCGGAGCAGTCGCTCTGGTGGTACGTCGTCCTGGCGGCGGCGGTCGTGCTGGTCGGCGAAGCCTGGCTCGGGCGGACCATGGCCTGAGCCGGGTACCTCCGTCGCGGGAGCTGGAATGGAGAGTGAGCGGCACGGCTATAATCGGGGCGTGATCAGGGGCCGCTCCACGAGCGCGTCGAGCTTGGCCGAGATCGCTGCGCTGCTGGCATCGGTGCGCCGGCGGTGGATGGCGGCGCGCGCCATGCGCGCCGTGGCGCGGGCTTCTTCCGCGGTCTTGCTGGCGCTGGCGCTGGTCCTCGGCGTCGACCGCCTGTTCGCGCCCTCCGACCTCGTCATGGCGGTCGTCGCGGCCTGCGCGGCGGGCGCCGCCGCCGCCTTCTCCGTCCGGACCCTCTGGCCCCTGCGGCGCGGCCCTTCGGATGGCCGGGTGGCGCGCTACGTCGAAGAGCGCTGTTCCGAGTTGCAGGATCGCCTGGCCAGCGCCATCGATCTCGGCGAGACCCCGTCGTCCTTCGGCGGTCGGGTGCTGGACGATGCGGCGCGCCTTGCGCGCGGCGTCGATCCCGACCGTGTGGTCGCCGCACGCACGGTTCGGCGGGCGGTTGCCGGTGGAGTCGGCGCCACGGCGGCGCTGGCGGCCCTGCTGCTCGTCGGCGCCGATGCGGTGGGGCGGATCGCTCGCAGCGCGTGGCTGTACGCGGCGCCCTTCGGAGCAACGCTGACCGTCGAGCCGGGAGAGGCGCGACTGGCCGCGGGCGAGCCCCTGCAAGTGCGGGCGCGTCTCTCCGACACGCCGGGAGCCTTCGGACGATCGACTCCGCGGGTGCACGTCATCGACGGCGACGGCGGGCGCACTACCCTCGACATGCAACCCCGCGGCGACGGTTACGCGGCCACGCTGCCGCCCGCGGCCCGAAGCTTCACCTACCGCGTCACCGCCGCGACGCTCGAATCGGAGCTCTACGCGGTCACTGTCCTGCAGGCGCCTCGGGTGGAGCGAATCGACGTCGCGTACGCCTACCCCGCGTTCACGGGACTCGCTCCCCGCGTCGAGGCCGGTGGCGGTGACGTGTTCGCGCCGGACGGCACGGTCGTGACGCTCACGGTCCATGCCGACAAGCCGGTCCGCGAGGGCTCGTTGCGGCTGGCGGCAGGCGGGGTTCTGCCGTTGCGCCCCGCGGCGCCGGCGGCGCTGTCGGCGTCGTTCGAGGTGACTCGCGACGATGCCTATCGCGTCGTGCTCCAGGACGCGGACGGCCTGTCGAACCAGGGCGCCGTCGAGTATGTCATTCGCGCTCTGGCAGACGCCCCTCCGCTGGTCGAGGTCCGCCGGCCCGGCGGCGATCGCGAGATCACGCCGCTCGAGGAGGTGGTGATCGAAGCGGTCGCCGAGGACGATTTCGCGCTCGCCCGTTTCGATCTCGTGTACGCCGTCGCCGGCGGCGCCGAGCGCATCGTCGATCTGCTCGGGGCCGAGCCGGCGGCCCGCGGGACCGGCGCGCATACCCTCTACGCCGAGGACCTCGACGTCTCGCCCGGCGATGTCGTCAGCTACTACCTGCGGGCGGGCGACGCCAACCCGGCGCGCGTTCGCGAGACCCGGAGCGACATCTATTTTCTGGAGGTGAGGCCGTTCGAGCGGGAGTTCGAGGATGCGCCGAGCCAGTCGTCGCTGTCCATGGACGCCGGCACGGTGGGGCAGCTCGCCGCCGTGCAGAAGGAGATCATCGCTGCGACCTGGAGGCTGGACGGCCGGCCCGATCTGGCGACGGACGATGCTGATCTTCTGGCGGTGGCGAACGCGCAGGCGGAGTTGCGCCAGACCGCGCTCGGCGCCGCCGCCCGGATGCTGCAGCGGCGCGCCGCGCGGGCCGAGCGGCGGGCGCTGGCCGCCGCGGTGGACGCGATGGCGCGGGCGGAGGAGGCATTGCGCACGGCCTCGACCGGCGCGGCCCTGCCCTTCGAGATGGAGGCGCTGGCCGCGCTCCTGCGTGCGCAGGCCGCGATCCGGCGCACCCGGGTCTCGCGCGGCGGCAGCGGCCGGTCGGCGGCGTGGCAGCCGCAGGAAGACCTGTCGGCGCTCTTCGACCGCGACCTGCGCCGCGAGCAGGAGACCAACTACGAGAGCCGTACCTCCTCGCCGCCGGCCGAATCGAGTGCCGAGAGCGATGCGTTGCGCCGCGTGCGGGAGCTGGCGGAACGCCAGGCGGCGCTGGGCCGTGCGCAGGACGACCTGGAGCGGCGGCGTGATGCGCTCGGCGAAGAGGAGGCGGCGCGTGTCCTCGCCCGACTCACCCGCGAGCAGGAGGAGTTGAGGGAACGGACCGAAGCGCTCGAGCGGGAGATCGACGCGCGCTCGGCGGGCGGCGGTTCGCGCCGATCCACGACTTCCCCGGAATCGTCCGACTCGTCGGGGGCATCCGCGTCCGGTTCTTCGACCCCGTCCGAGTCGGTCGAAGGGTTCGGATCGTCCGCTTCCGAATCGAGCAATCGGGGCGCACACGGCGCCGGCGAGCCGATGCGGCGGGCGCTGGCGGAGCTGCGGCGCGGCGAGATGGCCGAAGCGGCCGAGCAAGGGCGCCGGGCGCTCGACAGCCTGCGCGACCTCGAACGGGAGCTGGCCGCCGCGAGTGGTGAAGCGGCGTCCGACGACGGCCGGCGACTTGCGGAGGAACTGGAGGCGGCCGAGGCGGTGCGGCAGAGCCTGGCGGCCCTGGAGGAGCGCCTCGCGCGCCTCGGCACGGAACTGGCACAGGCCGGCGAAGCGGGATCCGATTCGGCCGGTCGTTTCTCGGAGCAGGCTGACGGGGCCGGGCGCGATCCGGCGGCCATCCGGGAGGCGGCGCAGGAGTTGCTGGGCCGGCTGGAGCGGATGCCCGGTCTGGCCGAAGCGCTCCGGGCGGCTCGACCCGGGGTTCTTGAAGATCTGGCCCGCCGGGCGGCGCAGCGTCCCACCGGCGGTGGGCCCGCACTTCAGGCCTTCGAGCAGGACTTCGCGGCGTGGGAGAGTCTGCGCGGCGGCGTCCGGCGGGCGATTGAGGCCTTCGAGGCGGAACGCACGCGGGCGTTGCAGGCAGCCAGGACCGAGGGGCGTCTGGACGTCGGTTCCCGTGAGGCGGCGCCGGAGGGCTACGGCGCGCTCGTCGACCGCTACTACCGCGCACTCGCCGATCACCCGCCGCCAACACGGCGGGAACCCAGATAGGACGTTGACCCCGTGCAGATCGGCGTGCCGATTCCCGGGTGGGGCCTTGCGGCCGCGGTGCTGGCGGCGGTGGCCGTCGCGTGGTGGGTCTATGCCCGGCCGCCCGTCGATCTGACCCTGTCCCAGCGAGCGCTTCTGACCGCCTTGCGCCTGGGCGCTCTCCTTGTCGTCCTGCTCCTGCTGTTGCGGCCGTTGCGCACCGAGCCCGCCCCGCCCGGCGACGGCGTCGTGGCCATTCTGGTCGATCACTCGCGCAGCATGGCCATTCCGGATGCGGACGGCGAGCCGCGAATCGATCGCGCCCGAGAGCTCGTCCGGAATCGCCTGCTCCCGGCGCTGGGCGAGGCGTTCGACGTGAAGGTGCTCGGGTTCGGCGAGACGCTGGCCCCCGTCGACGTCGAGGCGCTCGCGGCTGGTGCGTCGCGGTCGGACCTGGCCGGCGCCCTGGACGCCGTCCCGACCCGGTTCGGCGGGCGGGCCATTGCGGGCGTCGTCGTCGTTTCCGACGGCGTCGCAACCGGGCGGAACGACGTGGCCGCGGTTGCGGCACGGCTGCCGGCTCCGGTCTACACGCTGGGCGTCGGCGACCCGCTGCCCGGGCCGGACCGGGAGGTCATGGCCCTGGAGACCGGGCAGCCGGTCGGTGCCGGCTCGGTAGTCGATGTGATTGCGACCATCGTGAGCCGCGGGTTGGAGGCTGCGCCCTTCGACGTCCGACTGAGCGCCGGCGGGCGTCTGATGGACGTGCGCCGGGTGCGGCCGGAGAGGGACGGCGCCCCGACCGTGGCGGTGTTCCGGGTGGCGCCCGATCCGGTGCTGCCGTCCGTGTATACGGTAGAGGTGCCGGTCGACGCGGCAGAGCTGGTGTCCGGGAACAACCGCCGGCAGGTCCTGGTGCGACCGCCCGAGAGGCCGCGCCGCCTGCTGCTCGTCGAGGGATCGCCCGGCTACGAACACAGCTTCCTCAAGCGCGCGTGGCTGGCCGATCCTGGAATCACTTTCGATGCAGTGGTGCGCAAGGGGCAGAACGACCAGGGGGAGCAGACCTTCTACGTGCAGGGAGATCCGGCGCGGACTGCCGCGCTCGCGGCCGGCTACCCGCGGACGCGCGCGGCGTTGTTCCGGTACGACGGCGTGGTGCTCGCCAACATGGAGGCGGAGTTCTTTCGACCGGAACAACTCGACATGACGGCGGAGTTCGTCGCGGAGCGCGGCGGCGGCCTGCTGCTGTTCGGGCCGGCCAGCCTGCGCCGGCGAGGCTATCTCGGCTCCTCTCTCGAGCCGGTTCTGCCGGCGCGGCTGGTGGACCGTCTGGGCCTGACCGACGCGGGCCGCGATGAAGACGGTGCGGACCGTTTCGCGCCGACTCGGGCGGGGCTCGCCCACTCCATGCTGCGCCTCGGGGCGACCGTCGAGGAGACCGGGAACCGGTGGAGAGCGGCGCCGGCGCTGGTCGGCAGCGTGCGTATCGGTCCCGTGCGTCCGGGCGCCGCCGTACTTGCGCGGACCGCAGCGGAGACGGGTTCCGCACGGCCGCTCGTCGTCGTCCAGCGCTACGGCGCCGGCCGGTCGATGATCCTGGCGGGGCGCGCCACGTGGCGCTGGCGGATGCAGCTTCCCGCGGACGACCGGACCTACGAGCGATTCTGGGGGCAGGCGGCGCGCTGGCTGACGGCCGGCGCCGTCGACCGGATTACGGTCACGACGCGCGGCGGGGACGCGGCCGGCGATTCCCTGCGGGTGGACGTCTCGGTGCGCGACGACGAGTTCCGGTCCGTGGCCGGGGCCGCCGCGCGCGTGAGCGTCCGCGGTCCCGCCGGGGAGCCGCGACTGGAGGCACCGTCGGCGGTCGCGCGCGGCGCGGGAGACTACGGCGTCTCCACGCCCCCATTGTCATCCGGTGTGCATCGCATCGACGTGGCTGTTTCCCGCGACGGGGAGGATCTGGGCAGCCGGCGCGACTGGGCGCTGGTGGGCGCCGCCGACCCGGAGCTGGAGGATCCGTGGCTGAACGCGGATCTGCTGCGGCGCGCCGCCGAGGCCGGCGGCGGTGCCCACCTGGAAGGGGATCGGCTCGACGACCTGGCCGATCGGCTCCGGGCCGCGGCCCGCACCGCTCCGCGGACCGTGACTCGCGAGGTCTGGCATCATTCAGTCGTGTTCATGTCGCTGGTCGTGTTGCTCGCCGCGGAGTGGTCGCTCCGCCGCCTGTGGGGCATGCGATGATCGGACGGAGGTGGCGAGGCGTGGCGGCATTCCTGCTGCTGGTGCTGGCGGTGCGCGGTTCGGCTGAAGCCCGCGACTACTTCACGCTCATCGTGTCCGGTGCGTCGGGAGGCCCGGAGTACGCCGAGCGCTACGACCGCTGGCGGTCCGGCCTCGTGGCGGCCCTGCGCGCGCAGCCGGGGTTTCGCGACGACCGCCTGCTGGTGCTCGCCGAGACCGTGGGCGCCGGCGTCGGCTGCGCGTCGCGCGAGGGCGTGCAGGATGCGATCCGGGAGCTCGCTGAGCGCATGGACGGGCAGTCGGTGCTGTTCGTCCTCCTGCTCGGTCACGGGACCTTCGACGGGCAGGACGCCAAGTTCAACCTCGTCGGCCCGGATCTGACCGCCGCGGAGTGGGCCGCTCTGGTGGAGCCGCTGCCCGGGCGTCTCGTCTTCGTCAACACCACGGCGGCCAGCGCACCCTTCCTCGCGTCGCTGGCGAAGGCCGGTCGCATCGTGATCACGGCGACCGAGTCGCCGGTCCAGCGCTACGCGACGGTGTTTCCCGAGTTTCTCATTCGGGCGTTCGTCGATGCCGCCGGCGACTTCGACCGCAACGGCCGCGTCTCGGTGTGGGAGGCCTTCGTCTACGCGGGCGCCGGGGTGCGGCGCTGGTACCAGGAGCGCGGACGGCTCGCGACGGAGCGTGCGCTCCTCGACGACACGGGCGACGGATTCGGGATCGAGGCGGGCGAAGTGGAGGACGGCCCGCGCGCCGGCTTGTCGGCCGCGGTGTACGTAGGCACCGGCGTCGACCACGTCGCGACGAGTCAGGGCGGAGAGATGGACCGCCTGGCGGCTCGCCGCGCCGCGCTGGAGGTCGAGGTGGAGGAGTTGCGGGCGACTCGGGCGACTCTGGCGCCCGAGCGTTACGCAGCGGAGCTGGAGCGCCTTCTGCTGGAGCTCGCGCGGGTTGCGCGGGACATGCGCCGTCTCGACGGCGGGCGCTGAACGAAACGGACGGTACGCATGACCTGTGACGCCTGCGGGCAGGAAATCGCCGACAACGCCCTCATCTGCTACAAGTGCGGCGCCGCGACCACCGCGCGCGAACGTGAGCCGGCGCCTGTCGACGATCCCGCCCGGCGCCGCTGGTCCGCCCTGTTCCTCGCGGTCGTGTTCCTGGGCGTGATTCTCTTCTTCGTCGGCGAGCTCGTGCGCGGCCGGCCGCCGGCGCCGCTCGTCTGGCTGATGCTGGCCTGCGCCGGGGGACTGCTGGCATGGCGTCTGCGGCTCGGCTGAGCCGGGCCGGTTTTCCGCAACGATATCATGGGACCGGTTATGACAGGCGTTCGACTCGAAGTGACCGGCGGCACCGGGAATCCGATCTCCATCGAGAGAGTCCCGTTTCGCATAGGGCGGCGTGCAGAGAGCGACCTGGTGCTGTCCCAAGGCGAGGTGTCCCGCGACCATGCCGAGGTCGTTGCGATCGGTGCCGGCTACGCGATTCGGGACCGGGGATCGCGCTACGGCACCTTTGTCAACGACGAGCCGGTGACTGAGCGGGCGCTGGGCGATGGCGATCGAATCCGACTCGGTCGCATCGGCGGCGCCGAAGTCATCGTCCATCTGCGAGGTACGGCTGGGTCCGCCGAGCCTGGCGCCGGTATCGGGGCGGCTACGGCTGCCGATCTGCGGCAGGTGGCGGCGCTGCTCGATGGGTTGCGCGCGCTCAGTTCCTCGCGGGTCCTCGACGACGTGCTGGCGCTGGTCATGGACTCGGCCATCGCGGTGAGTGGTGCCGAGCGCGGGTTCATCATGCTGGCGAACGACGACGGCGCTCTCGATTTGAAGATAGCGCGGGCCCGTGGCAGGCAGACCCTGCCCGGCAGCGGCTTCGAGACCAGCCGCAAAATCCCCGAGGAGGTCTTCCGGACGGGCCGTACCCGGATCGAAGCTGATCTTCTTACCGGCGACCTCGCCAACGTCCATGTCGGTACGGTCGCGCTAGGGATCCGCCATGTGCTCTGCGTGCCGCTTCGGTTGATGCGGTTCTCGGACGCCGCGAACGCGGGGCCGGCGGCGGAGCAGCAGCACCGGATCGGCGTGCTGTACCTCGACAGCCGCGACAAGGCGAAGCTGCTCTCGCCGGGCACGGAGGGAGCCCTCGAAACCCTGGCCAACGAGGCGGCGGTCGCGATTCAGAACGCCGAGCTGTATCGTGCCGCGCTCGAGAACGCGAAGCTGGAGCGCGAGCTGCAAACGGCGGCGGAGATCCAGCAGGCGCTGTTGCCGAAGCGGCAGCGGTCCGGCGTGTTCTTCGAGGCGGCGGCCGCCATGCTGCCGTGTCGGTCCATCGGCGGCGACTTCTTCGACTACATCGATCGGCCCGACGGGGCGCTCGCCTTCGCCCTCGGCGACGTTGCCGGCAAGGGGCCGCCCGCCGCGCTGCTTGCCGCCTTGATGCAGGGTTCGCTCGCGGCCGAGGGCTGCCGCGTCGGGGCGGGACCCGCGGCGACGATGACCACGGTGAACACCGCCCTCGTCCGCCGCGGCGTGCAGGGGCGCTTCGTGACGCTCTTCTACGCCGTGCTGTACCCCGACGGCAGGCTGGTGTACTGCAACGCGGGGCACAACGCGCCGGTGCTGGTGACGGCGAACGGCGTCTCGCGCCTCGACACCGGCGGGATGGTGGTCGGTCTCTTCGACGGCGTCCCGTTCGACGAGGGAACGGCGATCCTGCAGCCGGCCGACTACCTCGTGCTCTTCAGCGACGGGGTCTCGGAGGCGATGAACGGCGACGAAGAGGAGTACGGCGACGACCGGCTCCTCGACTGCCTGGCCGGCACGACCGGATCCGCGTGCGAGCCCCGCCTGCAGGAGATCCTCGCCAGCGTGGAGCGGTTCACCGCCGGTGCGCCGCAGCACGACGACGTGACGGCGATGGTGGTCACGTATCAGCCGCGCGCGTCGGCCGCGACGTAGTCCCGCGTGTTCTCTCCCATGTAGAGCTGCCGGGGGCGGGTGATCTTCTGCTCCTTGTCCTCCAGCATCTCCTGCCATTGCGCGACCCAGCCGGCCGTGCGGCCGATGGCGAACAGCACCGGGAACATGCCTGCGTCGAACCCCATCGCCTCGTAGATCAGGCCGGAGTAGAAGTCGACGTTCGGGTAGAGGCGGCGCTTCACGAAGTAGTCGTCCTCGAGGGCGATCTTCTCCAGCTCGAGGGCCACGTCGAGCAGCGGATTGCGGCCGGTCACCTCGAAGACCTCGTAGGCGGTCTTCTTGATCACCTTCGCGCGCGGGTCGTAGGACTTGTACACGCGGTGGCCGAAGCCCATCAGGCGGCCCTCGCCGCTCTTCACGCGGGCGATGAACGCCGGAATCCGATCCACCGAGCCGATCTCGCGCAGCATGCGCAGGACCGCCTCGTTCGCTCCGCCGTGCAGCGGGCCGTACAGCGCCGCCGCGGCGCCCGCGAGCGATGCGAACGGATCGGCCTGCGAGCTGCCGATGCTGCGCATGGCGCTCGTGCTGCAGTTCTGTTCGTGGTCGGCGTGGAGGACGAACAGGACGTCGAGGGCGTGCTCGAGCGCCGGATGCGGCGCGTAGGCCTTCCCATCCTCCTTGTAGAGCATGCTCAGGAAGGTGCCGGTATAGCCGAGGCCGGCGTCCGGCGCCACGTAGGGGCGTCCGGTGCTGCGCCGGCACGCGTAGGCGGCCACGCCGGGCGCGAGCGCGATCAACCGGGCCATCTGCGTCCGGCGGGTCTCGGCGTCGAGCACCTGCTTCGCTTCGGGGAAGAAGGTGGAGAGCGCGCCGACGGCGGCGAGGAACATGCCCATCGGATGGGAGCCTTTAGGGAAGCCCCCCATCAGCGCCTGCACGTGCGAATCCAGCGCCGAGCGGCCGTTCAGTGCGTGGCGGTCGATTTCGGCGGTCCAGGCGTCGAGCTCGGCCGCCGTCGGCAGCTCGCCGTTGACGAGCAGCCATGCCGTTTCGAGAAAGGTGCTCTGCTCGGCGAGCTGCTCGATGGGATAGCCCCGGTAGCGGAGGATGCCCCGGTCACCGTCGATGAACGTGATCCGGCTGCGGCAACTGGCGGTGTTGAGGTACGCCGGGTCGTACGACATCATCCCGAACTCCTCGGGATCCACCTTGATCTGCCGGAGGTCGATGGCGCGGATCGTGCCGTCGACGATCGGGATCTCGTACTGCTTGCCGGTGCGGTTGTCGGTGATGGTCAGCGTATCGCTCATGCCTGCCTGTCGCTCCCCGGATAGCTCGGTCGGACCGCGGGGCGCTCCGTTCAGGAGCCCCGGTCGCCGCCGAGCGGATCATGATCCTCGGCCGCCGTCGATTCGCTCGGCACCCGGTAGCGCTCGCCGATCCAGTCGCCCAGATCGAGGAGCCTGCAACGCTCGCTGCAGAACGGCCGCCACTGCGGGTCGACCGGACGCCGCCGGCAGTGTACGCAACGCCGCTCTTCGGTCACGACGTCTCCTGGATGCAGATGCGCGCGGGCGGCGTTGGACGCCGTCGCGTCGAACGAACTCGCCGGATTGTAGATCGTCGCGCTGCCGCGCGTCAGTCGGGTTCGCCGGTGGGAGGCGCCGTGGGTCGCCGTCGCGGCGTCGGGGCGCGCGGCGCAACGGGTTGTCGCCGCCGTCCCGTCGAACCGTCGCGGCCTGCCGGGCGCCGGCGCTTCGTATCGACTTCGCAGCGGACGATGCGGCCCAGCACGGACTCCAGCGGTCCTGCGTTGCGCTGGGCCGCCCAGAGCTCGAGCTCGGTGTCGCCGGCGGGCGTGAGCTTCAGCAGGCAGTCGTGGGCACCCGCGGCGACGGCGACCGAGGCGACGCTCTGCGCGTGGCTCCGGTCCAGTCCCTCGGCCACGCGCAGCATCGCCGCCAATGTCCTCACGGTGCGCCGGCGTGTTCCCGAGAGGTCGCCGTACCCGCCGTGGGAGCGCTTCGGCAGCCCCCGGCGGTGGTAGCGCGCGACCAGCGCCATGACCTCGATCTCCTGCGGCTCGAACCCGCGCAGGTCGCCGTTCAGGATCAGGTAGCAGGAGTGCTTGTGGTGCCGGCTGTAGCTGATGTGCACGCCGATGTCGTGCAGTATCGCCGCGTACTCCAGCCACTCCCGCTCGCGTGTGCCCAGGCCGTGGATTGCCGACGTCTGGTCGAACAGCGACAGCGCCATCCGCACCACCTGGCGGGCGTGCGGTTCGCTGTAGTTGCAGCGCTCGGCCAGCTCGATGACGCTCCGCCGCCGCACGTCCGGGTACTGCTCCACTCTGGCGATGTGGGCCCGGTTGCGGTGGATGTAGTCGAGCGCCAGTCCCTCGCGCAGGGCCAGATCGCAGAGCGTCAGCTCGCGTGCGCCGAGCAGCCGCAGCATCGTGCAGATGAGGATGGAGCCGGCGACGGCCAGGTCCGCGCGGCGCGGATCGAGCCCCGGGATGCCGATGCGCCCCGCGAGATCCAGTGCGGTCAGCTCCTTGCGCACGCGGCGGAGCTGCTTGAGGCTCACGCGCCGGTTGCGCAGTGCGTCCGAGCCGACCGCCCGGCCCTCGCCGACGGCCAGCGCGCCGAGGCTGAGGATGGTGCCCGACGTCCCCACGACGCGGGCGAAACCGCGGCTGCGGATCTTCTCGGTGACCGGCGCCAGCACCTCGGTGATGTAGTTCGCCATGCGCCGCTCGTCCGCGCCGGTGATCGGGTCGCTGTGCACGAACCGTTCGGTCAGCCGGATGACGCCCAGCTTCAGGCTGTGGGCGACGCGTACTTGCGACGAGCGCCCGAGGGTCAGCTCGACGCTGCCGCCGCCGATGTCGATGACCAGCGCCGCGCCGTCCGAGACGTCGACACCGTAGACCGCGGCGCGGTGAATGAGGCGGGCTTCCTCGGTGCCGGAGATGACGCGGACCTCGATCCCGGTCCGCTGGCGAATCGCGGCGAGAAACTCGCGGCCGTTCTCGGCCTCCCGCACCGCGCTGGTCGCGGCCGCGACGACCTCGTCCACCTCGTGCGATTCGGCCAGACGCTTGAACTTGGTCAGCGCCTGCAGGGCGGAGCGCATCGTCAGCTCCGTCAGGGCGCGTCCGCCGAGGCCGCCGGCGCCGAGACGGACCATCTCCTTTTCGCGGTCGACAATCTCGAACGAGTGATCGGGCCGCACCTGCACCACGATCATGTGGACGGAGTTGGTGCCGATGTCGATTGCCGCTATGCGCACGGTTCGAATGGAAGGCGAATATCGTGAGACAGCCTTGCGAACGGCACCGGGAACTTCACTATACTCATGTGTTTGTCGGTGAAACGGGCCATCGTAGCATGACCGGTCCCCACGTCCTGAAGCGTCCGCTGGAGCGCCGGGTCCGGGCGTTGCTGCGGCACCTGCGCCCGACGACGGAAGGCGCGGTCGAGCCGCTCCACCAGTGCCGGGTGGCGACCCGACGGCTGCGCGAGCTGCTGCCGTTGTGCGACGTCGAGCTCGGGGTACGGATTGCATCGCGGGCCCGCAAGCGCGTGCGGCAGTTGGGTGGCGCGCTCGGAGCCGTGCGCGAGCTGGATGTAGCCCTCGGCCTGGTCGACGAGGTGGAGCGAGCCGGGCGGGCACAACCGGGTGCGGCCAGCCGCCTGCGGCAACGCGTGCGCGAGGAACGCGAGCGGCAGCGCGAGCGTATGCGGGCTCGCCTGAAGCCGGCGCGGCTGCGGAAGGTGGCGCGGGACGTCGCAGAGGTGCTCAAGGCCATCGGCATGCGGGATGCCACCGACGCGTGGGCGCTGGTCCTGGCCGAGCGGTTGAGCGAGCGTGCCGACCGGCTGCGCGATGCCGTCGCCGAGGCGGGGCCGATGTACGTTTCCGAGCGCGTCCACGAGGTCCGCATCGCAGCGAAGAAGCTGCGCTACGGCCTCGAGCTGGCGTCCGAGACCGGCGAGGCGGACACGGCCGACGCGGTGGCTCGGCTCAAGAAGGTGCAGGATTCGCTGGGCCGCTTGCACGACATCGAGATCCTCCAGGAACTGCTGCGCAGCATCGATCTGCTCGCCCATCGCGACGAGCCCTGGGCGGACGAACTGGCCGCGCTGGATCGCGACCTGACCGAGGAGTGCCGCCGCCTGCACGGCGTCTTTGTCGCCGGACAGGCGGGACTGGTCGAGGTGGCCAGGACCGCCCGGCGCGTGGCGGCGCAAATGTCCAGCGGTCACGGGGGGCGTACAGGGCGGAGCCGCGTGCTCAAGATGTCGCTGGAGCGGGCGCCGGAGGCGCCGCCGGCCACGGCGCGGCGCTGACCGCGACGTCGTCGCCTCCGGCGCCGATTGCCGCCCAACCGGGCCTGTCCAGGAGTCTGCACCGCTTCTACGGCGCAGACTCCTAGCCCCTCAGCAGCCAGCCGGCCGCCGCGCCGCCCAGAATCAGCCAGGTCGAGTTGGGCCGCCAGCGGAACAGGATGACCGCCGCCGCGACCACGATCAGCGCCGTCGGCAGGTCGACCACCGCGGCCCGCGCCAACTGCCAGGTGACCGCCGCCATCAGGCCGAGCGACGCGGCCACCACACCGTCGAGGCAGCCGCCGAGCGCCCGCGACGCGCGCAGCCGCGGGATCAGCGGCTGGGTCACCGCGACGAAGAAGAAGCCGGGGGCGAAGATGGCCGCGGTGGCGAGCGCCGCGCCGGCCCCGCCGCCGAGCAGATAGCCGATGAACGTCGCGGTGGTGAAGACCGGCCCCGGGGTGACCTGCCCGACGGTGATGGCGTCGATGAGCTGCTGGTCGGTCAGCCAGCCCCAGCGCTCCACGAGATCGGCGCGCAGGAAGGCGAGCAGGACGTAGCCGCTGCCGAACAGGACGGAGCCCACCTTCAGGAAGAACAGCGTCAGCCCGGAGAGGGTGAAGGGGACGGCGGCAACGGTGGCCGCCGCCAGGCCGCCCGCTGCAGCTCCGACCGTTGCGCCGGCCTGCGACGCCGCCGCGGCCGCACCGCGCTGCAGGTGCGCCAGCGCTGCCGGGAGCGCGGCCAGCCAGGCAAGGACTGCCGTGCTCCTTCCCGGTCCGCTCGGCCGCATGGCCAGCGCGAGTCCGATCGCGGCGCCCGCCCCCAGCACGGCCAGCTCGTTCACGCCGGCGAGTGCGGCGACCAGCGCGGCGGCGCCGACCGGCGCGTACACCCACCGGCTGAGCGCGGCCTGCCCCAGCTTCACGAGCGCCTGTGCGACGATGGCGATCACAACCGGCCCGATGCCGTACATCAGCCACCCGACCTGCGGCGTCGTACCGTAGCGCGCGTAGGCCCAGGCGATGCAGCCCACGACCAGCGCGGCCGGCAGGATGAAACAGACGCCTGCCAGGGAGAGTCCAGCCAGGCCTCCGCGCCGGTAGCCCAGGTGGATCGCCAGCTCGGTGGAGTTCGGGCCGGGAATCAGGTTGGTCGCCGCGACAAGATCCAGGAACTCCCTGTCGCTCAGCCAGCCCCGGCGGTCGACCACCTCGTCGCGCATCATCGCGATGTGGGCGGCCGGGCCGCCGAACGCGGTGACGCCGAGGCGCAGGAAGAGAACGGCCAGCTCTCGGAGCGGGGCGGTGACGGTCACGCGCGGGATTCTACCCGAGCCCTCAGGGGAAGAGCTTCAGCAGGGTGAACGTGGCGGCACGCACGAACTCCTTCGTCGCGAGCGGCTCGAGATCGGCCCTCGTGACTCGCTCGCCAATCGCATGACGGATGACGTCGTTTCGGCCCATCCCATCCGCACCATGACCCTGTGTCTCGGAACGCCGCTTCGCTGCGTTCCGCGGCGCAAGCTCCCGGCCTCGTCACTCGTAGTCCGCCGCGTCCATCGACACGGCGATGATCTCCTCGTCGTTGCGCGTGTAGATGTGCCGGTTCGCGTAGGCCGGATGCACCCAGTTGACGAAACGCAGCTCGCGGCGGTTGCCGGGCGGGGAGGTGGGCGCGATCAGCTTCGTGCGGCTGACCTCGTCGTAGCCCTCGGGGCTGAGGCGCGCGATGATCAGCTCGCCGCGGTCGTTGTTGATGAGCACGCGGTCGCCGTTGCGCACCATGTAGCCGGACGCCCAGCGGCGCCGCTCGACCGTCGCCTCCTGGGTCTCCCAGAGGCGCTCGCCGGTCGCGGCGTTCAGGCCGCGGAGCTGCCCGTAGCTGCCTATGCCGTAGATGTAGCCGCCGTCGATGATCGGCGTGGCGAGGACGGCATGCAGGCCGTCGGTGCGGATCTCGCTGTTGCTGCGCCCCTTCCACGCGACCGTCGCGTCGGGCCGGTCCTGGTTGAGGGCCAGCATCATGGGGCCGTCGTAGAACGTGGTGAAGAAGAGCTGCGCGCCCAACTGCACCGGAACCGCCACGGTCATCGCCCCGCCGACGATGTACGGCTGCCGCCAGTAGATCTCGCCGGTGACCGGATCGAGCGAGGCCACCTCCTCCGGGTTCCAGACGATGAGCTGCCGCGCGCCGCCGGCCTCGACGATGATGGGCTGGGCCACTCCGAGGTCCTCGTCGCTCGGCAGGGCGCGCCAGAGCTCCTCGCCGGTCAGCTTGTCGAAGGCGACCACCCGCGCGTCGGGCTGCCCGCCGACGAAGCAGATCAACCGTTCGCCGTCGACCAGCGGCGCGCTGGCGAAGCCCCAGTCGAAGCCCCACTGCATGCGGTCCACGCCGTAGTCGTCGCTGTAGTTCTTGCGCCAGAGGAGCTCGCCGGTATCGACGCGCAGCGCGGAGAGGGTGCCGTCACGCCCGAGAACGTACACCCGATCGTCGTCGACCGTCGGCGTCGCGCCGGGCCCGACCTCCCATTGCACGCCGGCGTAGTCGGCCGCCCACTCCTGGACCCACAGCACCTCGCCGGTCGCCTCGTCGAAGGCCATGGCGCGCTCGGTGCCGCGCATCCCGTCGGTCGGCTCCCAGTCGGTCGCGAACACCCGCCCGTCAGCCACCGCCGGTCCCGCGTACCCCGCCTTGATCGGCATCCGCCAGCGCACCTTCAGGCCCTCGGCGGGGAACGACTCGATCAGTCCGGTCTCGCGCCACTCGCCCAGCCGGCCCTCGCCGCGAAACTCCGGCCAGTCGTCGGCATGGACTTCCGCGACGCCGCCCACGAGCACCGCCAAGCCGCCGACCAGCACCGCTCTCCACGTCTTCATGGTGTGTTCCTCGCGGCCGTCAGCGGCCCGCCAGCTCGTTGTAGATCGCCTCGACGTTGGTCCGCGCCCGCTCCAGGTCGTAGCCGGCGTAGCGCGCCGGCAGGTCGAGATTCGCGACCGCCTCGTCGACGCTCCGTCCGGCTTCGTGAGATTCCCGCACGGAGGCGAGGAAGTCGCGGTTGAAGTCGGCGTACTCCGCCAGGTCGTCCCAGGTCATCCACCCGCTCCATGCCCGGCGCTCCCCGCGGTCGCGCCGGCCCCGCCCGGCGTAGGTCGTGGGAATCGGTCCGTGGCCGGTGATCACCCGGTCCACGCCATCGATGGCCGCGACCGCCTTCGCCAGCGTCTCCGGGAACGCGATGCCGCTCCCGCCGTTGGCGGTGTCGATGACCGGCGCCGCCTTGTCGGGAAACAGATCGCCGAGATACGCGGTCCGCTTCTGCGGAAACACGACGACGATGTCGCCGTCGGTGTGGGCGGGGCCGAAGTGGTGGAGCTCGATCCGGTCGAGGTCCTCGAGCAGGGCGAAGCGGTCCGTGAAGGTCGTCGTCGGCAATCCCGCGCCGCCGGCGAACAGCTCCATGCGCGCCATGTTCGCATGCGTGTTCTCGTGCGCGATGATGTCGACCACGTCCGGGAACTCGCCGTTGGCGCCGGTGTGATCGGCAGCGGCGTGCGTGCTGATGATCGTCGTCACCGGCAGGTCCGTGACCTGGTAGACCGCGTCGCTCACCGGCTGTCCCCAACCCGGCAGCTTGGTCCCGATCAGGATGACCCCGCCGTTGATCTCGTCGATCAGCGCCAGCGCGTTCGCGCCGCCGTCTCCGAGGTGATACAGGGTGTCGCGGACGTTGAGGGTATCGATCCGGACGAACCGCTCTTCCTGGGGCTGCGCGTGCCCGCCGACGACCGTGAGCGCCAGCACGCAGGCGACGCCCGGCGTGACCGGACCGAACCACCGTTTCATCGGATCCCTCCTTAGCGTGCGATCCCGAAGCGAGTCCGCGAACGGGGCGGACAGGAGCATCATAACGTCGGACTGCCGTTTTTTGACCCGTGCGATGCGGCGCAGATACAGTGCGATGGGAGCCGCTGGACCGATGACGCGGACGAACGCGGTCTTCATCGCCGCCGGGGCGTGCCTGTGGGGAGCCATCCTGCCGGCGTGCGGCCCGTCGCCGCGGCGTGCGGCGCAGGCGGCGTTGGAAGGGCGCGCCTCCATCCTGCCCGAGG
>JAGWAH010000025.1:53365-65523 GCA_021296515.1 Acidobacteriota bacterium | reverse complement strand
GTCTACAACGGCATCCGCGAGGTGGACCGGCGGCTGGTCGAGCGGGTCCGGACCCTGGGCGGCGGACGGCGGGTCCTGGTGCGCGAGGTGTACGTGCCGTCGGTCACGAGCTGGGTGCTCGGGAGCTTCAAGGTCGCGGTCGGGTTCGCCTTCACCGGCGCGGTGGTGGGCGAGTTCGTCGCGTCCAGCCGCGGCCTGGGCTATCTGCTGCAGTTCGCGCAGAGCACCTACAACGCCGCGCTGACCATCGCGCTCATCCTCATCATCATGAGCGTCGTCCTGCTGCTGTTCGCCTGCGCCGAACGGATCGAGCGCCGTCTTCTGCGCTGGCGCTATCTCTGATGCCGGCCTCTTCGTCTTGACACGTATCCCCGCGGCCGTCGATGATCGGCCCGCCTCCTCGATTCAGCACCGCCATCGGATCCACTGGAACTGGAGAGGGTCGCATGAGTGGTCCCACGTCGCGTCGGCCGGGCCGAGGAGCTTGCGACGCAGTGCGTCAGCGAGACTCCCAACGCGGCCATGGTGGGGTCGCGCGAGTGCGGCGGTACCGGGGACTGCTGGGGAGCTTGTGGCTCCTCGTCCCCGTGCTGATCTTCGGCGCGTGGAGGGTGGCCGGCGCGCAGCACGGCGAGGAGGGCGCAGGTCTTCGTGCCGGTGTTCTTCGTCTACATGGGCCTGCGCGTGGACCTGGCCGCGTTCGCCTCGCTGGAGGTCATCGTCTTCGCGGGCCTGTTGAGCGTCGTGGCGATCGCGAGCAAGCAGGTCTGCGCGCTGGGCGTCTTCCAGAAGGGCCTGAACCGCTGGGCCATCGGCATCGGCATGATTCCGCGCGGCGAGGTCGGCCTGATCTTCGCCAGCATCGGCCACACGGTCTTCGTCGCCGGAGCGCCCGTCCTCGGCGACGCGACATTCTCCGCGATCATCGCCATGGTGATGCTGACGACGCTGGTCACGCCGCCGCTGCTGAAGGCCGCGTTCGTCAGGTCGTACGACAATCCCCGGTGGCCATCCTCGACACCGATCACCGAGAATGACTCCGGGTGATGCGCGTCGTCAGGGGCCGGTGACGGTCGCCCCGGCCAGCCCGGCAATCGCGGCCAGCGTCGTCTGCGCCGCGTTCAGCCCGAGCCGGAAGTCCTCGTCGGTGTAAGTCACGTAGAGGTCGGTCGGCTGGTGCCAGTGCGGGTTCCAGCCGGCCCCGAGGTGCATGCCGCGCTCGTTCTCCCGCAGGCTGATCGACGGCGTGATGTTCATGAACGGCGTCGAGTCGGTGTTGGTCATGTGCGGTCCGACCATGGCGGGGTAGTCGGTGGCGTAGGCGTCGTTCGCCGCCTTGAAGCGGAATGCGAGGTCGCGCGACTCGGCGGCGAGGTCCGAGTTCGACTGGAACTCGATGTTGACGTCCGCCTCGCGCCGCTGGTCGCGGCTGACCACGCCGTCAGGTCCCGGTGCCCCGTGGTCGAACAGCATCATGTCGTGCTGGATCATGCCGAGCCAGCGCGGCTCGGGGTAGAGGCCGGAGCCGGGCGGATTCTCCAGGCCCTGCCGTTCGCGCCGCTGCTCGACGTAGGCGCGGCTGCCGTTCAGACCGGTTTCCTCGTTGTTCCAGAGGGCGAAGCGAATCGAGACCTCCGTCTGCACGTCCGGCGCGCTGAGAATGCGCGCCAGCTCCATCACCAGCGCCGTGCCGGAGGCGTCGTCGTCGGCCGCCTCGCCGAAGCCGTGCCCGTCCATGTGGGCGCCGAGGATGTACATCTCGTCGGGCCGCGTGGCCCCCACCCTGGTGCAATACACCTGCGAGCGGTCGCCGTTGGTCGGCTCCTCCAGGTTGAGTGCGCGCAGCGCCTCGTCGGGCTGCATGAGGGGGTCGCGGACCACGCCGGTGCGCCCCCGGTAGCCGAAGATGGAGCTGCCGCCGGGACCGCTCCCGTTGCGTCCGATGCGCCCGCCGGTGGGGGTCGGCCCGGTCGGGTTCAGGGGCGTGCTCCGCCGGGCGCCGCCACGGGTGCGGGGCGGCGGATCGTAGGTGTAGTACAACCGCTCGGTGGGGCAGCCGGCCGCCTCGAGCTGTGCCTCGATCCAGTCGACGGAGTCGCGGTTGCGCTGCGTCCCCTGCCGCCGGTCCCCGAACCGCGTGAGTCCCTTGATGACGGCCTTGTAGCGTTCGAGGTCGAGACGGCCGACCAGCACGGCGATGGGATCGTCCGTGTCGTCGCTGCCGTCCGGTTGTTGGCCGGAGACCACGCCGCCCGGACCCGATCCGATCACCAACGCCGAAGCGAAAGCCAGCGGTGCCACCAAAGCGCGCATCGGTTGCTCCTTGATCCCATTCCCGTTCCGAGACGCCATCGTCGCCATTGTACGTCTCCGAGCCGTTCTGCCGCCCGCCGTGCTCCCGCCCGCGATCCCGCGTCGACGAGGATCGGGAAACGGTTCCGCCGGGGCGGCCCGCGAGTCCGTCCGACTTGACCGGCCGTCGGGCGGGCTACCATAGTGTCCGCATGAAGATCACCGCCACCGCGGCGAGCCTGAAGGAGCGCCTGAACGAGTACCTCGGACACGTGAAGGCGGGCAGCGAGGTCGTGGTGACCGAGCACGGTCTGCCGGTCGCCCGGCTCACGGCCATCGAGACGGCCGGCCGGCCGGCGAACGCTGCCGGGCAATCGATACCTGCGGCCGGCGCCGAGAGCCTGTTTCTGGAACCCGCCGAGCAGGGCACGAGTCGCCGGGATCGACTTGCGCGGGCCGGATCGTTGAAGCTCGGACGCGGTTCCGCGCGGCCGGCGTTGCTCACTCCTCCGTCGGGCGAACCGTTCGGGGCTCGAATACTCGCGGCGCTGTTCGCCGACCGCACGGGAGGCTGATGATGTTCTGGGACAGCTCCGCGGTCGTCCCGCTCATCGTGCCGAGCCCACAATCGTCGACGCTGACGGACCACCTTGCGGCCGACCGGGGGGTGACCGTCTGGCGGGGCACGGCGGTCGAATGCGCCGCCGCTCTCTATCGCTCGCACCGGGAGGAGTCGATCGGGCAGGCCGCGCTCGACACGGCGCTTCTCCGTCTTCATGCGTTCACGGAAGACGCCGACACGGTGGCGCCCGGGGAGTTCGTGCGTCGCCGGGCGAGCGAGCTGGTGGCGATCCACTCCCTGCGGGCGGCCGTCGCGTTCCAACTGGCCGCGGCGCTCGCCTGGTGCGAGGGGCATCCGCGGGGCGAGCGCTTTCTGGCTCTCGACGACCGGTTGAGCGAGGCGGCGCGGCGCGAAGGGTTTACTGTACTGCCCTGATCCCGCCCTGGTTTCGACGCGGACGGGGCAGCTCCGACAGGGCGTCCCGGGGCGCCTCGAGCCGTTTCCGCGCCCACGCCCGCACGTCTTCTTCGTGCGTGAACAGGATTACCTGGGACGTTGCGCCGACCGCCTGCAGGGTTTCCAGCACGACCTGCTTGCGCTCGACGTCGCACGCGGCCACCACATCGTCGAGGATCAGCGGGCAGACCTCCCCGGGCGCGACGAGATGACGCGCGAGGGCGAGACGCAGCAGCAGGTAGATCTGTTCGGCGGTGCCGTGCGAAAGGAGCCCGGCGCGCCGCCAGGGGCCGTACCCGGTCCGGACGTCGACCTGCAGGGATTCCGGATCGACCTTGCAGTCGGTGTAGCGCCCGCCGGTGACCCGCGGCAGCCACTCGAGCAGGGTGGCGCGGAGCACCGGCGCGAAGTCGCGGTGGACGCGCTCCTCGGCGCGCTCGAGGAACTCGATGGCGGTGGCCAGGGTCCGGTCGAGTCGCTCGATGCGCCCGAGTTCCTGTCGGGCGGCAGTCAGATCGTCCTCGGCATCCGCCACGCTCGGCAGGTCCGCCGCGATCTGCTCGAGCTGCCCGCGGGCCCTGTGGCAGGCGTCGCGGGCCGTGCGGGCCCTGCGCTCTGCCGCGGCCAGCCGTTCCGGTGACACTTCGCGAACCGCGGCAAGGGCCGCGGGGGCGACCTGCTCCGCAAGCGATGCGGCCTCCTCGCGCAGCCGGACCGCCTCGGCCCGGAAGTCCGCAAGCAGCCTTTGCTCCTCCGCCGCGGTTCCGGTCGGAGCGTCGGGAGCGGGCGGCTCCGCCCGGCGTGTCGTCAGCCGCCACCACGCCAGGAACGCCAGTCCGAGGCCGGCGGCGACCAGACCAGGGACGAGGAAGTCGGCCAGCGCCAGCGCGATGCCGGCCGCCGTCCCGGCCGCGGCGAGGTACGGCGCCGCCGCGCGGTACGGCGGCGTGGGTCGGCGCCCGGATCCCGCGACAGTGGCGCGGGGTGGTCCGTCGCGGAGCCGGGCCGAGAGCTCCGCGGCCCTGGCGGCGCGCGCCTCGGCGTGCGAAGCGTCCTGCCCGGCGGACGCCGCGCGCAGCACGGCGGCGTCTTGCTCGCGCGCTTCCGCCTGGCGTTCGAACTGCTCGAGCTCCAGGCGTCGTTCGAGATACTCGGCCTGGGCGCGCTGCGCCCGTTCGAGGACCGACCGGGACGTGCTCACCCGTTCCCGGGACGTCCGCAACGGCTTCGTAGGGGCCTGCGCCGATCCGACGTGTTCCCGGCGGTAGTCGGCGAGCAGATCGAGAGCGCGAGCGGCGGTCTGGTCGGCGCCGGCGGTCGCGGCGGCGCGCTGCAGGTCTTCCTGGAGCGCGTCGGCATCGTCCGGCAGCCGGAGGACCTGTGCCTGCCGGACGCAGGCGGCGCCGAGAAACGACCCGCGGTTGAGGCCGAGCCAACGCGACCCGTCGGGCGCGCCTTCGTAAAGGATCTCGTTCGTGTAGTCGCGCCCGGCCAGGTCCGCGTCGCTCGCGTTGCAGTCGACTTTGCTGGCGAGGTTCTGGTGCAACTCCACGCGGCGGCCGTCCTCGAGCGCCACGACCGCGGAGACCGCCCACGCGCCGCCGGCGTCCCACGGCCGGTGACGGTCCCGGAAGCGCCGGGCCTCGGCGCTCGCTGCGCCCTTGCCGCGCCGCATGCCGCAGAGTCCGGCGTAGAGCGCCGCGTGCCATGTGGACTTGCCCGCCTCGTTCGGTCCGAAGACGACGTTCAGGCCCGGCGCGAGGGAGATGGTCTCGTCGTGGAACGGCCCGAAGGGGTGTGCGCGCACCGATTCGAACCGCACCGTCAGAGGGCCTCCAGGTCGGTGCGGCCGGCCAGCGCCCGCAGGCCGGCGGCCAGCACCCGGCGCGTCTCGTCCTCCGGGAGATCGGCCTCCAGCACGTCCCGCACGAACTGGCCGCGCACGGTCTGCTCGCGGCCGATCTCCTCGAGGTCGTAGCCCGCCTGCAGGGCGCCGGACCGGATCTGCACCGCGTCGAACGACTCGAGCAGCAGCCGGCGCAGGTCGTCCTCGCGCAGGTCGACGTCCGGGTGCAGCTCGCCCTGCATGGTCAGCCGGACCACGCCGCGGCGGCCGCCGGCGGCCCGGAGCAGCCGGTCGCGCACGTCCTGCTGCGAGGCGCAGCCGGTCACGTCGAGCGACAGGTCGTGCGCGGGCGCCGTCGCCACCGCACGCCGTTCGCGGGTGATCGAGCCGTCTCCGAGAATCGTCGCCACCACGGCGCCGCGCTCGCCGTCCTCGCCGAACGCGAGCGGGTCCGGATTGCCCGGATAGGTGTACCGCGCCGCGTCCCGCGGCCGGTGGTAGTGGCCGAGAAACGCATGCGCGAGGCCGGCGCGTTCGATGTCGTCCGCGTCGAAGGGGGCGTGCGGCTGCTTGGCGCCACCCTGCTCGGCGAGCGATGAGCGCTCCGCCGCGTGGCACAGCGCCACATGAGTGCCCGGGCCTTGCGCCGCGAACCCTTCGAAGAAGTTGCGGGTGCTCGCAGGGGCGCAATGGGCTGCGCCCCACAGCGTCAGGCCGTTGCCGAGGCGCACCGGCTGCAGGCGCGGCTCTCGAAAGACGTGCACGTTCCGGCTCCAGTCGGTCAGCGCGTAGAGACTGTCCGGGCCGTACCAGTCGTGGTTCCCCGGGGCCAGGTAGACGGAGCAGGGGGCGAGCTCGGCGAACGTCCCCCGCAGGAACCGGGCGGTGTCGGGGGTGACCCGGTCGTGCTCGTAGAGGTCGCCGCCGCAGAAGAGCGCATCGGCGTCGACGTCCCGCGCCAGCCCCGCGATGTGGCCCAGCGCGTCCCGCAGCGATTGCCGGCGCCGCCTCGCCGACGCTCCGCCGGCGCCTGCCCAGGCGAACCCGGAGTCCAGGTGGAGGTCGGCGAAGTGAACGATCGTCACGCGTGCCGGCACCAGGATCGAATGGCTGTTCCGCTCGGGAGTGCCATGCCCGGATGGTTACGGCTGCATGGCCGGCTCCACGGGCTCGATGCGCAGCAACGCCCCGTCGTCGGCGTCGGTCAACACGTAGAGCAGGCCGTCGGGGCCCTGCCGCACGTCGCGAATCCGCTGGCGGAGCTCGGTCAGGAGCCACTCCCGGGCCAGCTCCTCGTCGTTTTCGTTGAAGACGATCCGTTCCAGGTGTCCGGTGCCCGGGATCCGGCCGGTCTGCATCGCGCCGACGAACAGGTTGCCCTTCCAGGCGGGGAAGCGGTCGCCGGTGTACCACGTCAGTCCGGACGGGGCGATGGACGGCACCCAGAAGACGAGCGGTTCGTCCATGCCGGGCGCCCAGAACCCGTCGCCGACGGGAACGCCGGTGTACTGCCGTCCGTAGGAGACGACGGGCCACCCGTAGTTCCTGCCGGCCTCGATCAGGTTCAGCTCGTCGCCGCCCTGCACGCCGTGCTCCACCGTCATGGGCGCGAACGTCTCCGGGTGAATCGTCAGGCCGTTCTGGTTCCGGTGCCCCAGCGAGTAGATCTCCGGCTTGAAGCCCGGCCGGCCGGCGAACGGGTTGTCGTCGGGGACCGTACCGTCGTCCCGCAGCCGCAACAGCTTGCCGGCGTGCGTGCCCGGATCCTGGGCGCGCGAATCGAGGGGGTCGGTGCGGAAGGCGCCGCCGACGGTCAGGTACAGCAGGCCGCCGGGCGCGAACGCCATGCGGGCGCCCGCGGTCGTTCCCCCGAACGGCTCGGCGACGAACACGTCCTCCACGTCGCGCAGCGCCATGCCGTCGAGGCGCCCGCGGACGACGGCGACGGTTCCGGTCTCGCCCGGCAGGGGGCGCGTGTAGCTCAGGTAGACGAGCCGGTTCTCTTCGAACCCGGGATGCAGGGCCACGTCCATCAGGCCGGCCAGGCCCCTGGACAGCACCGCCGGCACGCCCTCGAGCGGCTCCGGGTCGAGCACGCCGTCTCGAACCATTCGCAGCCGTCCCGCGTCACGCTCGGTGACCAGGATGCCGCCGTCGGGCAGGAACGCCATGCTCCAGGGATGCGACAGTCCTCTGGCCACGACGACCACGCGCACCTCTTGGATGGCGTGCGTATTCAGCACGAGCGGCTCGTCCGGAAGCGGCACGGAGGGAAGACCCGGGGGTGCTTCGTCCCGGTCCTGCTGCGGCGCGGCGCCGGCCGGCGCGACGAGCAGCAGTGCGCCGGCGAGCGCGATGCAGGGGGTGAAGCGACGACAGGCGGTCGGTGTGCTGTCCATGATGGCGACCTCCAGGCGGCGTGACAGGACCGCGGCTCATTCTACCGAAGCCGCCGCCTTTGCGTGGGCCCGGCTCGATCGCCCGTGTGGGGACGCCGCAAGGGTGCGAGGCCGGATGCCGTGGGCATTGCCGATAGTCGATATCCGGCCTCGCCAGCAGGTAGAGTGGGCAGATGATGACAGCGAGGGAAAGTCGACGACTCGGGTTTCTCGCCGGAGCGGTGGTGGTCGCGGTCCTTGCAGGGGGCCTCGGCGCCTGCGGGACAGCGTCGTCGCTGCCGGAACCGGACGCGCCCGACGGAGCCGAGGTCCCGGAAGCCGCGGTCGACGACCGCGATCAGGGCGCGCGTCTGGTCGGGACCTGGAGACTGGCGCGGGTCGAACGCTACGACCACACCGGGGCGCCGCTATCCCATCTCATGCACCCGACGATCGGCCTGGCGCCGACGCTCGGGTTCGTGATGTTCGACGGCGAGCGGATGGCAATGGTCATGCAGGAGGAAGTCGACCGAGTGGGGACGGACAGTGTATTCGCGTCCGGGGACGTGCTGGACGCTGTCGAGCGCTATACCTCGTACTTCGGTCCCTACGTGGTCGACGAGGCGCGCGGCTTCGTATCGCAACAGATTGCGGGCAGTCTCAACCCGCGCCTGACCGGCGGCCGGATCGAGCCGTCCTACGAGTTCGATGCCGGCCGGCTCGTGCTGCTGCCCGGGCGGCAGTGTCCGGACTCGTACGTCACGGATCGCGGGTGCGCCTACGGCACCACCGGCATCGAACTGCGCAACGTCTGGGAGAGGCTTCCGCGGTCGGCGGACAGCGGCGGCGAGGCGCGCCCGTTCCTCGGGTTCTGGGAGATCGACCGGATCGAGCGGCGGACCCTCGACGGCACGGAGCTGCCGGTGGAGCAGTTCGGCGCGGGCTATCTCATCTATATGCCTTCCGGCTACATGGCCGTGCACCTGATGCGACCCGATCGGCGGCCCTACGAGGGACCCCGGCCCACCGCGTTGGAAGCGCACGCGGCGATGCGAAGCTACGCCAGCTACTTCGGTCCGTTCAGCGTCGACGCCGAGGCGGGGGTCGTCGTTCACCATCGCGCGGGCCATCTCGATCCGGGCAGCATCGGCGTCGCTGCCCCCCGCGCCTTCGAGTTCCGCGACGGGCAGCTCATCCTCCGTCCGCCGGTCGCGACGATCGACGGGCAGGAGTTGCAGACCAGCGTGTTCTGGAACCGGCTCGGCACGCTCGATCCCGATGCGGGACAGGACTGAGCGATCCGTGCCCCGTCCATTTCGACCGGACGTTTCGTTTCATCGGTTTCGTTCCATCGAGGGAAGAGGTGCCCGATGCCGCCACGGATGCTCCGCCCGGTCGTCGTTTTGGCTGTCCTCGCCTGTCTCGTGGCCGTGAAGCCGGCGCGGGCGGCGTGCGAGGCAACCGGCATGCAGCTCCAGATTCTGGGCTCGGGGGGACCCGGCGCGTCGGCGGGACGGGCCTCGGCCGGCTACCTGGTGTGGATCGACGGCGTCGGTCGCATTCTGGTCGACGCCGGCGGCGGCACCAAGCAGCGCTTCCATGCAGCGGGCGCCGATCTGGGGGACGTGGCGCTGCTGGCGCTCAGTCACTTCCATCCCGATCACGCGGCAGAGCTGCCCGCACTCTGGTGGCCCCGCGGGGGGATGCTGCGGGTGGCCGGCCCATCGGGGGGCGGCGTCTTCCCGTCGCTGGAGGACTGGTTGGCGGGCCTCTTCGGCCCGCAAGGCGTCTTTCGCGTGCTCGCCGGCCGTCTCGATCTGGATCCGATCACGGTCGATGTCGCCACCGGCGAGGCCGTCGAGGTCTGGCGCGCGGGCGAGGTGCGGGTCAGCGGCATCGGCGTTCCTCACGGCGGCGTGCCGGCGGTCGGGTACAGGGTGGATGCGGGAGACGCGAGCGTCGCGTTCAGCAGCGACCAGAACGGGTCGGATCCGGCGTTCGTCGAGTTCGCCCGCGGCGTGGACGTGCTGGTCGTGCACCTGGGCCGGACCGAGGAGGCGACCGGGCGGTCGGCCGACCTGCATGCCAGTCCGAGCGGCTGGGGTGCGCTGGCCGCCGCGGCCGATGTCGGCCGGGTCGTCGCGTCTCACATCTCCACGTCGTCGCCGGACGTCCTGGCGGACAGCCTCCGGTATCTGCGCGCGTCCTACGGCGGACCGGTGACGGTGGCCGAGGACCTGCTGTGCGTGACCGTTCCCTGAGCGATTGGTGGGACGCGACCGCCTGCCATACAATGCGGTCCGACACGCGCCGTGCGGTGTCCGCGAGCGTGCGGAGCCGGCTGCGGCGCCGACTTCCGGGAATCTTCCAGAGGGGGATCGTGATGCGCACATTGGTATTCGCTCTCATCATCGGCTTCGGCTTCCTCGGCGTCGCCAACGCCGGGCAGGACGATCCGCCGGCGCCGTGCGGCCCGGCCGCCCAGTTGCCGGCCGAGCTGTCGAACAACGTGGGCGCCGACGCGCGCTGCTTCGAGATCCGCATGTACACGGCCCGTCCGGCCGAGGACGGCAAGGGCGGCATCGACGAGCTGCACCAGCGCTTCCGCGAGGGCGAGGTCGGCATCTTCGAGAAGCACGGCGCCGAGATCGTCGCGGTCTGGCAGAACCTCGACAACCCGAACCGGCTGGTCTGGATGCTGGCCTATCGCGATCGCGCCCACCGCGAAGAGGTCTGGGCCGGGTTCCGCGACGACCCGGAGTGGGATGCGTTGCTCGCGAAGTACCCCGCGCCGCTCGAAGGCATCGAGGTCTTCATGCTGAGCTCCTCCGACTACTCGAACCTCAAGTAGCTCGAACCCGAGCGCGGCTCCCGCGAATCGGGAAGAGACGTTACGCTACGGGCCGTCGTGCGTGTCACGGCGGCCCGTTCGCCTCTATCGATACCCCGCTCACTTTGGCGCCCGTTGACGCCGGGCCTGTCCCCCGTCGACGGAAACACGCCGAGAACGGAACGCCCGCCCCGGAAATCTCTCGCTGCAAACGATTCGGCCGGGTTCGATGTCCAGGATTGTCGTATCGTGCGTAATTGCGCTCGGACCGCTTCTGCTCGCGGCGCCGCCGGCCGCGGCCGACGACGTGCAGTCGTGGACGGAGGTCGAAGTCGGTGTTCCCGCCTCCGATCGGATCGATTGGACCGTCGGCGGGGTCGCCCGCATCCGGGATTCTCTGGGGAGCGTGTACGACCGGCGCGCCGGGACCGACGTGGAGTTCAGGCTGAGCGACCTGGCAAGCGTGGCGTTCGGCTACCTCCTGTTGCACCGGGCACCGTCCGGCTTCGGCTCCGGCCACGCCTGGGATCACCGGCTGAGCGCCGGCCTGACGTATCCGCTGCTGCGGCGGGGCGTCCGGGTAGAGGGCACGACGCTGTACGAACGCCATCTCGGCCGGCCGGATGTACCCGACTTCAACCGCTACCGCCAGCAGGTCGAGCTGGAGCTCCCTCGCGCGCAGTTGTCGCCGTGGCTCTACCAGTCGTTGGCTTTCGTGCGCCGGGGCTTCGTGCGGTCCCGTTCGCGCGTCGGGCTCCGGTGGCGTCTCGGGTCCGGCCATTCCTTCATCGGCGCCTACCAGTTCGAACGCCGCCGGTCCGGCGCGGACTGGCGGCCGCGGCATGCCGTTGTTTCGGAGTGGAGTATCGATCTGGCCGCCGGGCAGGCGGTGATTCCGTAGTCGGCGCGCATGGACGGCCAGCAGGTTGCGCCGTAGAGATTTGCGTCGGGTAGGCTATGTGAACAACTCGACGACGTGCAACGCGCTGACCTGGAGGTTCCCATGACCGTCGACACCAACCGGCGCCGGTTTCTGCAGACGCTCGCGGTCGGCAGTGTCGTCCACCCGATCCTGGCCGGCCGTCGCGCCGGGGCGCAGTCGCACGCCGGAGCGGAGCCCGAGGCGCTCTGGGAGGAGGTGCGCCGGCAGTTCGCGTTCCGCGACGAACGTGTCCCGCTGAACGCGGCCAACCTCTGCCCGTCGCCGCGCGTGGTGGCCGAGCGGGTGCGCGAGCTGACGCGCGACATCGACGTCGACTGCTCGTTTCCCAACCGCGCGAAGTTCGGCCCGCTCCTCGAGAAGTCGCGCGAGGCGGTGGCGGCGCAGCTCGGCGTCACCGCGGACGAGATCGCGTTGGTGCGCAACACGAGCGAGGCCAACAACGTCGTCAATGCCGGGATTCCTCTCGACGCCGGCGACGAGGTCGTGGTGTGGGACCAGAACCACCCGACCAACAACGTGGCCTGGGAGGTGCGCGCGGCACGCTACGGGCTCGCCGTGAAGAAGGTGACGACGCCGGCCGCGCCGTCGGGCGTGGACGAGCTGATCGGTGTCTTCGAGCGGGCGCTGACGCCGCGGACACGGGTGCTCGCCCTGACGCACGTCTCCAACGTGAGCGGCCTGCGGTTGCCGGTGCGCGAGCTGTGCGAGGTGGCCCATCGCCGCGGGATTCACGTGCACGTCGACGGGGCGCAGAGCTGGGGCGCGCTGGATGTCGACCTGCGCGCGCTCGGCTGCGACTCCTTCACCGGCAGTGCGCACAAGTGGTTCATGGGGCCGAAGGAGGTCGGGCT
>JAGWAH010000025.1:28938-53305 GCA_021296515.1 Acidobacteriota bacterium | reverse complement strand
CGAAGGGCGCGCGCAAGTTCGAGTCGCTGGGGCAGCGCGACGATGCGGCGCTGGCCGCCGTGGGCACGACCGTTGCGTTCCACGATCGTCTCGGGATGAAGAAGATCGAGGCGCGCGTGGTCGAGCTGGCGACCATGCTGAAGTCCGGGCTCACGGACGCCGGGTTCGAGCTGGTCACGCCGCTTGACCCAGCACTGAGCGGCGGCGTCGCCATCGCGGCGGTGGATTCGGCGCGCCGCGGGGCTCTCGTGGACGCGCTGTATGAGCGGTACGGCATTGCGTGCGCCGCCACGGGCGGCCTGCGGATCTGCCCGCACGTCTACAACACCGCCGAGCATGTGGCGCGGGCGGTGTCCGGCGCCAGGGCGCTGCGCGAGGAGCACCTCTAGCCCGACAATCGTCGCCTCCGGCTCCGATTGCCGCCCAACCGGGCCTGTCTAGGAGTCTGCACCGTTTCTGCGGCGCAGACTCCTAGCGAGCACCGCCAGGTCGGTGGTTGGGTCTTTAGTGCCGGCGCTTTCCGGGAGCGTAGGGACGGACTGCCGGGCTGGTAGGCTTGACGCGTGGACCGTGAGGAGTTGCTCGACCTGCTGCGCGCCCTGGACGAGGCGGCGGTCGACTACGTGTTGATCGGCGCCACGGCAATGGGATTTCATGGGGTCGTACGGGCAACCGAGGCCGTCGACATGCTCGTGCGGGCCGCGCCCGAGAACATCGAGCGCCTCCGCGCCGGCCTCAGAGCCACGTTCGCGAACGATCCCAGCGTCGAGGATATTCGTGCGGAAGACCTGTTGGGCGACTATCCGGCCGTGCGCTACTACCCGCCGCACGGCGATCTGTATCTCGACGTGATGACCCGGCTCGGGGAGATGGCGAGCTTCGACTCGGTGGAAGCGGAGTTCAAGGAGATCGAGGGTGTCCGAGTGCGGGTTGCAACGCCGGCGGCACTGCACCGCCTGAAGAGAGACACCGTGCGGGCGATCGACCGTCAGGACGCGGCGGCGCTGCGGCGGCGCTTCGGCCTGGCCGATAATCGGGACGAATAGGATGGCCGTCGAGCGCTTCCGATCAATCGAAGAGATGAACGCGGCGCGGGTACGGACCGGGTCGGACGACGGATTCGAGCGGTTCATTCGTCATTGTGCGCGGTACCGGTCCATGGCGCCGCGCGTGCGTTTGCGTGGCGTGTTCAAGTTCCGGAGCCTGGCGGAGGCGCAGCGCGCCCGCCTGTCCAACCGCTCCGCGCCCGTGCGGTCGGACCAGGATGCCGAGACGATCGGCTGAGCGCGACGAACGCCGGCGCCTCGGTGTAGTCTTGCGGTCGAATTCGTTCCAGGGAGCCAGATCCATGCGCAAGCAGAGAATCATCGGTAGCGTCGCGGCGGTTGCCATGTTGGCGGCCGGGATGTCGACGAGTGTTCTGGTCGGAGTCGCGCAGGCGGCCGACGAGATGGAAGTGAGGGTGCTGTCGGGCCGGCCCGACACGGTGAGCGGCGGCGACGCGCTGCTGCAGATCGACATCCCGGAGGATGTGGCGCTGTCGGACGTGCGCGTGGCGGTGAGTGGTGCCGATGCGACCGCGGCGTTTCGCGCCGATGTCGACGGACACCGGCTGGTGGGTATCGTCGACGGGCTGGCGCACGGGGCGAACGGGGTGTCGGTGACCGTCGCCGGCGGTGACGCCGGAGCGGCGCTCGAGCTTGTCAATCATCCGGTCGAGGGGCCGGTCTTCTCGGGACCGCACGAGCACCCGTTCGTGTGCGAGACCGACGCGTTCGAGCTGCCGTCGGGCGAGACGCTCGGTGCTCCGTTGGACGAGAACTGCTCGGTCGCGCGCCGCGTCGACTACGCCTACCGCGCGGCGGACGGGACGCTGAAGCCGCTGTCCGATATCGACGCGCTGCCGGCGGACGCCGCGACCACAAAGACGCTCACCGGGGCCGAGGTGCCCTACGTCATCCGCATCGAGACCGGCACCATCAACCGTGCCGTGTACCAGATCGCGATGCTGCACGCGCCGGGAGCCGGGGACCCGGGTCTGGACCCGTGGACCGCGTCGCCGGGGTGGAACCGCCGCCTCATCTACACGTTCGGCGGCGGCTGCGTGAACGGCTGGTACCGCCAGGGCGCGAGCACCGGTGGGGTCACCGACGACGTTATGCTGCGCCAGGGTTACGCCGTGGCGTCGGCGAGCCTGAACGTCTACGGCAACAACTGCAACGACCTGCTCGCCGCCGAGACGATGATGATGGTCAAGGAGCGGTTCATCGAGGCCTACGGGCAGCCGCGCTACACCATCGGCTGGGGCTGCTCGGGAGGCTCGTACCAGAACCACCAGATCGCAGACAACTATCCCGGGCTGCTCGACGGCATCATCCCGGGCTGCAGTTTCCCGGACGTCGGCTTCGGCACCGTCCCGATGATCACCGATGCGCGGCTGTTGGACCGGTATTTCCAGGAGACGTCGGTGCCGTTCACCGAGGAGCAGAAGCGCGCCGTGGCCGGCTTCCTGAACCTGGCGACGATGCCCAACGTCTCCCGTAACGCCGGGCGGGTCCAGGTGGGCGAGTTCTGCCCGGACGTCCTGCCCGAGGCGCTGCGTTACCACCGGACCGACAACCCGGACGGCGCCCGCTGCGACGTCTACAGCCACTACGTCAACGTCTACGGTCAGGACGCCGAGACCGGCTTCGCGCGTCGTCCGCTCGACAATGTCGGCGTGCAGTACGGCCTCGGGGCGCTCGAGGACGGCGTGATCAGCCCGGAGCAGTTCCTCGACCTGAACCGGCGCATCGGCGGCTACGACCAGGACGGCCGCTTCCAGGCCGAGCGGACCGTGGCGGATCCGGAGGCGGTACGGCTCGCCTACGAGACCGGCCGGCTGACCAACGGCGGCGGGGGGCTTTCCGAGACGCCGATCATCGACTACCGCGCCTACAGCGACGACCGCGAGAACGGCGACGTGCACGTCCGCTACCACTCGTTCTCGATGCGCGAGCGGCTCCGGAAGGCCAACGGACGCACCGACAACCACGTGATGCTGACCGAGGACGACCGCTACGGCCTCTACAGCAGCCGCAGTCCGGTGCTGCGGGGCGCGCTGGCGCAGATGGATGCGTGGCTGGCGAATCTGTCCGCGGCGGACGCGGACGATCCGGGCATCGAGCAGGTCGTCGGGGCGAAGCCGGCCGACCTCGTCGACGCCTGCTGGACGCGCGACGACGATCCGACCCGCATCGTCGAGGAACAGGTCCGGGGCGCCGGCCGGTGCGAGGAGCTCTATCCGTCGGCGCCGGCGCCGCGGGAGGTGGCCGGCGCACCGGTCGCCAGCGATGTCATCAAGTGCGAGCTGCGGCCGGTCGACATGGCCGACTATGCCGGGACCTTCTCGGCAGAGCAGGAAGCGGAGCTGCGCGAGATCTTCGCAGACGGCGTCTGCGACTGGACGAAGCCGGGGGTCGGGCAGACCGGCCTCAGCGGGACCTGGTTGAAGCTGACGCTGCTCCGGCCGCGCAACCCGGAGCAGCGTCAGCGCGCGTCGAGGTGCATCACATGCGTACGACGAGCATCGGGTGGGTCGCGATCGCCGGCATCCTCATCACCGCGTCGGGCAGCGGGTTGGCCGGGAAGGCGCATGCCGCTGCCGACGATCCGCCGCTGGTCGCCGCGGCCGAGGCAGGGGACGTTGCCGAGGTGCGGGACCTGCTGGCGGCCGGGGCGCACGTCGACGCGGCGTCGGTCGACGGGGTGACGGCGCTTCACTGGGCCGTGCATCGAGATCTGCCGGAGCTCGTGCGGCTGCTGCTCGATTCCGGCGCCGACGTGAGCGCTGCCAACCGCTACGGCGTGCAGCCCATCGCGCTGGCCGCCACCAACGGGAGCGCGGCGGTGCTGAGGCGGCTGCTCGACGCCGGGGCGGATCCGAACGCGGCGATGCCCGGCGGCGAAACGGCACTGATGACGGCCGCGCGAGCCGGGCCGCCGGAGGCGGTGCGGGTGCTGCTGCGCGCGGGCGCGGATCCGAACGCGCGGGACGACCTCGGCGGACAAACAGCGGTGATGTGGGCGGCGGCGCGCAACAACGCGCCGGCGGTACATGCCCTGGCGGAGCTGGGTGCCGACCTGCACGTCCGGACCGCGGGTCCGTCGCCCCCGCCGAGCCGGAGCTACTTCCGTAGCCCGGCGCCGACGTCGTTCACCGCGCTGCTCTTCGCGGTCCGGGCGGGCGCAATCGACGCCGTGCGTGCGCTCCTCGACGCCGGCGCCGACATCGACGACACGCTGTCGGACGGACAGAGCGCGCTGGTGGTTGCCGCGGCCAACGCCCACTGGGAGCTGGCCGACTACCTGCTCGACCGCGGCGCCGATCCCAACCTGGCCGGCGCCGGCTGGAACGCGCTGCACCAGACGGTGCGCACCCGTCGGCCGAACCCCAGCGGCGGGCTCGCCGGGCCGATCCCAACGGGAAGCGTCGACAGCATCGACGTCGTCCGCAAGCTCATCGCCAGGGGCGTCGACGTCAACGCCCGGATGATGACCAACGGGATGAAGGACGGCCAGCGCAGCCGTCTCAACCGACTCGGCGCCACGGCGTTCTTCCTGGCCGCCAAGAACACCGACGTCGAGGCGATGCGGGTGCTGATCGAGGCGGGCGCCGATCCGCGCATCCCGAGTGCCGACGGTACGACACCGCTGATGGTGGCGGCCGGCATCGCCATCTTCATCCCGGGCGAGGACGGCGGGTCGCTGCCCGGGCAGGAAGACGAGGTGTTCGAGGCGGTCCGGATGTGCGTCGAGCTCGGCACCGATGTCAACGCCACGAACTTCCGCGACGAGACCGCGCTGCACGGAGCGGCGTTCCGCGGCGTCAACCGCATCGTCGAGTACCTGGTGGAGCAGGGGGCTGCTCTCGACGCACGGACCGTCGAGGGGTGGACGCCGCTCGCCATCGCCAACGGGCTCAGCTACTCCGACTTCTTCAAGGCGCAGGCGCACACCGCGGATCTGATCCGCGAGCTGATGGCGGACCGGGGGCTGTCCATCGAGGGCCACGTCGTCGACCCGCTGGTGTGCCTCGACTGCTACCAGACGCGTCCCGACCAGGTGCGCGACGCCCTTGAGCGCGACCGGCGGATGGCGGCCGAGCTGGCCGCCGCCCTGCAGGGCGGCGCCGCCCGTTAGTCGTCCGACCGACGTCACGAGGAGATCAGCGAACATGCGCAAGGCCGGTATCGCGCTCGTGGCGCTGGCCGTGCTCGGCTGGCTGTTCTGGCGGACGGTGCAGAGCAGCCTGGCGGAGCCCTATGTCGTCGACGCCGGGATGGTTGCGGAGTGGACCCTGGCCCTCCGGGGCCCGATGCAGCGGGGCGCCGGACTGCTCGTGCTGCAGCCGTCGGATCAGCTTCGCGCCGAGCTCTTCCAGCAGATCTTCAATCGCACCATGGAGTCGATGACCTCGCCGACCGTGGCGGCGATGCCGCTCGTGCTGCACGCCGAGTACCGCGACGCGCTCGGGAGCGTGCTCGCGCCGCCGGACGTGCTGCAGGTCGCCGAGGAGTCGGGTGTATCGGCCGCCGCGCCGGCGCCGGTCTGCATCGGCGTCGTCCGGCGCGAAGGCTCGGGCACCACCCGGCAGCTCTACTACGCGATCTTCGACGCGCCCGAGGTCGGCCGTTTCCGCCAAGCGCTGGCGCGCCGCTACGCGGAGGCCGGCGGAACCGCGGCATTCGAGCCGGACGGGTTCCCGCTGGTGGTGCCCATTGCCGCCTCCGACGCGGAATTCGCGAGCTGGTGGCCGCTGGACGTCAGCGCCGAGACCGACTGCCTGGCTCCGCTGGTCACCGGGTAGAGATGGACTACCGGGTCAGGTGAGGAACGAGCGCAGGACGAGCGTCACCACGCCGATAACCCGGGCTCGCGGGTTCGACCGCGGCTTTACAACTCCATTACAACTTTGACGCCTCGTTGATGACATTTACATGCGTCGGGGTCACCATCGGCGCATGTCCGTCGATACGCGATGTGTAGATGATGGAGGCCGGGCCGACGGCCCGCGAGATGAACCCGCTCCGGCGCCGTGGCTCTCGCTTCTGCCGGCGCCGCAACTGTATCCGGCCGGGACCGTGCTCGTGCAGCAGGGCTGCGAGCCGTACGAGATCTTCTTCGTCGAGGACGGCCTGGCGAAGCTCGTGCGGATCGATGCGGGCGGCCGCGAGCAGATTCTGGGACTGCGGGGCGCCGGTTGGTTTCTGGGAGCGGCCTTCGTCCTGGTCCGGCGGTCGCACGCCGCGAGCGCGGTCGCGCTGACCTCGTGCACCGTGCGCCGGCTGTCGCAGGATGCCTTTCTGGCGCTGTTGGCGGAGCACCCGGATCTGTCCTGGCACGTCCACCGGATGCACAGCCGCGAGGTCCTCAGCCAGTTCCATCACATGTCGGATCTGGGCGCCAAGACCGCGCGCCAGCGGCTGGAACGGGTTCTGCGGCGACTGGCCACGCTCTCGAGTCCCAACGGAAGCGGCGAGGAAGTGCGGCTGTTGCTGCCGCTGAAGCGCTGGGAGCTGGCCAGTCTCATCGCCGTCACGCCGGAGCATCTCAGCCGGTTGCTGAAGCGGCTCCGCGAAGACGGCGTCATTCGTGTGCAGCAGGGCTGGATCGTGATCCCGGAGGTACGGCGGCTCGCCGCCGACGGCGCCCACGAGTTCGGCGTCCTCACTACGACCGTGGCCGCCGGTGTGCCCGCAGCATCCGCCGCCCCGGTCTGCTGACCGCCGGCCGGGCGTCCCGGATGCCGGGCGCGGGGAGAGCGGCCGATCGCAGCCGGCCGGACGGGTGGTATCGTCGGCGCGGGAGAGACCGTCATGCGCAGACTCGGGTTGTCTCTGGGGCGTTGGCGTCCGGACGTGGCTGTCGTGCTCGTGCCGCTGCTCGCCATCCTGGTGCTGCAGTACCTGTCGAGCCGGCGTCTGGCGGAGGTGGAGCTCATCGCCCACCAGACCACGATCGCACGGTATCTGGACGCCGTGACGGCCGGCATTCGGCAGATGTACGAGAACGCGGCGCAAGAGATGCTGGACGTCCCGGGAGACGTCCTGGCCGCGAAGCGGTTCGACGACATCGCGCGGCACTTCGACTCGGTCGACACGTCGACGGCCAGACTGCTGTTCGCCGCGACGTTGGATGGATGCCTGTGTCTGACGCGGTACTTCGATCCGGCCGCCGGCACGATGAGCATCGGCGCCGAGCCCGACGTCGAGGTGGTGGTGCTGCGCGCCAGCACGCTGCTGCGCCTGCGGCAGCAGCAGTGGCTGGACCTCGACGTGTCCGGGTTGGACGTCGACGAGGCGGATCCCGCCAATCGGGTCGTCTACCGCTTCGTCACCGGGGTCGACGGGAACGCCATCGGCCTCGTCGGTTTCGTGCTGGACACGGATCGGTTCGAGGGCGAGTTCCTGCCGCGGGCAGTCGCCGAGAGGCTGGATCAGCTCCCCGGCGGGGTGCCGGACAACCTGATAGTGCGCGTGTCGGACCCGCAGGGACGCGTTGTGACGGCCACCCACCACGGCGCCGGACAGGCCGACGTGCTGGCGGCGCGATTCGACTTCGTGTTTCGGGACTGGGAGCTGTCCGCGCGCAGCCGTCACACGGCCGCCGCGCGGATTCTGGAGTCGAATGCGTTCTCGAGCTGGGCGTTGACCATGACGATGTCCGTCTCGGTGATCGTCGGCGTGCTGCTGACGTGGCGTGCGGCGGGCCGGGAGCGCCGTCTCTCCCGGGTAAGGAACGCCTTCGTGGCCAACGTGTCCCATGAGTTGCGCACGCCGCTGGCGTCGATAGCCGTGTTCGGCGAGTTCCTGCGCTGCGGGCGCGTCACGTCGCCGGAGAAGGTCGTCGAGTACGGCGGCCACATCGAACACGAGAGCAATCGCCTGCGGCACCTCATCGACAACGTCCTGGACTTCGCGCGCATCGAGTCCACGGCGGCGGAGTATCGCCGGGACGATGCGGCGATCGAGGACTCGGTCGCAGCCGCCGTCAGCGCGGTGGATGCGCGCCGCGAACGGGACGGCTTCACCATCCTGGTGACCTGTCCCGATTCCCTGCTGCCGGCGGTCCGCATCGACGAGGAAGCCATGACGCGGGTCTTCGTCAATCTGCTCGACAACGCGATGAAGTACTCGGGACGATCGCGGCGGGTCCGCGTCGATCTGTCCTGTCGCGACGACGGCGTCGCCGTGGCCGTCACCGACTTCGGCATCGGGGTCGCGCCCGATGAACAGGAGCGGATCTTCCATCGGTTCTACCGGACCACGGCGCCGGTCGACGACGGTGTCGCCGGCACGGGCCTCGGGCTGGCGATCGTCCGGCAGGTCGTGCACGCGCACGGCGGGAAGGTCGAGGTCGACAGCCGCCCGGGCCGCGGCGCCACGTTCACCGTGGTGATTCCGGCAGCCGAGGCGTCGGCGGTCCGCGAGAACGTCGGCGTTTCGAGCGCGGAGGACGGCCCGGGGATGGAAGCCGGGGCCCGGGCCTGAACGCAGCGGACAGAGGGGCCGTGAGCAGAATCCTGATCGTCGAGGACGATCGATCCCTGGCGACCGCGCTGTCGGAAGGGCTGCAGTACGAAGGCCATGTGACGCTGCTGGCGCGCGACGGCGACGCCGGCCTGCGTCTGGCCGGACAGGGCGACATCGATCTCGTCATTCTCGACGTCATGCTGCCCCGAGTGAACGGCGTCGACGTCTGCCGCAGGCTGCGATCACGCGGGAGCACGATTCCGATCGTCATGCTCACCTCGAAGAGCCAGGAGCTCGACAAGGTCGTCGGACTGAAGGCGGGGGCGGATGATTACATCACGAAGCCGTTCAGCTTCATGGAGCTCCTCGCCCGCGTCGAAGCCGTGCTGCGCCGTTCCCGGCGATTCGCGGAGCGGGCCCACACCTATGCGTTCGGAGACGTGACGCTGAACTTCAGGACCCGCGAGGTCACGAAACGGGAGAGACCCCTGGCGTTGCAGCCGCGCGAGTTCCGGCTGCTCGAGTACTTCATCGAGCATCGCGGCGAGGTGGTGGGCCGGGATCAGCTCCTGGATTCGGTCTGGGGCCACGGCGCGGTTTCGCCGCTGACCCGTACCGTCGACATGCACGTCGCCAAGCTGCGCCAGAAGATAGAAGACGACTCGTCGGATCCCCGCTGGATCGTCACCGTGCACCGCGTCGGCTACAGGTTCACCGGATAGACGCCGGAAACCGCCGGTCCGCTTCCGTTCCCGGCCATGCAGGCAAAGGCTCGCCTGTGCTCGCGTGGCGCGGTGTGCGCAATGGCGTCGCGTCGACTGCCGTGACAAGTTGACGCATGTCATCGATCCGGCTGACCGGATGCAATGTCCTTCTGCGGGCGCGACGCCAGAATACGACCTGTCCGGCGGCGCCGCCGCCATATCCGGCATGAGGAGGAAGAATGACTGCACCGCGTAACGGCCACCGGCGGAAGAAGACGTACGTCACACCGCGAGTCGTCGATTTCGGGGCCATCGACGCCATGACCGGGGATTGCTTCGGACTCTGCCTCGACGGCATGAACGGCGGATTGTTCTGGGGCCCCTGATTCCATTCCTTCGGACCCGGGTCGTCGGGCGGACCGGTCGGCGTGCCGCCCGCCCGACGATTCGGATCGCGCTTTGCGGGGAGCAGGCGATGATCACGGCTTTCGACAGTTCGCGAACCGGTCTCTCGATGCAGGCGCTCCTGATCTTCCTGCTGCTGGACGTCGGATTCCTCCTCCTCGGCTTTCCCCGGACGTACCGGTTCACAAGATGGTGGAGCGGAGCGGCGCGCGCGGCCGCATCCCCCGCGCCCCGGCGTCACGTGGAACGGACCATGGAAGCCGTGCGAACCGCCACGCGTTACTACTGGCGCCGCCGGCTGGACTGCCTGCCCAGGGCCCTGACCATCTATCTGCTTCTGCGGTGCCGGGGCGTTCCCGCGACGCTGCATATCGGCGTGAAGCGCTATCCGTTCGGCGCCCACGCCTGGGTGGAATGCCTCGGCGACGTGCTGGACGATTCGACGGACGATTGGCGGCACGAGCCCTACGCGTCGATCATCTCGACCTGAACCTGTAGGGCAACGACAGCGGACAGGACACATGCAGGCTATCGGCGGCATATGCCGTCTCGATGGAGGTCCGGTCGATCGCGGGATGGTCGGGCGGATGAACGACGCGGCGCAGCTCCTGCTGCCCTGTCGCCGGGCGTCCTGGACCAGCGGCTCCATCGGGCTCTTCTGCGCTTCGCCTCACCTCGGCGGTGCGGGTCCGGCGGCCGCGGAGCCTGCGGGCGACGCGTCGGGCCGGCGCACGCTCGTCTTCGACGGTCGATTGGACAACCGGGAGGAGTTGGTTGCCCGGCTCCACCGGCACGGCGCCTGGCCGGGGACGTCCGACATCGAGTTGACGCTCGCGGCATACGCCGCCTGGGGCGACGGCTGCGCGTCGAAGCTGATCGGAGACTTCGCGTTCGCCCTCTGGGACGCCGCCCGGGGCCGGCTGCTGTGCGTCCGGGACCCGCTCGGGATACGGCCGCTGTACATGGCGGTGCGGGACGATGTGGTCTGTTTCGCGACGCAGATCAGGCAGGTTCTGGCCGCGCGCACGCAAACACCGCCGTTCGACCTGGAGTTCGTGGCGGACCGGCTCGCGCACGGCGTCGATCGGGCCGACGCCGCCTGCACGCCGTATCGCGGCGTGTCACGGCTCAAACCCGGCCACCGCCTGATCGCTGAGGATGGGCGCGTGCGGATCGAGCGGTACTGGGAGTGGCGCACCGGGGAAGCCGCCGCCAATCGAGACCCCCGCGAGCACGTCGACCGGTTCCGGGAGACGTTCTCCAGCGCGGTTGCGAGTCGGATGCGCGGGGCGGGCAGGGTCTGGTCGGACCTCTCGGGCGGGCTCGACTCGTCGTCCATCGTAAGCGTCGCCGCCCGCCGGCCGGGCGGTTCCCGGTTGTCGGCCATCAGCGTCGTGTTCGACCAATCGACGTTGAGCGACGAACGGGAGTGGGCCGCCAAGGTCGCTCGGACGCTCGGCGTCGACCGGCACTGCATCGACGGTGACGTGCAGCCACCGTTCAGCCGGCTCCTGGAGGCCGTCCGGTACTGGGAGGAGCCGCACGCCGCCGCCGCGTTCTTCGGCGTGCACCGGCAGTACCAGCGGCTGCTGGGCGGCGCCGGCGTACCGATCCTGCTCACCGGCATCGGCGCCGAGGCGGTCGTGATGAGCAAGCAGCAGTCGCCGGTGCATCTCGCGGACCTGGCGCGCCGCGGGCGGTTGGCGACGCTGTGGCGCGAGCTCGACCGCTGGCAGCGCGCACTCGGGATACCGCTGGGAAACGTCGCGTCCCGGTACTGTTTGCGACCGCTGGGGAGCCGTCCCCTGGTCAGCCACGGCCGGTTGCCGGAGCTGCCCGACTGGATTGCGCGCCCCTTCGCGCGCCGGTGGAACCTGAAGGGGCGCGCCAGGCACGGGAGCATGCCGCGGGCGCGGCGCGGTGTGGCCGATCAGTGGCACGTCGAGAGGGTCGGCCGCATCACCGGGTTCCTGTTGCGCGGCTGTCTGGAGAAGGCGTGCGACATCCGCTATCCGTTCCTGCACCGGCCGCTCGTCGAGCTGGCGCTGGCGACGCCGTGGAGCCTGAAGGCGGTTCCGGGAGAAACGAAGGCCCTCCTGCGGCGCGCAATGCAGGGCGTGCTGCCGGAGGAGGTCGGACGACGCACGCAGAACGCTTCGACGGGCCACGCGGCCTACACCGGCCTGCGCCGGGAATGGCCGATTCTCGAGCGCATCGTCGCGTCGTCGATGCTGGCCGATCTCGGCGCGGTCGATCGTGAACGGCTGCGCAACGCACTGCACCTCGCCCGTCAGGGACACGCGTTCGATCTCGGCGGGCTGCTCTCGACGTTGACGCTGGATGCGTGGCTGCAGCACGCCGCCCGCAAGGGAGATTCCGCATGGCTCAATCCGGAGGGATGAACAGTGGGGCGGCAGAGCGAACCGGGGCGGCGTTGAGGATTTCCGACGACGCGCATTCCGTCCGCATGGACGATCAGGTCATCGTGGCCGACATGCGATCGGGGCGTTACCTCGGACTGGACGATGTCGGCGCGAGGGTGTGGGACCTGATCGGGGAGGGCGCTACGTGCGAGTACATCGTGGAGCGCCTGTCCGGCGAGTACGACGCGCCCGGCGACGTACTCGAGCGCGACGTGCAGCGGCTTCTTCAGGACCTGCTGCAGCGGCGACTCGTCGAGTACGCAACGCCGGGATGACGTGCCCGCCCGCTTCGGCCGTCAATCCACGATGGCGGCGTAGACTGCCGCCGTGAACGCCTCCCGGAACCCGTTGCCGTAGGCCGGCGACGCCGCCCCCATGATGACGGTCACCATGTCCTCGACCGGGTCGATGAAGAAGCGGGTGCCGGAGGAGCCGTCCCACCAGAACGTGCCCTCGCTGACCGGCAGGGGAGACGCGTCCCCGTCCATAACGACGCAGAAGCCGAGCGTCCAGCCGCGGCCGGGCTGCGGGTTGCCGAAGCCGATCGGCAGCAGGGCGTCGGGAACCCGGTTGACGGTCATCAGCGCCACGGTGGACGGCTGCAGGATCCGAACGCCGTCGAGCTCGCCGCCCTCGAGGAACATCTGAGAGAACCGCAGGTAGTCGCGCACGGTCGAGACGAGTCCGACGCCTCCCTCGATCAGCGCCGGCTGCTCGGTGAACGGGACCTCCTCGATGGCGTACGGGCGGAGCTCGCCGTTCGGCCCGGGCCGGTAGGCGGGACCGAAGCGGTCGGCGCGGGAGGGATCGACCCGAAAGACGGTGTCGGTCATCCCGAGCGGCTCGAACACGCGCTCCCGGAGGAACTCGTCGAAGGGCATTCCGGACCAGACCTCGACCAGCCGGCCGAGGATGGTGGTGGAGATACCGTAGCGCCAGCGCGTTCCGGGATCTTCGAACAGCGGCACCCGCGCGGCGTTGTCCACCATCTGCGGCAGCGGGATGGAGCGCAGCCGGACCTGCTCGGCGCGGTAGATGGGGGAACCGCGGCTGCCGAGACCGGAGGTGTGCAGCAGGAGGTGCTCGACGGTCATCTCGGTGGCCCGCGGGCGGGTCGCCGCCATGTCGGGGGTGGCTGCATCCGTGAAGACGCGCTGGTTCGCGAACTCCGGCAGGTACAGGGAGACGGGGTCGTCGAGCTCGAAGCGGTCTTCCTCCCACAGGATCATCGCGGCCAGGCTCGTGATGGGGCGCGTCATGGAATAGAGGCGGAAGAGGGCGTCGTCGCGCATCGCGAGGCCGCGTTCGCGGTCGAGCGCGCCGAGCGCTTCGAGATAGACCAGGCGGCCGCGCCTGACCACGCCGGCCACGACGCCCGCGACGTCGCCCGCCTCGACGTGGGCCCGGAGCCCGGCGGTCGCCTCCTCCAGCCGCTCGGAAGAGAGTCCGACGGCTTCGGGCGCCGTCCGCGGCAACCCCTGCGCGCTTGCGGCGGCGGGGACGCTCCCGGCCGCGCCCGCGGCGAGACAAACGGCGACGAGGGTGAGCCTGCAGGTCATGACGTTGCTCCTTCGCGACCGGCCGACGGAGGCCGCCGACGCTCCATGCACCATACCACCAGAAAAAACCCGTTCGGGCTTGCCTTACGCGGCGGTCGATGGCAGTCTGTGCGCAGCGCATTCGCAGCCGCGGTGCGGTGTGCGGCGACGAGTCTGTTCGAGGAGTCTGAGGAGGACCCTGACATGATGCGAAAACTGACCGTTATGAGCCTGGGCGTCGTGGTGGCCGCCGGCCTGGTGTGGGGCGGGATCCAGAGCGGCGTGGTCGGGGCTCAGGGGATGATCCCGAACGCGCCGCTGTTCGAGGTCGACCCGTTCACTGGCTGCTCGGCTCGACCATCGGGGTCTCGGTCGACTCGGACGACCACGTCTGGATCGTGCACCGCGGCAACCTCGCGCCGAACGAGATTCCCGCCGCTCTCGATCCGCCGTTCGCGGAGGCCTGCTGCTTCGCGGCGCCCCCCATCCTGGAGTTCGACCAGGAGGGCAACCTGCTCCAGCACTGGGGCGGTCCCGGTGAAGGTTACGACTGGCCCGAGTCGAACCACGGCGTCTGGGTCGACGGCATGGACAACGTCTGGATCGGCGGCAACGGCGGCGACGACTCGCACGCCCTGAAGTTCAGCCACACCGGCGAGTTCCTGTTGCAGGTGGGCGAGGACGGTTTCGCTGAGCCCGACAGCAACTCGATGACGCGCTACCAGAAGGTGGCCAAGGTCACCTTCGACGACGAGGCCAACGAGGCGTACCTCGCCGACGGCTACGGCAACAAGCGCGTGGCGGTGGTGGACGGCACGACCGGCGAACTGAAGCGCTTCTGGGGCGCCTACGGCAACACGCCGAGCGACGACGATCTGCCGCGCTACGACCTGGCCAACGCGCCGGCGCACGGCGCGGTCAGCAAGGACAAGTCGGGCACGCCGCAGTTCCGGAACCCGGTGCACTGCGCCGACCCGACCAACGACGGTCCGGGCAACCGGGTGCAGGTGTTCACCAAGGCGGGCGAGTTCGTCGAGGAGATCTACCTCATGACGAAGACGCTCGGGGCCGGCGCGGTCTGGGACATCGCGTTCTCGACCGACCCGGACCAGACCTTCGCCTACGTCGCCGACGGCATGAACGAGAAGGTCCACGTGCTGCGCCGCAAGCCGCTGGAGTACGTCTACAGCTTCGGTTCCGGCGGCCGCATGGCCGGTCAGTTCTACGGCAATCACAGCATCGCGGTCGACTCGATGGGCAACGTCTATACGACTGAGACCTACGAGGGCAAGCGCGTGCAGCGGTTCAAGTACAAGGGGATGGGCAACGCGAAGGGCGACGTCGGCGTCCCGCGCCCGTAGGGTTCGTTTCGAGATCGTGATTCGGGGGCCGGGGTCGCGCGATCCCGGCCCTTCGTCTGTACCGCTGGCGCTCGCCCCGTCCCGCGGCCGTCGTGCGGGACCTCGTTGCTTCGCCGGGGTGCGCGGGCCACGCGGGTTGCCTCCCCGGAGCGGGCCACGTACCATGTTCCCGAGATCCGTGGAGCCCAGCCGTTGCCCTCGCCCGGGCAGCGCTCTCGCGCATCACCAATGCGCAGGTGAGGACACGACATGCGAACGACCTGTGGACTCTTGCTGGCCGGCGCCTTGCTCATCACCGGTTGTGCGGCGGAAGAGCCGGCGGGACCGCCGCTCGACATGCGCCATACCACCCGGGACTTGATGGCCGGCATGATCGACGCGTCGGCCGATGCCCTCTGGGACGCCGTCGGCACCATCTGGGACGAGAACGGCGAGAACCACTGGGAGCCGGAGACCGAAGAGGAATGGCTCGCCGTGACCGGGGCCGCGATGACCCTCATTGAATCGGGCAACCTGCTGATGCTCGGCAACCGCCCGCGCGACGACGATCAGTGGATGGTGTTCTCGCAGGAGATGATCGACGCGGCGGCGGTGGCCCTGGAGGCCGCGCGGGCGCAGGACCCGGAGGCCATCTTCGACAGCGGGGAAGTGGTCTACAACGCCTGCAACAACTGCCACAATATCTACTGGGTGGGCGACGAGCAGCGCGGCCGTACCATCCCGTGAGCCGCGGGCGGCCCGCGGCGCGACCCTGACGGGTCGGGTTGGAGTCTCGCGGGCACGAGACTCCAACCGGCGCGGGCTTGGTGCCGAAAGACCGGCAGCGCGTCAGCGTGAGAACGCGGCCAGCGGCAATTCGGCGATTTCAGCGCTGGCCTCTCGCTCGCAGAGCGCCTCGCGCATCTCACCCGAATCGGAACCCGTCGCGCGCCGCGCCACGTTCAGCAAGTAAAGTCGGTAGGCGGCGGGATCGCGCCCCGGGTGTCCGCACAGCGCAACAGGATCCCCCGGTGCGAGCGCGTCCCCGGTCAGCCCGGCGCGCGAAAGCCGGTTGGCGGCCCGCCACTCCACGGCCCAGGTGCGAACGTGCCCGCCCTCGTCCACGACCCGCACGTGGAGCAGCGAATGCGGATTGCCGAACAGGAACGACTCGACCTCGCCGGCGAGGACGATCATCCGTTCCTCGTCGTAGATCTCGCCGATGGCGTGGTGGCCGCCCCCGCCGAGTGCCGGCGGCTCGGAGCCTCCCGCGGCCACGTGGCCCGGGTTGGCGTGGGCTCCGGATGCGAGGGTCAGGCACGCGGCGATCAGAACGGGCAGTTTCCACTTCATGGCCGTTCTCCACTGCGGACGACGCGGATTCTCCTGGCGGCGTCGTCGCATCCTTGCGCGGTGAAGCGATGCAAGCGGCACCAACTCGACAATAATAGTACGCCCGGGGCGGGTGAATCCTGAAGATCGTCTGAAATCTTTTCGTTTGCGGCGGGTGGGCCGATAAGCTGCTACAGATGCCGTCCACCGCGAGCCTGCCGCGGCCCGGAATCGCTCCGCGTCCGGCGCCGCCGGCGCGGCCGTTGCGCCTGCTCGTGGTCGAGGACGAGCGGAAGGTGGCCGAGGCGCTCCGCCAGGGGCTCGAGGGCGAGGGCTACGACGTGGTCGTCGAGACCTCCGGCGAGGCGGCGTTCTTTCGCCTGACGACGGACCGTTTCGACCTCATCCTGCTCGACCTGCGTCTGCCCGGCCGGGACGGCATCGAGATCCTCTCGGCGGTCCGGCGCCGCGGCCTCCAGACGCCGGTGGTTGTTCTGACCGCGCGCGACACGCTCGAGGACCGCGTGGTGGGGCTCGATGCGGGCGCGGACGACTACGTCGTCAAGCCGTTCGCCTTCGCCGAGCTGCTGGCCCGCATCCGCGCCGTGTCCCGGCGGGGCAGGCCCGCCGAGGTCGAGCGCCTGACCGTCGATACGCTCGTCGTCGATTGCGCGACGCGCCGGGTGACGCGCGCCGGCCGGGCGGTGGAGCTGACCGCGAAGGAGTTCGAGCTGTTGCTGCACCTGACCCGGTGCGCGCGGCAGGTCGTCTCGCGCGACACGCTCGCCCGCGTGGTGTGGCGGGAGACCGCGCGCAGCACCACTCTCGACAACGTCATCGACGTGCACGTCTCGCGGCTGCGCCGGAAGATCGATGCGGATCAGCCGGTCCGGCTGATTCATACGGTGCGCGGCGTCGGTTTCGTGCTGCGCGAAGCGGAGGGGACATGATCGCGTCCCGGCTTCCGCGCACGCTCCGTGTCCGGCTCACCGCGTGGCACGTCGGGGTCATGGTCGTCGTGCTCGCGATCTATGCGGCGGCGGTGCTGCTGATTGTGACGCGGAACGCGTCGCGCGCGCTCGACGCGCGGTTGCGCAGCGATTTCCGGTGGGCCGCGGGGATGGCCGAGCGGGGGCCCGACGGCTCGCTCTCCTGGTTCGAGGGGGATCCGTGGAGCGAGGAGAGTCCCTGGCTGCAGGTATGGAGCCTCGACGGCGCGCTGATCTACCGGACGGCGGTCGCCCGCCGGCTGCCGGTGCCGGAGAGCGAGGCGCTGCTCGATCACGTGGACGGCCGCATCGTCTCCGTCGCGAGTGAGCCGGCGCCGTTCCGGATACTGGGACGGCGGACCGTCATCGGCGCCGATCCGGTGGTCGTCCAGGTGGGCCGGTCCGAGGCGCTCATGCGCCAGGAGGTGGGCGAGCTGGCGCTCGTGCTGCTGCTCGGGCTGCCGCTCAGCGTCGCCGCGGCCGGGCTCGGCGGCTACTACTTGGCGCGGGGCGCCCTGGAACCCATCGCGAGCATGACCGAACGGGCGCGCGCCATCACCGCTTCGCGGTTGGGCGAGCGGCTGCCCATCGACAACCCCGACGACGAGCTGGGCCGCCTGGCCGGGGTGTTCAACGAGACGCTCGGCCGGCTCGATTCGTCGTTCACTCAGATGCGCCGGTTCACGGCCAACGTGTCGCACGAGCTGCGGACGCCGCTGACGGCGATTCGCAGCGTCGGCGAAGTCGCCCTGCGCGAGCCGCGCGACGCCGCGTCGTACCGCACGGTGGTCGAGAGCATGCTGGAGGAGGCGGACAGGCTGAGCGGCCTCGTCGATCGGCTCCTGACCGTATCGCGCGCGGACAGCGGCGATCGGACCCGTGCCCGTGATGCGATCGACCTGGGCGAGCTCGCGGACAACGTCGCCAATCACCTGGGCGTGCTGGCCGAGGAGAGGGAGCAGGCGCTGGTCGTCGTGCGCGACGGCCGTTCCACTTGCCGGGGCGACCGGATCGTGCTGCGCCAGGCGGTGATAAACCTCGTGGACAACGCCATCAAGTACACGCCGGCCGGCGGGGAGATCGAGCTCCGGGTCTCGGCCGCGAACGGGAGCGCGGTACTGGAGGTCAGCGACACCGGCCCCGGCGTCTCGGAGCACCACGCGCCCCGGCTGTTCGACCGCCTCTACCGCGTGGCGGGGTCCGATGCAACGGACGGCGGGGGGACGCTGGACGGCGGGGACGGGGCAGGTCTCGGGCTCGCCATCGCCCGCTGGGCTGTCGAGGCCAATCGCGGGCGGCTCAGCTACGAGCGGGAGAGGCGGGGAAGCACCTTCCGCATCACGTTGCCGGGAAACGAGCATGGTGCGGCGGAGTGACCACGCTTCTCGCCTGGCGGCTCCGCGCCCGTGTCCCGGGGCGATGCCGCTCGGGCCGCCTGCGTATCCCGCGCCCGTGACAGGTCCCCGGAGAGGTGTTCCGTGACAAGCAACGAACCGCGCCGCGGATCCGGATCGGTTGTCCGGTGGTTGATCCTGATCCACCGCTATCTGGGCATTCCGCTGAGCGCCCTCTTCGTCGTCTGGTTCGCGTCCGGCATCGTGATGATGTACACGCGGGACATGCCGCGGCTGACCCCGGAGCTGCGGCTCGAACGGCTTGCGGAACTGGATCTCGGCCGCGTCGCGCTGGCCCCGGCCGCGGCGGCCAGACGGGCGTACCTGTCGCCGACGCCGCGCAGCGCCTCGCTGCTGACACTGATGGGCCGGCCGGCCTACCGGTTCGACGGCGTGACGGTATTCGCGGACACCGGGGAGCGTCTCGATGAGGTGGGGCCGACCGCGGCCGCGGCCGTGGCGAGCCGATTCACTCGCCGGCCCCGCGAGGCCGTCGAGTATGCCGGCACGCTCACGGAGCCGGACCAGTGGACGCTGGTCGAGCGGGGCGAGCTTCCGCTGCACAAGGTCCTGGTGGCGGACGAGGCTGGCACCGAGCTCTACGTCTCGCCGCGGACAAGCGAGGTGGTGATGCTGACCACCCGCGGCAGCCGGGCGCTGGCCTGGATCGGCGCGATTCCGCACTGGCTCTACTTCACGGCGCTGCGCGCGAACCAGCCGCTCTGGTACGACGTCGTGGTCTGGACGGCGACCCTGGGGTGCGTGCTCGCCGTTCTCGGTCTCGCGCTGGGCGTCACGCAGTTCCGGTGGCGCCGGCCGCACGGGGAAACCCGCTCTTCCGGCGGTCTCCGCGCGCGGATCCCCTACGCGGGCTGGATGCGCTGGCACTACCTGACGGGCGTCATCTTCGGACTCGTGACGCTGACCTGGGTGTTCAGCGGCCTGCTGTCGATGGAGCCCTTCGCCCGGACCAGTGCGCCGGGCCTCGAAGTTCCCCGGGACGCGCTGTCCGGGGGACCGTTGGAGCTGGCGCGCTTTCCGGCTCCGGACGCCGGGGCGCTGGCCCGCATTGCCGGCGGGCGTCCGGTGAAGGAGATCGAGCTGCTGCGCATCCAGGACGATCCCTACTACCTGGTGCGCGTCGGGCGCCATGACCCTGCGGAGGCCGGAGCGGCTCCTCGGCCGCGTGCGGGCGCAGGAGCGGGCGGCGACGTCGATTCCGGGCCGATCCTCGTAGCTGCCGACACGGCAACCGTGCGCAGGGAGCCGTTCGCCGTGAAGCCGCTGCTGGCCCGGCTGACCGCGGCGGTGCCCGCCGAGCCGGTGGTCGAGTCCGCGCTGCTGGCCGAGTACGACTCCTACTACTACGCGCGCGGCAACTCGCGGGGGCGGGAGGCGCCGCTGCCGGTGCTGCGCGTCAAGTTCGGCGATTCCCTGGAGACGTGGGTCTACGTCGATCCCGCGCTGGGCCGGGTAGTCGCCCGCGAGCACCGGTTCACCCGCGTCGAGCGGTGGCTCTTCAACGGCCTGCACAGCCTCGACTTCGCGTTCTGGTACGACCGCCGGCCGGTCTGGGACCTCGGAGTGATCGTGCTGAGCCTCGGCGGCCTGGCGTCGAGCGGCATCGGTCTCTGGATCGGATGCGGGCGCGTGCGACGCGCGGTGGCTCGCTGGCGGCTCACCGCGACCGCGCGGCGAGCTCGCGCAGGAAGTTGACCACGTGCCAGATCTCGTCTTCGGTGATGCGGCCTTCCCACGCATCCATGTCGTAGTTGGGAGGGACTCCCTGGCGGATCACGTTGTAGATCTCGCCGTCGCTGTCGCCGTGCACCCACTCGTCGTCGACGAGGTTGGCCGGCCGCGTCCCCGGCGACGGGTTCTGGCCGCGGCCGTCGCCGCGCACGCCGTGACACGACCGGCAGAAACGGCCGTAGACCCGCAGACCGGCCCGCACCGATTCCTCGGTAGCCTCGATGGGGTTCTCCGGCACCTCGGCGGCAGGTTCCTGCACGGCCTCCGCCGCGGTCGACGCGGACGGCGCGGCGGCTGCGAGCAGCACGAAAGCGGCGCAGCAGGCGGCCAAAACGGTCACGACTCGTTTATGACTCGGCATCGTCACGCATCCTCCTCGAAGTGAATCCGAACATCAGTCTATACCGGGCCGGAGCGACGGCCGGGATTGCTCCGCGGCGCCGCGTTCGTGGTTGACCCGTTCACGGGCGACGGGGTACACTGCGCGCCCTGGCCGCCCGGCCTGATGCCGGCCGCCAGGATGACTCACCGGACCGAAGGAGTGATCGAATGCGTGGACCGAGCGTCGTCTTCATGGTGATGTTGCTGACCGCCGGAACGGCCGGCGCCCAGGAACCGCAGCCGTTCGGCGATCTGGCGGAAGTGATGCGCGGCATCCTCTTCCCCAACTCGAATATTCTGTTCGACGCGCAGACGAACAACCCGGACGACCCGGTCGAGGCGGTCGAGGGCGACTCCACCAGTGAGCGCTTCGCGAACATCTACACCGGTTGGGAGGCGCTTGAGAACGCGGCCGTCGCGCTCGTGGAGGCCGCCAACCTGATCGAACTTCCGCGCAACTGCGAGCTCAACGAGGAGGAGGCCGGGCGCATCGGCGCGCCGGCTCCCGTCGAGCGCGACGACTGGAAGCAGTACGTCGCCGGCCTGCGGGCGGCGGGTCAGACGGCCTACGAGTGGGCGCAGGCGCGCGTGTACGACGACTTCGACGTCATCCTCATGACGGGAGAGGTGGCCGAGGCCTGCTCGAACTGCCACGGCGTCTATCGCGACAGCTACACGGACCCGCCCACGCCGCGTTGCACTCCCCCCGCCGAAGACTGACTGAGCGGAGCGCTGCGGTTCACCCGACCGATCCGCGCAGGGAGGAGTTGACGCATGCGAAGCTGGTTCGAATGGGTTGGCGCGATGGAGTCGAGCGTCGCCCTGCGCGAGTCGCTCAACGCCTATCCGATCATGCTCACGTCGCACGTCATCGGGATGTGCATGTTCGCGGGCCTGATCATGATGATGGACCTGCGGCTGGCCGGTGTCGGCAACTTGAACAGCTCGATCACACAGGTCCAGCAGCGGTTGTTTCCGTGGCAGATGGTCGGGTTCACGATCAGCATCGTGACCGGTCTGCTGTTGCTGTGGAGCGATCCGATGCGGTTCTATTCGAACTTCTACTTCTGGACGAAGAACCTGCTGCTGATTCTGGCCGGACTCAACATGTGGTACTTCCACGCGACCACGTACCAGACGGTCGACCAGTGGGACAACGATCCGTCGCCGCCGTTCGGGGCCAAGGTCGCCGGTGTACTCTCGATCGCCTTCGCCGGATGATCGCCTATCAGGATCTCGTGCCGCAGTGGTGGCGCGACCTGGGTCTGAGAGGCTAGAAGATGTCCTTGCAGCCGTTCTTCCTCTGGATGCAGGAGCACGCGTTCAGCGCGTACATCCTGAACGAGACGTGGTTCTCGCCGATCGTGCAGGTGATGCACCTGATCGCTCTGGCGGTGTTCGCCGGCGCGATCCTGGTGGTCGACCTGCGGCTGCTCGGCGTGGGGCTCACCCGTGTGCCCCTGGCCAAGGTGTCGGAAGACGCCATGCCGTGGATGGTCTGGGGACTGGTCGCGCTCCTCATAACCGGTTGGCCGTCGGTGATGTCGACGGCGATGAAGCAGTACTACAGCCCGTTCTTCTGGTGGAAGATGGAGCTGCTCGTGCTCGGCCTGATCTTCGCCTTCACCGTCCGGCGGCGGCTGGCGAGCATGGACGAAGCGAAGCTCGGACCGGTCTGGCCGAAGGCCGCCGGCATGTTCTCGATAGCGGTGTGGACCGGGGTGGCCGTCGGCGCACGGCTCATCGGATTGCTCTCGTAGGCGCGGCTGACGGATTGCCTTGACAGCGCCCGCAGGCCGCATGTATAGATCGCCCACTTTCGTCAACACGTTCCGGCCCTTCTGAGGAGGAGGGTCCCGGACCAGTCTGCTGGCGGCTCGCGACATCATCCGGTGTGGCGGTCGTGGCGGGGAGACATCCTCAATGCGAAATCTGAAGAGGTTCAACGGCAAGATGATTGCCACGGCGGCCGCCGGGGCGTTGGCGCTGGCGATGGTCTTCTCCGTCGGCGCGACGAGCGTGGCGGGCCAGGACTACATGGCGCCCCGGACGGCCTTCGGCGTGCCGGACCTGAACGGGATCTACCAGGCCATCGGTGCCCACCACTGGAACATCGAGCCGCACGCGGCCAGCCACGGCCCGGTGGTCGAGCTCGGGGCCATCTTCTCGGTTCCCGGCGGCCTGGGCATCGTCGAGGGCGGCGAGATCCCCTACACCGCCGCGGCGCGGGCGATCCAGCAGGAGAACGCGCAGCACTGGGTCGAGCGCGATCCCGCCGCCAAGTGCTACATGCCGGGCATCCCGCGTGCGACCTACCAGCCGTATCCGTTCCAGATCGTGCAGACCGAGGAATACATCCTCTTCGCCTACGAGTTCGCCAGCGCCAGCCGCGTCGTCTACATGAACCGGCCGGACTTCGAGGCGCCCGTCGACGCCTGGATGGGGCACTCGCTCGGCTCGTACGACGGTGAGACCCTGGTCATCGACGTGACCGCCCAGATGCCCGACACGTGGCTCGACCGCAACGGCAACCACCACAGCAACCAGATTCGCGTCGTCGAGCGGTACACCGCGACCAGCCCCTACCATCTGAACTACGAGGCGACGATCGAGGACCCGGAGACCTACACGCGGCCCTGGAGCCTCAGCCTGCCGCTCTACCGCCGGATCGACGAGAACATGCAGCTCCTCGAGTACAAGTGCGTGGAGTTCGCCGAGGAGCTGATGTACGGGCACCTCCGCAAGGACCCCGACCTGACGCCGACCTACCGCCCGAGCGGCTACGGCTCGGCCTACGAGGGTGAGGCGCCCGGCCCCCGGTAGAGAGTCCGACTTGGGGGCGATGCGGTTGACGAACACGTAGAAGTTGGCGATAATGCCGAAACCAGTTCCGCTGTCAAACAGGAGGCGAAACCCATGCGAGCAAAGGTAGTCCTTACGATCGTGGCCATTGCGATGGCCGCGGCCGCCGTTCCCGTGGTGGCCCATCACGCGTTCTCGGCAGAGTTCGACGCCGACGCGCCGATCCACCTCGAAGGCGTGGTCGTCCGGATGGAGTGGATCAACCCGCACGCGTGGGTCCATCTCGAGGTGACCAACGACGACGGTTCGACGACCGTCTGGATGGTCGAGGGCGGCACGCCGAACACGCTGCTCCGCCGCGGCTTCAATCGGGCACCGAGATCATCGTGGACGGCTACCAGGCCAAGGACGGCTCGAACAAGGGCAACGGCCGCGACCTGACCTTCCGAGACGGCCGCAAGCTGTTCATGGGTTCGTCCGGCACCGGCGCACCGCGTGACGGCCGCGACCCGACCGAGCCCGAATAGGGCGCGCTTCGTTCCGAACGAACGCGTCGGTCCCCTGCGGGGCCCGATATCGAAACCCTGGACGCCCGGGGCTCTTCATGAGCCTCGGGCGCTCGGGGTTTTCTTTTTTCACCGCATTCTCAGCCCGGGTTGGACCCAGCGGATGCGGCACCGGGAGCGAGACTCCGGCGCGGGGGCAGGCGAGCAGTCCGCGGTGAGTTGCGTGACGACGGTGTATCCAGCAGCCATGCCTCCAGGTTGGCCAAATTCGCAAGATCTGCCGATGAA
>JAGWAH010000025.1:28473-28821 GCA_021296515.1 Acidobacteriota bacterium | reverse complement strand
GAGGTCTTCGACGAGCGCGGCGGCGGTCTGTTCGCGCCCCATCGGATCGCCAACCGTTTGCACGTCCGTACCCGCGATCACATCATCCGGCGCGAGCTTCTCTTCGAGACCGGCGACCCGCTCGACCGCGAGCTGATCGACCAGACCGAGCGCAACCTGCGCGGTCTGTGGTTCCTGCGCGACGCGCGTGTGGAGACGGCGGAGGTGGACGAAGACCTGGACGGGCGACCGGAGCGGGTCGACGTCCTGGTGACGACATGGGACCGCTGGTCCCTCGCGCCGCGCCTGGACTTCTCGCAGGTCCAGAACCGGACGATCTGGGAGATCGGCGCCTCGGAGAAGAACTTT
>JAGWAH010000025.1:2308-28338 GCA_021296515.1 Acidobacteriota bacterium | reverse complement strand
GATCGGGGGTATCTCTCGCTCCGGGATCCGTGGGCGTTCTCGGCGGGCGTGGTGAGCGTCGCGCTCACCGAGCCCATCGTCGAGCACGGTGTGGAGGTCGAACGGCTGCCGGTGCGCGGCGAGTTCGTCGACCTGGAGCTGGGGCGCGCGCTGCTACGCGGCGCGAATCACGCGGTCCGGATGCACGGTGCGTTTCGCGCGCACGAGGTCCAGGTCGGAGAGGATCTTCGGGACTACACCGGTCCGGAGGTCGGTCTGCGATCGGTCACCCACCGGTTCGTGCGGCTGACGCACGTGAACCAGTTCGAGCGGACCGAGGACTTCAACCTCGGCACCGAGTCGCACGCGGTGCTGCGGCTTTCGGCGCCCGCGTTCGGCGGGCGGGAGGCGGTGTTCGTCTCGGCCGGCCACCGGCACGGGCTGCAGCTTCGGGACGATCACTTCGTGATTCTCGGCGTCGGGTTCGACGGGCGGCGCGAACGGGGCGGGTGGCGGAACACGGTGGCGGCGGTGAACGCCCGCTACCTCCGGAAGCACTCGTCGCGAACCGCGTTCGTCGGCAAGCTCGACTACGCCCATGGCCACGACTTCGACCCGGAGATCCAGCTCCGGCTCGGGGCCGAGACCGGGCTGCGCGGCTATCCGGTGCGCCAGTTCACCGGCACCCGGTCGCTTCTGCTCTCGGCGGAGGAACGCGTCTTCTTCGCTGACGACGTCTGGCAGTTGTTCTCGTTCGGCGTCGCCGGATTCGTGGACAGCGGCTTCGTCTGGCCGGCCGGGCGCCCCGTGGATGTCGGCGACCTGCGGACCGGCGTCGGCGTCAGCCTGCTCGTCGGCAGCCACCGGCTCGCGAGCCGCGGCGGCGTCCGGTTCGACCTCGGCTATGCACTCAATCCGGTCGAGGGTGTGGACGGCAGGCCGAAGCACTGGGTCGGCGCCGCGTTCTCCGACATTGACTTCTGAGCCACATCCACCGGGGCCGGGCCGGACGGCCGCGACCTTCGCCGCCGGGGCGCTCCTGTCGCTGGCCGCGCCGCTCCTGCTGCTGCCGGCGCTCGGCGCGCTCGATCTCTATCGGGGCGCGACGGTCCTGCGGCCGATTGCCGTCGTCCTGCTCGCCTGCGTGGCGGGCGGCGTCGTGGCGGGCGGTGCGCTCGGCTCCGGGCTGCGCTGGCGGCTGGCGTTCGGCGCGGCTTTCGGAGCGACGCTGTGGATCCCGCTCCTGATTCTCGCCAGCCTGCCGGCCCTGAGCGGCGTCGAGCGGTTCGCCGAGCTGCTCGTGGGTTTCGCGCCGGCTCTGGCGGTGTCTCATGCGCTGCTGGGCGCGCTCGGGCTCGCGCTCGGGGGCAGCGGCTGGCGCCGCGCGGGTGCCGGCGCGCTCGTGTTCGGTGCGGCGGGTACGGCCGGGGGCGTGCTGCTGGCGCTCGTGGTCAGGCTCTCCGCCGGATCCGCCGGGGCGGCCGCGTTCGCGGCCGGCGCACTCGGCGGGGGGGTGGCCTGTCTCCTGCCGTTGACGCTTGCCGGATGGTGGCTCGGTGTCGGCCGCATGGTCGCAGTACACAGAGAGAGGGAGCCCGAGCGGAGGCGGGGTGACGGGAGCGTCGATTGACGGCTCCGCGCGGCCGGAGGTCTACGACCGAAGCCACACCGCGTCTCGTTCGAGGGCAAGCTCGATCCGGACGATGAACACGCAGGCGGCGGCCGACGCGAGGTGCCAGGCGATATGGGGCTGGGCCAGGTGCGCCCAGGCACTCCCGGCACCGGTGCACGCGATGCCGGCGTGGCCCAGAGCGAGTAGCGCCGCAGCGGGGAGGAGGAGTACGACCGTCCGCCGCAGGTCGGTGCGGATGGCCGGTTGCGTGCGGGCCAGCTTCCACCACAGCCGGATCAGCGCCGCGGCCTGGGCGGTGACGACGACGTAGCCCGCCACTGTCGCGATGAAGGGCAGCACGGCGCCGCAGCCGGCGAACACGGCGAAGAGCGCCGGCCATCGATCACGCTCCACGTAGCCCCCGTGCACGAGGGCCGCCGCCAGCAGCAGGCCGGTGAACAGAGGTATCGCGGCCAGGTCGAGCTGCTGGAACACGGCCGCGAACGTCGCGTGGAAGAGCATCGAAGCGGCGCTCAGCAGGGCCAGTATCGCCGGGAGGAAGCGTGCCGGTCCCGCGACAGGCGAGCGGTGGACTTCGTGCCAGGAGACGACCGCCGCGGCCAGGACGGCGAGTCCGGACAGGGTCTCGCCGGGATGCACCAGCAACGCGGCGACGTCGGGCTCGCAGGTGTCGTACGCGGCGCGCTCGAGCGCGCTCCACGGTCCCGGTCTCACCGTGCGGCGCCTCGCCCCCGGTCGTCGTCGAGGCGGGCAGGGCCATCCCGCACTGCGCCGCGCGCAGCGAGCAACTCCTGCCAGGCGCGCAGGACGTCCTCGCCGAACCGTCCGCCGATGGTCACCCACTCCTCGTAGTGATTGGGGTGATCGAAGTTCCACCAACCGGTGTTGTCCGCCCGCGGCACGAGATACGAGAGATAGTCCTGCGCCGATCCGATGAAGCCGTGGTGGCGGCCTGGCATCAGGCGGTCGACGCCGGCCATGGCCGGGAAGCGCCACGTGCCCCAGTCGGGTCCGTAGTCGGCGACGTGCTGCGGGCGGCCCAGCGCGTACGCCGGATCGATCTCGCCCGGGGCGGTCAGCAGGCTCAGGTCGCCGACCTCGATCAGGGCGACCTCGCCCCGTACGCAGCCGAGCAGCCCCCAGCAGTCGGGCCAGCGGTAGCGCAGCCGGTCGGGCGGCTCGACGTCGTGGTGCCAGACCGACCAGGTGCCCAGCAGGTGGATGACGTTGTCGATCGGGGTGTCGAACGAGGCGCTGGCGACGGCCAGGTCGGGGGTCGCCAGCGTTTCCGCGGCGTCGAGCGCCGCGCCTGCCGCGTGCGCGATCTCGTAGCCGGTCGAGCGGATCTTCTCCCAGCCGTCGGTGACCAGCACGGGCCGCTCGCCTCCGTCCGGCGCGGTCTCGAAGACGCGGCGGCCGCCCGCGTCCCACAGCGGGACCGGGGTGCCGCGCAGGCCGCTCATCTGGTTGCCGACCGTTCCCGCCACGAACACGGCGACCCCGCCTCTGGCGCGTTCCAGGTACTCCCGCAGATAGTGCGGATAGTCGCTCGACAGGAGCCGGTTGCCGCTCCCGAGCGTGTCGGGATGGTTGTGCCAGTTAACCAGGGTGGCGATCGTCTCGCCCGTGTCCGCTGCCCTGAACTCCGCCGCCACCACGCGCGTGTTGCCGGTGATGGGGTCGCGGAGGTCGCGTTGCAGGACGAAGCGGTCGTACGCGGCCGACGGATCGTCGATCTCGTTGTTGATGGCGGGCAGGCGGCAGTCGTCCTCCGTCTTCAGGCGGCCGCTGGCGGCATCCTGGCACGCGACGTGGGTGGTCGTCGCGGTCGTCAGCGTCGCGGGGCGCAGTGCCCGCAGCGCCCTCTCGATCGAGGTGTAGAGCGACTCGCGAAGCCCGGTCGTGTAGCGCCGGTTGTGGCCGGCCATCAAGGTGGACCAGTAGCCGCTGGCGTCGGGAGCCGAGTGCGTATGGGTGGAGTGCAGGATGACGTGGCTCTCCGGGATCCCGTGCTCGCGGGCGATCCGGCGCCGCACGGGTCCGGTGTGCTTGCGGCCGAGGCCAGGGAGGTCCGCGGCGACGAGCACCAGTGTCTCGCCCCCGGCGTCGCGGAGCGCCAGCGCGCGCGCCCAGATCGGGTCGTGTACGCCCTCGGCGAGCCGGTTTCCTTCGCGAAACGGCACGTAGGGACTGAAGCCCGCCAGGTGGATCCACCGGAAGCAGTCGCGGTCCGCATCGAACTGCGGAACCGAGGCGTCCGCCGCCGCGTCTTCACACAGTACGGGGGTGATGTCGACGGCCGCCGCGCCGGCCTCGATCTGGCCGGCGGACGGTGCCGGCAACGTTACGCCTACAATAGCCAGCAGGAGGGCACGCATGGCGCTGAATACGTATCTCACGTTCGATGGCAACTGCCGCGAGGCATTCGAATTCTACCGGTCCGTCTTCGGCGGCGAGTTCACCGAGTTCCAGACGTTCGGCGACGGACCGCCGGACATGCCGGTCGCCGAGGAAGAGAAGAATCGCGTCATGCACGTCGCGCTGCCGATCGGCTCGAGCGTCCTGATGGGCAGCGACACCTCTAGCTTCGCTCCCCCGCACGCGGCCGGCAACAACTTCTCGCTGTCCATCGATGTGGAGAGCCGGGAGCGGTGCGACGAGCTGTGCGCGAAGCTGTCCGCGGGCGGCTCGGTGATCATGCCGCTTCAGGAGCAGTTCTGGGGCGCCTACTTCGGGCAGTGGACCGACCGGTTCGGCATCAACTGGATGGTCAACTACACGTTGCCCACCGAATGAGGCTCAGGCGGTCTCGATGCCGGCCGCGCCCTCCAGCTCCAGCTCGGCGGTCGCGATCTCGCGCATCCGGTACTTCTGGACCTTCCCCGTGACGGTCATGGGAAACGCGTCGACCAGCTTCCAGTAGCGCGGAATCTTGTAGGTGGCGATGGCGCCGTGGCAGAAGGTGCGGAGCTGCTCGCCGGTCAGCGCGGCGCCCGCCTTCGGCTTCACCCACGCCATCACCTCCTCCCCGTAGCGGGCCGACGGGACGCCGATGACCTGCGCGTCCACGATGTCCGGGTGGGTATACAGGAACTCCTCCACTTCCCGCGGGTAGACGTTCTCGCCGCCGCGGATGATCATGTCCTTGATGCGGCCGACGATGCGAAGGTACCCCTCGTCGTCCATCGTCGCGAGATCGCCCGAATGCATCCAGCGTGCGGCGTCTATGGCGGCGGCGGTCGCCTCCGGCTGGTTCCAGTAGCCGAGCATCACGACGTAGCCGCGCGTGCAGAGCTCGCCGGAGGCGCCGCGCGGAACGGTCCGGCCGCTCTCCGGATCGACCACCTTGATCTCGACGTGGGGGTGGATGCGGCCGACGCTGCCGACCCGCTTCTCGACCGGGTCGTCGACGCGGGTCTGGGTCGAGACCGGCGACGTCTCGGTCATCCCGTAGCAGATGGTGATCTCTTTCACGTTCATCCGCTCGCGGACCTGCTTCATCACCTCGACCGGACAGGGGGAGCCGGCCATGACGCCGGTGCGCAGCGAGGAGAAGTCCGTCCGGGCGAAGTCGGCGTGGTTCAACTGCGCGATGAACATCGTCGGGACGCCGTAGATCGACGTGCACCGCTCACCCTCGATGGCGGCCAGCGTGGCGGCGGGGTCGAAGCTCTCGGCCGGCGCGACGATGCAGGCGCCGTGGGTGGTGCAGGCGAGGTTGCCGATGACCATCCCGAAGCAGTGGTAGAACGGGACCGGGATCAGCACCCGGTCGGCCTCGGTGTAGCGCAGGATCTCGCCGCAGAAGTAGCCGTTGTTCAGGATGTTGTGGTGCGAGAGGGTGGCTCCCTTCGGGGCGCCGGTGGTGCCCGAGGTGTACTGGATGTTGATCGGGTCGTCGAAGCTCAGGCTCGCTTCCCTTGCGGCCACCGCGGCGTCGTCGACGCCGGTTCCCTCTTCCAGCAGAGCGTTCCATTCGTCGTCGAGGACGACCGTTTCGGTCAGCGCCGGGCAACGGGCCCGCACGCTGCCGACGATGGCCGCGTAGTCGGCGGCTCGAAAGCGCCGGGCGTGCAGGAGCAGGCGCAGACCCGACTGGTTCAACGTGTATTCGAGCTCGTGCGCGCGGTACGCCGGGTTCACGTTGACGAGCACCGCGCCGATGCGGGCCGTCGCATACTGGGCGACGACCCACTCGTAGCGGTTGGGCGCCCAGATGCCCACCCGATCGCCGCGGGCGATGCCGCGGGCGAGCAGGGCGCGGGCGAGCAGCGTGGTCAGGTCCCAGAACTCCCGATAGGTGGCCCGGAAATTCTGCGCGGCGACGACCAGGGCGTCGAGCTCCGGATGCCGCTCCACGGTGCGGCGTAGGTTCGCACCGATGGTCTCGCCCAGCAGGGGCACGTTGGCGGCGCCGTGCACGTAGGAGGGCGTGCTCACGGAACCGTGATTATAATGGCCGTGCCAGCGCCCGGAGGGCCCGGAGGGAGCCCAACGCGTGTTCGACGGCTCGCGATCCTCGTCCTTCGTCCGCCAAGCCGGCGTGCTGCTGCTTCTCGCGCTCGCCGCCGGTGCAGCGCCGGCGGAAGAGCAGCGGCCGCTTGTACCCCGGTTCCGTTCCGGCGTCGATCTGGTCAAGGTGACGGCCACGGTGCGCGACGCCGAGGGACGCCTGGTCGGCGATCTGACCCGCGACGACTTCGAGATCTTCGAGGACGGCCGGCCGCAGCGCATCACCCAGTTCGATCGGGGCAGGGTCCCGGTCAGCCTCGGCGTGGTCCTCGACGTCAGCCAGAGCATGCTCGGGCAGCGCATGGACGACGCCCGGGGGGCGTTGCAGCGCTTCCTGGTGGACCTGCTCGAGCCGGGCGACGAGGTCTTCCTGATGGTGTTCAACCACGATCCGAAGCTGGAGGCGCCGTGGACGCTGGGCCCGAGCCGGTTGCGCGGACGGCTCGAGCGCGTCCGCCCGTACGGGGCGACCGCGATCTACGACGCCCTGATGATGGCGCTGCCGCTGTTCTCCGTCCGGGCCCACGACCGCGCCGCCGTCGTGCTCATCTCCGACGGGTCGGACACCGCCAGCGACTTCACGCGGGAGGACGTGCGGTGGCAGATACGGCTGAGCGACGCCTTCGTCTACGCCGTCGGCATCGACGCCCCCGAGCGGCGGCCGATCAACGATCGCGTCAACGCGCGTCTGCTGCGGGACATCACGGCCGAGAGCGGCGGCTACGCGGAGGTGATCTCCGACAGTCCGGAGTTGGCCCCGGCCACCGCGCGCATCGCCGAGGAGCTCAACCACCAGTACACGCTGGCCTACGCGCCCGTCCGCCCGCCCGATGGGAGATACCGCCGCATCCGGGTCCGGGTGCGGGGCGGGGAGCACGAGGTGCGGGCGCGGCGGGGTTACGTCGCACTGCCGCGCCGCTGACGCCCGGCGCTGCGCGTCTCGTGTATCGTGATCGGCAGTGGCCGTTCTCGAGGCGCGCGATTTGTGCAGGCGCTACCGTCGCGGAGACACGGACGTCACCGCGCTCGACGGCGTCGGCCTGACGCTGGAGGCCGGGGCCTTCGTCGCAGTGGTGGGCCCTTCCGGCTGCGGAAAGTCGACCCTGCTGCACCTGTGCGGCGCGATGGACCGCCCGACCGCGGGCGAGGTGCGGCTCGAAGGACGCTCGCTGGCCGCGCTCGACGACGACGCGCTGACCCGGCTCCGGCGCGAGCGGGTCGGCTTCGTGTTCCAGTTCTTCAACCTGCTGCCGACCCTGACGGTGGCCGAGAACATCGGGTTGCCGTTGCTGCTCGCCGGTCGCGAGCCGTTCGCCTCGCTGGCGCGCGCGGGGGAGTGGGCCGAGCGGGTCGGCATCTCGCACCGCCTCGACCACGCGCCGGCGCAGCTCTCCGGCGGCGAGGCGCAACGGGCGGCGATTGCGCGGGCTGTCGTGCACGAGCCGGCCCTGCTCGTCGCGGACGAGCCGACCGGCAACCTGGACAGCGGGAACGGGCGGCGCATCCTCGATCTGCTGCAGGACGTCAACCGCCGGTCCGGGGCGGCCCTGCTGCTCGCCACCCACGACGCGGCGGTGGCCGCGGCGGCGGATCGGACGGTCGCGATGCGCGACGGGCGCATCACGGGCGTCGAGTCGCGGCGTGACGGGCACGAGAATTCCCCGGTTCCGGAGCTGGCCGCGGCGGGCTCGACGGGTTCGGAGCCGTGACGGGAGGACGGCCGTCGACGCCCGACAACGCATCTCCGGCGCCCGCCGGTCTGTTCCGCGCCTTCATCGCCAGGAACCTCCTGCAGCAGCCGTTGCGGAGCGCAGCCACCGTGGCGAGTCTCGCCGTCGGCGTCGCGGTCGTCGTAGCCATCCAGCTCGCCAATGCCAGCTCCGTGCGCGGCTTTTCGACCGCCCTCGACGCGCTGGCCGGACGGACGGCGCTGGAGATCGCCGTGCCCGGCGTCGGCCTCGACGAGACCCGTCTGGCCGACCTGGGATGGTTGCGGGAGTACGGCCTCGTCAGTCCGGTGATCGATGCCGACGTGCTGCTGGAGGTCGCACCGGCCGGCGGGGAGCCGGTCCTCGAGGCGGTGCGCCTGCTCGGCGTGGACATCCTCCGCGACCGCCCGTTCAGAGACTATCCGCTGGTCGACGGCGACACGCCGCGAGCGTTGACGACGCAGGGCTTTCTGGACCTGCTCACCGATGCGGAGTCGGTCATCCTGACCCGGCAGTTCACCCGCCGCCACGGGCTGGAGGTGGGCGACCGGGTGGCGCTGCTCGCCGGCGACCGCACGGTGCCGCTGCGCGTAACGGGGATCCTCGGCGACGAGGGGCCGGCCAGCGTCCTCGACGGCGGCTTCGCCCTGATGGACATCGCGGCGGCCCAGTGGGCCGTCGGACGCCTGGGGCGCGTCGACCGGGTCGACGTGCGGCTGGCCGACGGCGTCGACGTCGCACGGGCCGAGCAGGCGATTGCCGCCCGGCTGCCCGCCGGGATCGCGGTCCGCCGCCCGTCGTCGCGGGGCGCCGAGGTGGAACGCATGCTGCGCGCGTTTCAGTTCAACCTGACCGCGCTCAGCCTGATCGCGCTCCTCGTCGGCCTCTTCCTGGTCTACAACACCGTATCGGTCTCCGTCATCACGCGCCGCCACGAGATCGGTCTGCTGCGGACGCTCGGCGCGAGCCGCGGCGCCGTCGTGGGGCTGTTCCTGGGCGAGGCGGGCGCGCTCGCGATCGTCGGCTGCGCCCTCGGCGCTCCGCTCGGCTGGCTGCTGGCGCACGGCGCGGTCCGGCTGACCTCCTCGACGGTGAGCCAGTTCTGGATCGTGTCGTCGGCCACGGTGCCGCCGCTCGAGCCTCCGATGGTGATTCTGGCGTTCGCGGTCGGCCTGCCCCTCGCTCTCGTCGCGGCGGCGGCGCCGGCCCTCGAGGCGGCGCGGCTGGACCCGCTGGCCGCGGTGCGCGGCGACGACGACCTGGACGCACGGGAGCGCCTGCGGCGGCGGTTCATCGCCGGCCCGCTGGCGCTGTTCGCGGCCGGCGCCTGGCTCGCGGCGCAGGGGCCGGTCGGGGGGCTGCCGGTCTTCGGGATGCTGGCCGCGCTGGCGGTCGTGCTGGGGGCCGGGATGGCGATGCCGGCGGTGCTGTTCGGATTCCGGCGGGCGTGCGGGGCCGTCATGGCGCGCCGGCTGCGCGTGGAGGGCCGGTTGGCCCATGCCAATCTGGGCGCCGCGATTCCCAGGCTCTCCATCTCCGTCGCCGCGCTCGCCGTCAGTCTGGCCATGATGGCGGCGATCGCCATCATGGTGGGCAGCTTCCGCGAGACCGTCGTCTACTGGATCGGACAGACCCTGCAGGCCGACCTCTTCGTCTCGACCGCGCGGCAGTCGCCCAATGCCGACCGCGGGGGAATATCGGCCGCGACCGAGGCCCTCATCGCCGGCCATCCGGCGGTGGAGGCGATCGACGGATTCATGGGGATGGACATGCCCTACGGGGGCTCGACCATCACCGTGGGGGCGGGACGGTTCGCCACGCGCCTCGAGCGCGGCGGGTTGCAGTTCAAGGCCCCGGCCGACGGCACGGCGGCGATGGCCGGCGCGATCGGACGGGACCGCGTCGTCGTCTCGGAGGCATTCTCGCTGCGGTACGACACGGACGTCGGCGACGCAATCCGCCTGCCCACCCCCGCCGGTCCGACGCGGTTCGAGGTCTCGGCGGTCTACTTCGACTACTCCAGCGACCGCGGGCTGGTGGTCATGGACGCCGGCACCTTCGAGCGCCACTTCGGGCCGGAGCGGCCGAGCGGGCTGACCGTCTACCTGGCGCCCGGCGCCCGCGCGGAGTCGGTTCGCGACGAGCTGCGCGCCGCCCTCGGGCCGGAGCGGCGCATCTTCATCACGACCAACGGGGACCTGCGCGCCACCGTGCTGCGCATCTTCGATGCGACGTTCGCCATCACCTACGCGCTCGAGGTCATCGCCATCGGCGTCTCGCTGTTCGGAATGGCCGCCACGCTGCTGACTCTCGTGCTGGAGCGGCGGCGGGAGATCGCGCTGCTGCGGCTCGTGGGAGCGGACAGCCGCCAGCTCCGGCGCCTGATCGTCATCGAGGCGGGCGTGCTGGGAGCGTTGACGCAGGGGGTGGGGCTCGTGGTCGGTCTGGCCCTGTCGCTGATACTCATCTACGTGATCAACGTGCAGAGCTTCGGCTGGACCATCCAGTTCCACCTGCCGGTCGGATTCCTGGCCCAGGCGACCGTGGCCGTCGTGGCCGCGGCGGCGCTCGCCGGGCTCTACCCGGCCCGTCTGGCCGCGCGGTTCGAGCTGGGAGACGCGGCCGGCACACCGGAGTAGCGTATGCCACCATATGTCAACATGGGTGGACAGGATCGAGGACGGAGCCGTGACGGCGGCATCGTGCGGACGGCGGTCGTGGCCGGCGCACTGCTCGCGGCGGGCGGGCATGCCGTCGGCCAGGAGGGAAGCGGTGATCGGATCGCTCAGAGCGCCTGGAAGGCCGCCGACCCGGGCTATGCGCTGTCCTTTCCCCGCGACCACGCCGCGCATCCCGACCATCGCATCGAGTGGTGGTACTACACCGGGAACCTGCGCGCGCCGGACGGCCGCCGGTTCGGCTACCAGCTCACGTTCTTTCGCTTCGGTGTCGACCGGCAACCCGTCAATCCGTCCCGCTGGGCGGTCCGCGACCTGTACATGGCGCATTTCGCCGTGACGGACGTCGACCGCGGCGCGCACCACGTCGCCGAGCGGCTGAACCGCGCCGGCATCGGCTGGGCCGGGGCGAGCACCGAGACGCTGAAAGTCTGGAACGACGGCTGGGCCGTCACCCTGGACGAACGCGATCGCAGGAGTCACCGGCTCGCCGCGGCGAGCGACGACGGGGGCCTCGCCATCGAGCTGCGCCTGGACCCGGCCGCACCGCCCGTGCTGCACGGCGTCAACGGCTTCAGCCAGAAAGGGGCCGAATTGGGCAACGCCTCCCACTACTACTCGCTGACGCGCCTGCGGACGACCGGCCGACTCGTGGTCGGCGGCGAGACGTTCGACGTGGAGGGGCTGAGCTGGATGGACCACGAATTCGGGACCAGCTTCCTGGAGCCGGCGCAGGCGGGCTGGGACTGGTTCTCGATTCAGCTCGACGACGGGACCGACCTGATGGTCTACGTCATGCGCAGGATCGACGGCGCCCGCGATCCGCGGTCGAGCGGCACGCTGGTGGTACCGGAGGGCAGGGTCTCTCTGCGTGTCGACGACTTCCGCCTGACACCGGGCAGACGCTGGACCTCCCCCGCCAGCGGCGCCGCCTATCCCGTGGCGTGGCGCATCGCGATCCCGCCGCACGGACTCGAACTGGAGGTGACCGCCGCGGTCGACGCCCAGGAGCTGCAGACCGGGCGGTCCACCGGGGTCACCTACTGGGAGGGGGCCATCGACGTGCAGGGCACGCGCGGCGGCGTTCCCGTCGCCGGGTCGGGCTACCTGGAGATGACCGGCTACGCGGGGGCGCCGATGAGCACCGTGCTGCGGTAGGCGCCAGGCTCAGCGCATGTGCTTCTTTGCGCGCTCGGCCAGCTCCTCCGGGGTCAGGTCCTCCTTGTGGGTAGCGATCGTCCAGAGGTTGCCGGCCGGATCCTTCACGCTGGCGTTCCGGTCGCCGTAGAACATGTCCGTCGGCTCCTGCAACGAGGTCGCCCCGGCCGCGAGCGCCTGCGCGTAGGTGGCGTCGGTGTTCGGTACGTAGAGATAGAGCATGCCGGGAAGCACGGGGATCTCGCCCTGCGCCCTGCCCATCATCACGCACGAATCCCCGATGGTGACCTCCGCGTGTCCGGTCGCTCCGTCCTGGCTGGGAATGCGTTCCTTCTCGGTGGCGTCGAACGCCGCCTTGACGAAGTCGAGGAGCTGATCGACGTCGGTGACGACCAGGTACGGCGTAACGGTGTGGTAGCCCTCGGGGATTGGACTCACGGCCATCGCAGTGTCTTCCTCTTGGTCAAGTGTTTCCGTGTGTTCTGGGCGCTACGACCAGCCGTTGGCCGCCTCCGGCTCCGATTGCCGCCCAACCGGGCCTGTCCAGGAGTCTGCCCCGTTTCTACGGCGCAGACTCCTGGACGGGGTTCCTCGGGTAGCCGAGCTTCCTGAGCGCCTCGGTGATCTCGTCGAGAATCGCCGGGTCGTCGATCGTCGCCGGTGTCGTGTACGGCTGGCCGTCCGCGATCTTCTTGACGGTGCCGCGCAGGATCTTACCGGAGCGCGTCTTGGGAAGCCGCGGCACGAGCGTGGCGGTCTTGAACGCGGCGACCGGGCCGATCGAGGCGCGGACCCGCTCTACCAGCTCCGGCACGATTGCGTCCGCTCCCCGCGTGACGCCCGCCTTGGTGACCACGAAGCCGATCGGGATCTCGCCCTTGATGGCGTCGGCCACCCCGACCACCGCGCACTCGGCCACGTCGGGATGGAAGGCGAGCACCTCCTCCATTGCCCCGGTCGACAGGCGATGACCCGCCACGTTGATGATGTCGTCGACGCGGCTCATGATGAAGAGGTAGCCGTCGTCGTCCTTGTAGCCGGCGTCGCCGGTCACGTAGAAGCCGGGGTAGCGCGACAGGTACGACTGCCGGTAGCCGTCGTCGTTGTTCCAGAGGGTCGGCAGGCAACCCGGCGGCAGCGGCAGCTTTACGACGAGCGCGCCGATCTGCCCGGCCGGCACCTCGTTGCCGTCCTCGCCGAGCACCTGCACGTCATAGCCCGGGACGGCCCGTGTAGGCGAGCCCGGCTTGATCGGCAGCGTGCCCAGGCCGACGCAGTTGGCGGCGATCGCCCACGAGGTCTCCGTCTGCCACCAGTGGTCGATGACCGGCACGCCGAGGCGGTCGCGCGCCCAGATCAGGGTGTCCGGATCGCACCGCTCGCCGGCCAGAAAGAGGGTCCGGAATCGCGACAGGTCGCGCTTGCGCAGGTACGCGCCATCGGGGTCTTCCTTCTTGATCGCCCGGAAGGCGGTCGGCGCCGTGAAGAGCACGTTGACCCCGTGCTGCTCGACGACCCGCCAGAACGCGCCGGGATCGGGGGTGCCGACCGGCTTGCCCTCGTAGAGGATGGTGGTCGCGCCGCGCAGCAGCGGGCCGTAGACGATATAGGAGTGGCCCACGACCCAGCCGATGTCCGACGCGGCCCAGTAGACCTCGCCGGCGCTGACCCCGTAGACGTGCTCCATGCTCCAGTGCAGGGCGACGGCGTGCCCGCCGTTGTCGCGCACCACGCCCTTGGGTATGCCGGTGGTGCCGGAGGTGTAGAGGATGTACAGCGGGTCGGTCGCGGCCACCGGCACGCAGTCGGCCGGCTCGGCGCCGTCGCACGCCGCGCGCCAGTCGAGGTCGCGGCCGTCGACGAGCGAGGCCTCGGCCTGCGGGCGCTGCAGGATGATGGTCCGCTGCGGCTTGTGAGTGGAGAGCTCGATGGCCGCGTCGAGCAGCGGCTTGTAGGGCACCACCCGGCCGACCTCGATGCCGCACGAGGCGGAGAGGACGAGCTTCGGCTGCGCGTCGTCGATGCGGGCGGCCAGCTCTTTCGGCGCGAAGCCGCCGAAGACCACCGAGTGAACCGCGCCGATCCGGGCGCAGGCCAGCATGCCGATCACCGCCTCGGGCACCATCGGCATGTAGATCACCACGCGATCGCCGGCGGTCACGCCTTGCGCAACGAGCGCGCCGGCGACGCGCGCCACCTCGTCGCGCAGCTCCTCGAACGTGAACCGGTGCACCGTGCCGGTCACGGGACTGTCGTAGATCAGCGCGGGCTGCTTGCCGCGGCCGCGGTCTATGTGGCGGTCGAGGCAGTTGTAGCAGGTGTTGATCCGTCCTCCGGCGAACCAGCGGTGGAAGGGCGGGTTCGCGTCGTCGCGCACCGTGTCCCAGCGCCGGTGCCAGTAGAGCGGCTCCGCGGCGGCGGCCCAGAACTCCTGCGGATTCTCCCGCGCGCGTCGGTAGGTGTCTTCGTATACGGAGGGCATGAATCCGGATCCTATCGTATGGCTTATAGTGGCGGGGTCGGCGTCGTTCGATTCAACCGCTCGAAGGCGAGGAGGCAAACGATGGGCGACACGGTTTCGCGGCGACTGCTTCCGTGGATGCTGCTGCTCGGCGTCGCCGCCATGCCGCACACGGCCGGGGGACAGGATCTGCGGCTGATCTCGGCTGCGGCGGCTGGAGATGCCGCGGTGGTGCGGTCGCTCCTCGGCGAGGGAGTCGACGTGGATGCGCGCCGGGCGGACGGCGCCACCGCGCTCTTGTGGGCGGCGCACCGGGACGACCTGGAGATGGTCGACCTGCTGCTGCGCGCGCGGGCCGACGTCGACGCGGCCGACGACAACGGCGTCACGCCGCTCGAGCGGGCGGCCGAGAACGCCAGCCTCGTGATGGTCGAGAGGTTGCTGGCGGCCGGCGCCGGCACGCGGGCGGCGCGGACGAGCGGGTTGACGGCGCTGATGGCGGCGGCGCGGACCGGCGACCTGCCGGTGGTCGAGACCCTCCTGCGACACGGAGCGAACGTCAACGCGGCCACGACCGAGACACGCAGCACGGCGTTGATGTGGGCGGTGGCGGGATCGCACGCCCCCGTCGCGCGGGCGCTGCTCGCCGCCGGCGCCGACCCGCATGCCTCCACCGCGGACGGATTCACGCCGCTGCTCTACGCGACGCACAACGGCGACGTGGCGCTGGCCGACATGCTCCTCGCCGCGGGCGTTGACGTGAACGAAACCGGTGTGGACGGCACACATGCATTGGTGTACGCCATCGTCATCGGCCGCGACGCTCTCGCGCTGCATCTGCTGGAGCGGGGTGCGGATCCCAACGGCTCGATGGGCGGGGTGCGGGCCCTGCACGCGGCGGCCGGCAGCGTCACCACCTGGCACGGCGACTGGCGGCGGAGCCATGGCGACAGCCGCCGGCGCAGCCCGTTCGGGCGCCGGGGCCTGCACGCGAGCCGTGCGCTGCGGCTGGTCGAGGCGCTGCTCGCCCGCGGCGCGGACCCGAACGCGCGGATCACGACGTCCGCGATGCTGATGGACTACATCGGCTACCCGCGCAAGGGTGCGTTCGAGCCGTTCGCCTGCGGGACGGGCGATCTGCGCGGCGCCACTCCGCTGTGGGTCGCGGCCCACGAGGCGAACCGGCCCACCGTGCCGGAGGGCGCCACCGCCGACTACGTCAGGGACAGCGCCGCGATCATCCGCGCGCTCCTCGACGCCGGTGCCGACCAGCACCTGACCACCGATGACGGAACGACGCCGTTCATGGCTGCGGCGGGCCTCGGGCGGTCGACGTACCGGCCGCGGCAGCCGCGCGGCGCGCGGTCGCCGAGCGCCGAGGCGGCGGTCCGGGTCCTGCTGGAGGCCGGCGCGGAGATCGACCGGGTCAACGAGGCCGACTTCAGTGCGCTGCACGGCGCCGCATTCCGCGGTCTCGACGAGGTGGTGACGTATCTGGTGGAGCAGGGGGCGGACATCGACGCCCGCGACTTCAAGGGGCGCACGGCCTACCGGCTGGCCGAGGGTTCCAAGCAGTCGTTCCAGTTCCAGAGCTGGCCGGAGACCGCGGCCCTGCTGCGCCGGCTGGGCGCCAATACGGACCTGGGCATTCCGGGCACGGTCCAGGAACGCCTGCGTGACGTGCCGCGCGCCGCCGATCAGTGAAGCAGGCAGGTGAGAGCAGCGTCTAGCCGAGCGCGTACATTGGCGCGGAGGTCGGTTTCTGAGGCGCTGGAAGGTTGAAGGAGGGACAATCATGCGGAGGATGAAGACGCTGGGGTGTTGTCTCGTGCTGATCGTCGCCGCCGCGGCGGTCGCGTCGGCGCACATGGCGGTGCAGAAGACGATGCCGGAGGCCGACGCGGTTGTGTCGGAGTCGCCGCACCACGTTCAGATCTGGTTCACGCAGGCGCCCGATCCGGCCATCAGCCGGCTGACTCTCGAAGGGGCGAACGGAGATGTCACGCTCGGCGACACCGAGGTGCGGGACGACAAGTCGCTGATGGCGATGCTGCCGTCGAAGCTGGACGCGGGGACCTACACCGTCAACTGGCGGACCGCCGGCGACGACGGGCACACGCAACGGGGCGATTTCGCGTTCACCGTGCGGGCAGCCGACTAGCTAGCGATCCGGTACCACGTCACGGCGCGGATCGACGACGGCGAGTCCGTCGAAGCACGCGAAGTCGGCCGGATTGCAGGTCACGATCGTCGTCACGCCGTGCGTGAGGAGGGTCGACGCCAGCAGCGTGTCGGCGATGCGCCGGCGCCCGAGTGCGTGCGCGTCCAGCAGGCCGAGCGCCAACCGGAGGCTTCCTTCGTCGACGGGGAGGCATTCGATGTTGGTGCGGTTCAGGTAGCTCCGTGCTATCGCCAGGGCCTCGGCCATTGCGACAGGCGGGTCGAACCGTCGCGCGTCGGTCACGATGTGCACGAACTCGTGCAGGACGAGGGCCGTCAGCGAAAAGCGGCAGTGGTCGTCGGCAAGACCCCGTTGCAGGTATCCGCGCACCTGTTCGCTCTCGCCGAAGACCGGCAGGTGCGCGTAAATCAGGACGTTGGTGTCGAGTCCGTAGCGCACGCCGCCGCTCACCCTTCATCGACGGCGGGGAAGATCTCGTCGTAGAGCTCGTCACGCCCCGGCAAGCTGGCCACCGGGCGGTGGCCGGCGAGCGTGGGGATTTCGCGCAACGGCGTTCGTCGCTCGATGTGCTCTCGACGGTAGAGGGCCATCGCGTCGCGGATCAGTTGTGCGATGGGGCGACCCTGCGTCCTGGAGGCCTGCCGAAAGCTCTCGTAGTCGTCGTCGAGTACCCCGACCGATATCGTTTTCATATCGAATACGATATCATGCAGGTCGCTTTCGGCTGAACATCACACTCTGTCATGGACGGCGAGACTTTCGCACTCGTCCTGCTGGCCGGTGCGAAGTGGTTCACCTACCTCGGGTTGATCGGACTGACGGGGGCCGTCGCGGTGGGCGGCCTGTCTTCTTCGGCGAGCCGGTTCGTTCGGCCCGGGGACGATATCGTCGGGCGGCGGCTCGGCGTGCTGGCCGCAGGCTCGGCGGTGGTGCTTCTCGCCGGCACGGCGGCCCGGCTCTTCTTCGGACTCGACGAGCCGGTGACGCTGGAGCTCGTGCGGGTGGTCGGCATCGACAGCCGGTGGGGCGGTCGCTGGCAGCCGCAGGCCGGTTTCGCGGTGCTGGCGGCGGTGGCGGCCGCCGCGTGGCGGTGGAGTCCGCGGGGCGGTTGGTGGATCGCCGCCGTAGCCGTGGCCGGCGCCTGGATCACGCTCCCGCTGACCGGGCACGCCATGAGCTTCGAATCCCGCCTGCCCTGGGTCGCGCAGGTTGCCCACGGGATCGGGGCGGGTGCGTGGATTGGCGCGCTGGCCGCCCTGGTGGCGGTCGTGTCCGGACTGGCGCGTCAACCGGCGGGGCAGGGCCGCACGGTCGTTCTCGCGGGCCGGTTCTCGCCGCTGGCGGTGGCCGCGGTCGGGTCGATCGCCGTGTCGGGGATCATCACGGCAGTGTTCTACGTCGCTACGTTCGCCGATCTCTGGACGACCGGCTACGGCCGCGTCCTGTTGCTCAAGGTGGTCCTCTTCCTGGCTACGGGCGCGATCGGCGCGTACAACTGGCGGATACTGCTCCCGCGCCTCGGGACCGGGACCGGCGCGCGGGCGTTGCTGCGCACCGCCCGCCTGGAGCTGACGCTGGCCGCGGGGGTCCTGCTCGTCACCGCGGTCCTGGTACATCTGGCGATGCCGCGCGAAATGGAGTAAAACAGCCCCATGACCATGCCCTTCTCACGTCGCCACTTCCTGCAGACGGCCGGCGCCGGCGCCGCCGTCTGGGTGCCCTCCGCGGTCCACGGCTACACGGGGGCCGAGATGGCCCGCCGCGCGGAGCAGTCCGGGGGCGAGCTGACCCCGCTCGGTCTGTCGATGTGGGATCTCGACACGCCGGCGCTCGTGGTGGACCTCGACGCGCTCGAGGCCAACATCGCCACCATGCAGCGCACCGTGACGAGCAACGGCATCGCGAGCCGGCCCCACGCCAAGACCCACAAGTGCCCGGCGATCGCCCGCATGCAGCTCGAAACCGGGTCGGTCGGGATCTGCGTCGCCAAGGTGAGCGAGGCGCAGGTGCTCTTCGACCACGGCATCGACAAGCTGCTGCTGACGACGAGCAACGTCACGCCGCTCAAGATCCGCCGCGCCATGGGACTGCGGAAATGGTGCGACGGCTTCGTCCAGACCACCGACACCGCCGCGAACGCTCGTGATCTCTCCGCGGCCGCCGAGGCGGCGGGGGTGGTGGCCGACGTCGTCGTCGACGTCGATCCGGGCGGTCACCGGACCGGGATCACCCCCGGCGTGCCGGCTCTGGAGCTGGCCCAACTCGTCGATCGGCTCCCCGGGTTGCGGCTGCGGGGAATGCTCTGCTACGACGGCGGCTCGCAGCACGTCAAGGGCTTCGAGGCGCGGCAGGCGCAGACCCTCGAACGGCTGGCGGCGGCGGCCGAGACCCGCGAACGGTTCCAACGCTCCGGCCTGAACACCGAGATCTTCAGCGGCGGCGGGACCGGCACCTACAACATCGATCACCAGACGCCGGGGCTGACCGACGTGCAGGTGGGCAGCTACGTCTTCATGGACGCGCAGTACATCGACATCGGCGGGGCCGACGATCCCGACGTATACAGCGACTTCCAACCGGCACTGACCATCCTCGCCACCGTGCTCAACGCGCAATACGCGGGCCGGGCGACGACCGACGCCGGCGCCAAGGCGTGCACCATCAACCGCCCGTGGTCGCGCATCAAGGGCGAGAGCGGGATGATCTACACGTCCGGGTCGGACGAGTTCGGCTCGATCCGCTACGAGGCCGACGCCAGCCGGACCTACGCGGTCGGCGACAAGCTGGAGTTGATCGTCTCGCACTGCGATCCGGTGGTGAACCTGTACGACCAGATGTACGCGGTCCGCAACGGGATCGTCGAGGCCGTCTGGGCGATCGCCGCGCGGGGCCGCTCGACATAGCGCGGGTTCCCGGTGGTCGACGGGGCGTTGCAGCAAGTCCGCTATAATGAGGTCGCCATGTGGACCAAGATGATGAACCGGCCTCGCAAGAAGCCGCCGAAGAAAATCGCCGTCATCGACCCCGAGCGCTGCTTCGGCGCGTTCGCCTGCTCCATCTGCCAGGCCGCCTGCCCGGTAGAGGACTGCATCATCGAGGAGCCGGACGTCTACGGGCGGATGGTCTGCGCGGTGCGCGTCGACAAGTGCATCGGCTGCGGCCTGTGCGTCACCGTGGGCAATCCAACAGCGCCCCAGCCCCGCGACTTCGGCTGCCCGCCGGACTACGACGCCATCGACATGGAGGCCTTCGAGGACGTCGTCCCGCCGGAGCCTCAGCCGGAAGCGAAGGCGTCCGACGCAGGGGAGAGCGCGCCGGCTTCCTGACGCGTCCCTCGCTGCATCAGGTTGGGAATTCGTGTCGGCGTTCCTGGATGGGCGTCCGGTTCCAACCGCCGGAGGTCGAGTTCACCGAGCCGGATCCAGGGTAACCAGCGGCCGTCCCGGCTGCACGAGGTCCCCGACGCGGCACTCGACGCTCGTCACGCGCCCCGGCGACGGAGCGCGAATCGCCAGCTCCATCTTCATCGCCTCGAGTCGGAGCAGCGTATCGCCCGCCTCCACGACGGTGCCCGGTTGCACCAGAATGGCGCTCACGGCGGCGGGCATCGGTGCGGCGAGGGCATCCGGATCCGCGGTCTCGGATCGTTCCGCCTCGTTCGGGTCGTCGCCGGCATGCGCGGCCGGGCCGGCCTCGGCGGCGCCCTCCACCGTGAACGTCTCGCCATCGGCCATGGCATCGAAGCCGTCCCCGCGCGCCGCGAGTCGAACGACCAGCGACTGCCCGGCGATCGCTACGACGCAGGTGTCCTCGGAGCAGGAGACGATGGCCGCGGTGAGCGTCCGGGCCGCGTCGCCGCCGCCGATCTCGATCTCCAGCACCGCGTCGTCGGCGCCGCCCAGGCAGCGAATCCGACGGCTGGCCGCGCCGCACGTCACCAGCCACCGTTCCGGTCGCGGCTCGGTCATCGGTCCCCCAGCCTCCACCCGGCCAGACGGCTCCAGACCCCGGTCCGTGCGTCGCGGACGGCGTCGCCAGGCGGATGGCGGTCCGCGCCGGCGCCGCTGCCGGCGGATGTACGGCGGTTGTGTTTCGACTGCACGGCGCTCGCCGCCGCGGCAATTGCGGCCAGCGTGACCTCGTCCGGTTCGCCCCCGATCAGTGCCTTCTCGTGGTCGGCGAGGAAGCCCGTGTGTACGTCGCTCGTCACGAACGCCTCGTGGGCGAGAACGCGCCGCAGGAGGCGGATGTTGGTCTGCAGGCCGAGCACCGCGAACTCCCCGAGCGCGGCGTGGGCGCGGCGCCGCGCCTGCTCGCGTGTACGTCCGGCGGCGGCGAGCTTCGCGAGCAGCGGGTCGTAGTGGACCGGGACGTCGCTGCCTGTGCTCACTCCGGAATCGACGCGGATGCCCGGGCCCGACGGTTCGTGGTACCCGGCTATCGTGCCGGCCTGCGGCAGGTAGTCGCCGGCCGGGTCCTCGGCGTAGACGCGGCACTCGATGGCGTGGCCGCGCGGTGCGACCTCGGCCGCGCTCCAGGGTAGCGGCCTTCCCGCGGCGACGATGAGTTGCGCTTCCACGAGGTCGACGCCGGTCACCAGCTCCGTGATCGGGTGCTCGACCTGCAGGCGGGTGTTCATCTCCAGGAAGTAGCACCCGGCGTCGTCGCCGGTCCCGTCGATCAGGAACTCGACGGTGCCGGCGTTCTCGTAGCTGGCGTGGCGCGCCACGCCGACCGCCGCGGCGGCGAGGCGGGCGCGCAGGCCGGGAGATAGGCCCGGAGCCGGGGACTCCTCGATCACCTTCTGGTGGCGCCGCTGGGTGGAGCAGTCCCGCTCGCCGAGCTGCAGGACGCTGCCGTGCCGATCCGCCACCACCTGCACCTCGACGTGCCGCGGCCGCGCGATCCGCCGCTCCACGTACAGCGTGCCGTCGCCGGCCGTGGCCAGCGCCTCGCGCCGGGCCCGCGCGATGCTCTCTGCGAGCTCGTCGTCATCCCGAACCGTCACCATACCCTTGCCGCCGCCGCCGGCCGAGGGCTTCAGGATCAGCGGAAATCCGGTCCGCCGCGCCGCTGCGGCGATTCCGGCCTCCGACTGGTCCGCGGGTTCGCCGCCCGGCACCACCTGCACGCCCGCGTCGCGGGCCGCGCGCCGCGCGTTGATCTTCGAGCCGAAGCGGGCAATCACCTCTGCTGGCGGGCCGATGAAGGTCAATCCCGCATCGGCGCACGCCGCGGGCAGAGAGGGGTCCTCGGAGAGAAAGCCGTAGCCGGCATGCACCGCGTCGGCGCCGCTGGCGCGGGCGGCGTCGATGATGCGCCCGACCGAGAGGTAGCTCTCGGAGGCGGGCGCCGCTCCGATGTGCACCGCCGCGCCGCACGCGGCGACGTGGCGCGCGTTGCGGTCGGCGTCCGAGAAGACCGCCGCGGTGGGGATGCCGAGCGTGCGGCAGGTACGCGCGATGCGGACTGCGATCTCGCCCCGGTTGGCGATCAGGACCCGAGTGAACATGGGCGCTACATCCGGAACACGCCGTACGCCGGCGCTTCGATCGGCGCACGGCACGCCAGCGTCAGGCCCAGGGCCAGCGCGTCACGCGTCTCGGCCGGCGCCAGGATGCCGTCGTCCCACAGGCGTGCGGTGGCGTAGTAGGGCGATCCCTCATGCTCGTACTTCTCCCGGATCGGCGCCCGGACCGCCTCGATCTGCGCCTCGTCCAGGGTCCTTCCCGCACGGGCCGCCTGGTCGGCCTTGACGGTCGAGAGCACGCCGGCCGCCTGCTCGCCCCCCATCACGGAGATCCGCGCGTTGGGCCAGGTCCAGAGAAAGCGGGGATCGTAGGCGCGCCCGCACATGCCGTAGTTGCCGGCGCCGAACGATCCCCCGATGATCACCGTCGCCTTGGGGACTACGCTGTTCGCCACGGCGTTGACCATCTTGGCCCCGTCCTTGGCGATGCCGCGCTGCTCGTATTCGCGGCCCACCATGAAGCCGGTGATGTTCTGCAGGAACACCAGCGGCACGCCCCGGCGGTTGCAGAGCTGGATGAAGTGCGTCGCCTTGAGGGCCGACTCCGAGAAGAGCACGCCGTTGTTGGCGATCAGGCCGACGAGCAGCCCGTGCAGGCGGGCGAAGCCGGTCACCAGGGTGGGGCCGTAGCGCGCCTTGAACTCGTCGAAGCGCGAGCCGTCGACCAGGCGGGCGATGACCTCGCGGACGTCGCAGGGCTGCCGGGGATCCGGCGGCACCACCCCCAGCAGCTCGTCCGGGTCGCAGGCCGGGTCCTCCGGGGTGGTGTGGTCCGGGGCGGCGGACGCGGGCCGGGTCTCCGGCAGCGTCGACACGACGGTGCGGGCCAGGCGCAGGGCGTGCTCGTCGTCCTCGGCCAGGTAGTCGGCGACCCCGGACATCCGCGTATGCACGTCGGCGCCGCCGAGCTCCTCGGCCGTCACCTCCTCGCCCGTGGCGGCTTTCACCAGCGGCGGGCCGCCGAGGAATATCGTGCCGGCGCCGCGGACGATAATCGTCTCGTCCGACATCGCGGGGACATAGGCCCCGCCCGCCGTGCACGACCCCATCACCACCGCGATCTGCGGAATGCCGGCCGCGGACATCCGCGCCTGGTTGTAGAAGATGCGCCCGAAGTGCTCGCGGTCCGGGAACACCTCGGCCTGCAGCGGGAGATACGCGCCGCCGGAGTCGACCAGGTAGATGCAGGGCAGGCGGTTGTCGGCGGCCACCTGCTGTGCGCGCAGGTGCTTCTTGACCGTCACGGGGAAGTAGGTCCCGCCCTTCACCGTGGCGTCGTTGGCCAGGATCATGGCCTCCCGTCCGGATACGCACCCGATCCCGGTCACGAGCCCGGCGGCCGGCGCCGCGCCCTCGTACATCCCGTACGCGGCCAGCGCCGCCAGCTCCAGGAAGGGCGATCCCGCGTCGAGCAGCCGGTCGACGCGCTCCCGGGCCGTCAGCCTGCCCCGGCCGCGCAGGCGTTCGCGCGCCGCCGGGCCGCCGCCTTCGCGAGCGGCGGCACGGCGCTCGGCGAGCTGGCGGACCAGCGCCGTCATGGCGGCGCGGTTGGCGCGGAACTCGTCGGAATCCGTTCGTACCCGGGATTGCAGCCGGTCCATTACCAGCCGCAGCAATCGGTCTTGTAGCGGCAGGCGGGGCAGCGCCAGACGGCGTGCATGCGGAACATCTCGGCGCCGCAGCGCTCGCAGACGACCGCGTCGTCGCGCGTCGCCGCCGGCCGTGCGACCGAGGCCCCCCGCGGGGCGGAAGGCGGCGGGGCGGGAGCGGTAGGCCGAGCAGGATTCGGGGGAGCCGGCATGAAGCGATTATAGAGCGACTGCTATGATGCTCCGATGCGCGCCGCGAAGTGCGCCATCGACTTGGAGGTGCCGACATAGGGAAGCAGGAGCGGAAGCAGTGGGCGCGATGCATGGTCATCGCGATGGCGATGGCGGCGGTCTGCGCCGCGGATCCGGCGCCGGCGCGCGCCGACACCGTGTTCACGCCCTTCGTCGGCCAGTCGTTCGCCACGCGGGACGATGCCGTGAAGGTGACGACCATCGGCGCCTCGATGGCGTCGACGTTGGGCGGCGGTTTCGGATTCGAGCTCGACTTCGGGCGGACCTCCGAGGCGCAGGGCAGCGCGGCCTTCGCCGACAACAGCCGCGTGACGATGTTGATGGGCAACGCGGTGCTCGGGTTTCCGTTCGGCCGCTTCCGGCCGTACCTGGTGGGCGGCCTCGGTTGGCTTCGCAAGGAGGTGCTGAGCGACGGCGCCGCCGCCCACAGCGGGGGGCTCGGCCTGGACCTCGGGGGCGGGATCCTGGGGTTCCTGAGCGGCAGCGTCGGCATCCGAGTGGACCTGCGCTACGTGCGCAGCGTGACCGAGGAGGATCTCGACACCATCCGTGCACCTGACAGTTTTGGCTTCACCGATTTCCTCATCGAGGACATCTCCTTCTGGCGCGCGTCCACCGGGCTGGCCATTCGCTTCTAGGAGTCTGCGCCGTAGAAACGGCGTAGACTGCTAGTCAGGCCCGGTTGGGCGGCAATCGGCGCCAGCGGCGACGATTGTCGGGCTAGGAGCTTGCGCTCAGGAGGACGACCGTGCGCATCGCCTATCAGGGGGAGCAGGGGGCCTACAGCGAAGCCGCAGCCCTGCGCTTCAACCCCAGCGCTGATCCGCTGCCGCGGCCGTCTTTCGACGACGTGTTCAAGGCCGTCGCCGAGGGGGAGGCGACGCACGGCATCCTGCCCATAGAGAACACCATAGGGGGCAGTATCCACCGCAACTACGACCTGCTGCTGGAGCACGAGCTGCCGATCGTCGCCGAGGTCAAGCAGCCCATCGTGCACCACCTGATCGTCCGCGACGGGACCCGCCTGGAGGACGTGCGGAAGGTCTACTCGCATCCGCAGGGGCTGGCCCAGTGCGAGCGCTTCCTGCGCACCCTCGACGGCGTGGAGATGGCGCCGACCTACGACACCGCGGGCAGCGCCAAGATGATCAAGGAGCAGGACCTGGAAGGCTGCGCCGCCATCGCCTCCGAGCGGGCCGCCGAGGTGTTCGGCCTCACCATCCTCAGAAGCGGCGTCCAGGACTTCGCCGACAACTGTACGCGGTTCCTGATCGTCAGCCGCGATCCGGCGCCGCTCGGCACGCCCGACAAGACCACCATCGTCTTCACGGTGTCGAACGGTCCGGGCGCGCTCTTCAAGGCGCTCAGCGTCTTCGCGCTGCGCGACGACTTGGCCAAGCTGGAATCGCGGCCGATTCCGGACAAGCCGTTCGAATAACTCATCTACGCCGACGTCGCCGCCAACCTCAACGACCTGCGCTGCGCGCGGGAGCTGATGCACCTGGCCGAGTTCGCGCCGTCGCAGCGAACGCTGGGGTCGTACCAGGCGTGGAAGGAGCCGGACGCCTGACTCAGATAGTCGCCCACGGTTAGGGCGTCGTGTCCCGGCCCACCCCACGCAGCCCGCCCACCAGGAACCGCGCGTACAGCGCGACGACCTCCTCGTCGGGGGGGGCCGGGCCTATACCGTAAAGCTTGACCGCGTAGTGGACCGGCAGGGCCAGCAGGGCGCGGGAGAGCAGCGCGGGGTCGCCGGCCCCAAACGACCCTTCCGCCTGGCGGCGCGCGATGTACCGTTCCAGGAACGCGAAGAGCGGGGATTCCCATATCTGCTGCGACATGCGCCGGTTGGCCGCCTCGTCCTGGTCGAGCCAGGCATACATCAGCATGCGGTGCAGATCGCGGTCCTGCTCGTACGCCGTCAGCATCGCCCGGCCGAGCGACCGCAGCACCTCTTCGTCTTCCCGCCGGTCCGCGAGATCCTCGAGCGCCGCGACGAACTGTTCCGTACCGACCCCGGTGCGTTGCCGGAAGGCGGCGATGTACAGATCCTCCTTCGACGGGAAGTGCCGGAAGATGGTCGCTTCGCTCACCCCCGCTGCGTCGGCGATGGCCTTCGTCGTGGCGCCGCGGAACCCCCGCCGTCCGAAGACCGATATCGCGACCTCGATGAGCTGCGCCCTGCGCTCGGTCCCGGGCAATCGCTTGCGGCGGGCCGAGGGCGTTTCATCCGTCGCCGGCGTGCCTGCAGAGTCCGTGGACAACGTGCTCACGGGAAGAGAGTGTAGCAAGGACGACCCGCAATCCGTGTCGCAACGAACCCGAGGGCGCGGAGAAGCCTGCCGGC
>JAGWAH010000025.1:1634-2114 GCA_021296515.1 Acidobacteriota bacterium | reverse complement strand
TGACGTCCTTGATGAAGCGCACCAGCAGCGTCGTGGTGGCGTCGTAGAACTGCGTGCCCGGCTCGATCAGCTCCACGTTCGTGGTTCCCGCATCGTCCGCGTTGATGAGCGGACGGCCGATGTCGGCCGCGTCGACGCGCCACCTCGCCTCACGGTGTCCTCCCGAGAACATCTGGAAGAGGCCGGAGATCATCGTGTCGAAGGGCAACGGCACCGCGCCGAACAGCTTGCCCATGGGCCGGAACGGCTCGTCCCACTCGCAGAACCGCAACTCGTTGGGATCGTCCAGCCGGCCTTCGGTGCAGAAGGACTGCTCGTTGGCGCCTGCCGTGAAGCTCGCGTTCATGAAGCCGCCGCGCGGCAGCCGGCCGTCGACGATCACCTCGAAGCCGTTCCATGTGCGCCAGTCGTCGGGGGCCAGGGTCATCAGCCGCTCGCCCGTCGAGTAGGCGAAGCTCGGGTCGGCGAACTCGTAGACGG
>JAGWAH010000025.1:917-1620 GCA_021296515.1 Acidobacteriota bacterium | reverse complement strand
GTGGGGCGGTGCGGTGAACGTCACCGGCGCCCAGTCGCCGGCCTGCAGGTTCAGGTTGTCCTGCCACCGGAAGCCGGAGTAGCTCCGCCGGTGCCACATCCCGCTCAGTGACCAGCCGTCCGCCAACTGGCGCTCGATGCCGCCGGAGTACTCCCAGTTGTGAGTACGCGGCGCGTCCGGATCCAGGGTCACCGCGCTGGTCGGGGTGCCGAAATTCGGGTTGAAAGAGGGCCCGATCTCCTCGTACTGCGGCGTCCCGTCCGCATTGATCACGGTGCCGTCGAAGTTCAGGTCGGTCCACGACCGGTAGTCCAGGTTCCCCGTCGGTGAGAGCGGGTTGAACGGGTCGGTGATCCCGAGCGCCTCGTTCGCCACGTAGCGCCCCGCGGCCAGCTTCAGCGCGGTGCTGCCGTCGCCGAACAGGTCGTAGGCCATGCCCACTCGGGCGTTCCAGTCCTTCCAGTTGGGGACGTCCGGGTAGCCGTCGATCTGCAGCTCCGGCGTGAAGTAGCCGGCCGGCCGCGACCCGCCCGGGATGGAGTTGACGAACCAGTCGTAGCGCAGGCCCAGGTTGAGCGTGAAGCGGTCGAGCGTCCACGCGTCCTGCACGTAGATGCCGCAGTCGCAGTTCTGCTTGCGCTCGTTCTCGAAGGCCCCGTTGGCCATCACCAGCAGTCCGACCGGCCAGCGGTTGACCGAGAAG
>JAGWAH010000025.1:0-802 GCA_021296515.1 Acidobacteriota bacterium | reverse complement strand
GCGATGTTGAGGAAGCTCGTGTTGTAGTGCTCGCCGGTGGCCCAGTCCTGCAGCGGCACCCGGCCGTAGTTCTCCTCGAACGCGTTCATGTACAGATCCTGGCGCGAGTAGGCGAAGGTCACCTCCGTCAGCAGCCGGCTGGTGACGGGCGACGTCCAGCGGAAGGTCGACAGGCTGGTCGGCGTGGAGATCCCGTTGAACAGCGCTTCCGCGCTCACGCGGCCGAAGTTGGTGCCGACCACGTGGTCGAAGTTGTTGCGATGCCCGTGGTAGGAACCCATCAGCTTGTTGCGCTCGGAGATCTGCCAGGTCAGGCGGAACTGCTGCTGGCCCGATTCGGTCTGGTTGTAGGCACGAAGATCGTCGGCGGTGACACTGTCCGGTGTCGACGGCTCGTCGAGGTCCCAGAACGAGTCGAGCAGGAAGCTCTTGCCCCGGGACTCGGTGGCCGACGTGAAGAACCACACACTGTCCCGCACGACCGGCCCCCCGAGGAACGGGTTGACGTTCCAGTTGAAGTCCGACGGGGCGAACTCGAAGCCGATGTCCTTCAGGTCCTGGCTCTGGTTGTCCGAGATGAATCTCTGGGTCTGGCCGCCGGCGAACACGCCTCCGGACAACTCGTTGCCGCCCGACTTGGGAATGATGTTCGACCGCACGCCGCTGGTGGCGTACTCCGCCGACTGCGAGGAGACGTCGAAGACCAGCTCCTCGGCCGATCCCTCATCCGTCAGCAGGCCGATGCCGCCCACGAACGAGTTGCGGGAGCCGAGCTGCATGCCGCTCTTGATGCCGTCGACGT
>JAGWAH010000024.1:38560-38894 GCA_021296515.1 Acidobacteriota bacterium | reverse complement strand
TCAGCGACATCCCCCGGTCCGTGAACCCGCCATCGCCAGCGACAGACCACTCTCCAGCGCCGTCGCCCGCTCCGGCGTCAGCCGCATCGCGCCGGCCCCGTAGCCCGTCCCCCCAAACCGAGACGCGGTCGTTGACCTTGTAGCCCAGCCACGGGTACAGACCCGTCACGGTCGATTCGACCCGGCCCGGGTGCCGGCCGCCGTAACCGCCCAGCCCCTGGCTGCGGGCCATAGACAGACCGGCCACCAGCCGGCCGCGCGTGTAGTCCGCCCCGAGCATCGTCGTGCGCACATCGCCGTCGAGACACAGCGCCCCCCTGCTGGCCGCCGAAGT
>JAGWAH010000024.1:0-38529 GCA_021296515.1 Acidobacteriota bacterium | reverse complement strand
GGTTCGGCTCGAACTCCGAACCCGACAGCAGATCCCTCAGAACCGGTAGCTCACCCGCGATGTCACCTGCGCAGTATCGAAGGCCTCGAAGCTGCGAAGGATTCGCAGCCAGCGCACGTCGACGCCGACCCCGAGTCCACGCCACAGCCGCACGTCGACGCCGCCGCCAAGCACGAGGCTCAGGCCGAGGTCGGAGCTGCTTTCCAAGAAGTGCACCGTGTCGGTGCCGTCCAGTACGTGGTCGACGGGTTGGGTACCCGGGGGTTCCAACGGGATCGAGGGAGTCGGATTGACAACGATGCGAAAGCTCTCCGTCACACGGCCCACGCCGCCGCCACCCGTGAGATAGGGGAATAGCCGGCCGTCGGCGACCGGAAACTCGACAGTGAATCTGGTCAGGAACGTCGTCACGTCACAGCGCTGGTCCTCGACGCGAACGGAGGGAAACAGGGGGTCGAAGCCAGTTGGAACCGCCGGGATTTCCGAAGCCTCGACACCCGACATGTGTATCAGTTCCAGATCCAGGCCGAGATGCCGTGTCAGACGAAGGCCAGCCCCCGCGCCGGTCGCAACAAACGTGCCGTCGCGGAACCCGCCGCCCACCAGTCCGTGGACGCGCCCGCCAAGATCACCGACACCATTCTGCGCTGTGGCAGGTGCCGCTACCAGCGCAAGCATGATTGCCGGGAACACGGATCGTAGCGTCCCGGACGCCGGCATCCCCCACCCCACCGAGCGTGCTGGGGCAACAGACTCGCCGTTCACGTCGAGTCCATCAAGTTCATGGCGGACTGTTCGTCGCCGATGCAACGCACGGGGGCCGAGCAAGACTCCAGAGGGACATAAGTCATTGTCGCCGATCTTGCGCCCAGATGGCACCGATGCGCCCGCCACGGCCGCGTCGTCAGCTTGCTCACGCGACTCCATTGTCTGAACCGCCCGCTCCCGGTCGGCGCTGGCAATTCTCCTGAACCTCGGGCTCGAGCCAACCTGACGCTACAGCCCAACCGCCGCCAAGCCCTGGTTGACGGCGCGCCAGATGTCGCTGTCGCGACCGAACAGATCCACCGCCGCCTGGCGAATGACAGCCGCCGCGATGGGAAAATCCGGCAGGGCCGGCATCAGCTCGGTAATAGCCCGGAAGAAGACCCGCTCGACCTCCCTGGCCGCCGCACGCCCGACACCGGTAACGCTACGCCCCGTCGTCGCGTTCCGGCCACCCTCGATCGCCAAGTAGAATGCATGGCTCAGGATCGTCGAGTTGTAGTGAGCGGCGCCCACGTCCGCGCGCGGCAGTCCGCCGGCGAAGCGACCGTTCACAAAAGCCAGCGGAATCCACCGAGCCACCTGCCCGTCGAAGCCGACGAGAAGCTCAAGCGCTCCCGGTGCGGCGTCCGGGTAGCTGATCGGGGTGGTGCCGATCAGCCGCGAGCGCGGATTTGCCAGCGAGCGTATCGGGCCGGCCGGCATGTCCTCGCCGATCGTGTAGTCGGCCGTCAGCGGGCCAGACCCCGGATCGTGGTGGAAGAACTCGACCGCGGTTGCGAAGACGTCCGAGAACGCCTCGTTGACGGCCCGTCCCTGGTTCGAGAACAGCACGAATTGCCCGTTCTCACAGACCGCGGGCAACTCCAGACCGTCGGCGTAGCGATAGCGGAACGTATCGCAGGTCTGACTGCGCCCGCTGTACTCGAAGCTCCGAAGGTCGCGCCGCCGGACGGTCAGGGTATCGAGGAGTCCCCGCGTCGATCCGGTGCGGCCGTTGACGGCGAAGAACGTCACGCCGTGCATCAGCTCGTGGGCGACGAGGTCCTCCGCGACCTGCGGTGTTCCGTCCGATGCCTCGCCGAAGACGTAGGCCCCGCTGCCTTCCGGACCGAAGGGCGGCCGCAGGAAGAACGACGTGGGCATGGCGCTGTTGACCAAACTGACGACCCGCCCGTTGGTGCCGTCGACGCCGGCGCGGTCGAGCGCCAGCGCGAAGTAATCGTAGGTCCAGCCGGCGTGCACGTGCGCGTCGACGACGGCCGGATCGTCCCATGCGTTGTCGGCGTCGCTCGCGACGTCACCGTCGACCCAGCGGGCGGCCCCGCGATGAACCGCCCCGAGCAGGTGCTCCAACCGCCGAGCATCGCGGCGGACGTCGAGGGTCAGAGTTTCGCCCGGCCGAAGTCGGTCGAGAGCCTGGAACGTATCGCCCGCTCGTGTGGTGCTGATCTTCTTTGAGGTGCCGCGGATCCCGACGCCGATGCCGACGGCACTCTGCGCCTGCATCTCGGTGACGTCGAACACGATCCGCCCCGTGTGCGCGTTTACGAAGTAGGTTCGGGCGTTGTTCAGCGTCGCCTCGTAAGTCAGGGCGTACGAGCCGTCCGGCAGAGGGAAGATCGTCAGGGTGGGCAGCAGGCCGAGCACGAGCGACGCTCCGGCCTCCGCCTCGAGCCGCTCGGCGACCTCCGCCGCCGACAGGTTCGGTAGCGTGTCGATCTCAATCGACTCGTGCAAGGTGCCGAAGATCGAGACGGTGACGCCGCGGTCGAGCTGCCGGGACACACCGCCGCCGTACACCGGAACTCCCAGGTGGTACTGCGCAAAGCTCTCGTGGGTGCGCCCCGGTATTCCGTTGTCCGACCGGCGGCCCGCGAGCACCAGCGCGTCCGAGCGCGCCATGCTGTCCACCCAGGCATCCCACCTGCGAAGAACGGCGACATTGGTGTCTGCCGACGCGGCAATTGAAACCACGCCTTCGACTTCCGAGGACTCGCGGGACATCTCTCCTTCACCCGTGAATCCCTCTGCCCCAGCACCGCTCGGGGGGTTGGCCTCTCCGCCTCGAAAGCCCTGCGGCGGGAAGGATGCCTCTCCGGTGCCCTCGAAGCCTGCATCGGCGAAACTACCCGTCGTCGCGGTCCACGTCCGCGTCGTCGTGAGACCCACGAACTGCGTGACGGTGAAGGTGGCGTTGCCGACCTTGATGATGCCGACGCGCGTGACGGGGCCGGTGTGCTCCTCGACAGAATAGTGAACCGTTCCGTTGCCGGTACGGGCGGCGCCGTCATGCAACCGCAGGAAGCCGGAGTCCGTGCTCGGCGTCCAGGTGCAAAGGGAGCTGTTGGCGGTGACATCGAACGCGAATGGGCCGCCGCCGTGCTCCAACGTGTAGTGGTACGCCGGCGTCACCGTGTACGTGCACCGGAAGCGCGTCTGGCGGAAGTTCGCCACGACATTCCGCGCGTTGTCGAGCGCGCGCCGCGCATCCGCGGGACCGTTCACGCTGGAGGTATGCCGGTCGCCGGGAACCCCCATCCTGTCGCCGTTGTAGGTCTGATCGGGGTTGGAGAAGCGAAGGATGCCCTCGCAATGGAAGTCCGCATCAGAGCATTGCGTGTTGTAGGCCATGATCGTGCGCCAGCGGCTGGATTCCGGCGCGCCGGCCCGGAAGGACCGCTGGTTCACGTAACCGAAGCTGTACGGATAGGCAAGGAACGTCCGATCATCCACCACGTACCGGTCGTGGTGGAGCCCCATGTTGTGGCCGAGCTCGTGCGCGAAAGTCCGTGTTCCGCAACGATAGTCGGTGACGGCGAAGCCGAAGCTGTCAAATCCCCTCGACACGCGGACCATCAGCCAGGCAATTCCGCAATAATCAAAGTCCCCTCCCCGGTCCCTGTCGACAATCAGGTGAACGAGGTCGGCGCCGACCCGATCCCGTATGCGATGGACTCCATCCATCATGCCATCCGAACGCCTCGTGAGACGTACAAGGTCGTCGCCCATTTCCGGACCTTCTGTGTAGTCGACGACTTCCCGCGCCACCAGCATCACGCGCTGAATCACGCCGCTGTCCGCGTATGCCCGGTTGGTCCCCGCGACCATCAGATCGATCTCCGCTTCTATCGCAGCGGTCCCGCCCTGGCTACTGCGTGCCGCTGGCGTATAGAAGACCGCCACGTCGATTACCGAACCGTCATCGCCAGCAACAGGCGCAGAAGGGTCGTCCGTCCCGTCAGGATCAGACGGCGGACGGGTCAGCGGCTCGCCGCCCTCGGGCAACGACGGATCGATTTGCTCGATGGCGTGCAGACCGGCACCGGCCGCGCGGATCCGATAGGCAGCCCCCGGCGCGCGCACCGCGCCCGCAACTACGGAACCGTTGACCACCAGGGTCATCGATCCCGACTCGACGCCGTCGAGCCGACCCCACAGGGCATAGCCACTGGAGAAGGTGGGCTCGACACCATCCACGATCACCGAGAACACGACGTCGTCGAACAGGTTCAGCGTCAGCGTCGGCGGGGTCGCGTTGAGTTCCGCGGCAACCCGCACGGCTGCCAGCGCCTCGACGTCGATCCGCGTCAGGCGGCTCCGCAGCGTCGTGACGCCGGGGATCGCACCCGGATCGGCATCGGTCTCGAGCGGCAGAAAGATCTCGTTGGTCTCCTGCGCCTGTGGCGCAACGTAGTCGCTCGCCGCGATCGCGATGACGATCAGGATGCACGCAGAAAGTCGCGAATTCGTTCTCATGGTCGTGGATTCTCGGCCGCCGGACTCGCCGGAAAGAGACCCTCAAGTGTCAACGAGCGCCCCTCGACTCAGAACCGCAGGCGCAACCCCCCGGCGGTGTGCAACCCTCCCGCCTGAACGCTGACCGCGCCACCTCCCACGGAGGGCAGTCCGACCGTCGCCTCGCTGTACCGGGTGAGCCAACCGATCCCGACATGATCCGAGAAGTAGTAGGCGATGTCGGCTCCGACATTGAACCCGATCTTGGAGTTCGATTGGGAAGCGGTCATCGCTTCGGAGAACTCCGCAGCGTCGTAGGGATAGGCATGCGTGAACCGCACGTCCGTGACGAGGTCCTGCTCCACGGTGAAGAACGTCGGGCCGCCGAACAGCGTCACCGTCAGGGAACGGGTGGCCGGCACGATCGCAAGCGCCTGCAAGTGAACCGCGGTTTCGTTGCGGGTGAGCGGGATCGTGCCGCTGATCGAGCGATCCCGACCGAAGAAGATCGGGTGCGGCACGCGCGCCGAGACGCGGCTCGACCCGTCAAGGGTGTAGCGTGACACCCCGACGCCCAACCCGATACTCCGCCAGATCCGGACGCCACCGCTCCCGTCGTACACCAGACCGGTCGCCACGCTGTAGGCGCCGTCGAAGGTGGACTCCTCATGGGCAGCGGCCCCGGATAGAAGGTCCGTGTACACGCCGCCTGAGTCCGTGAAGGTGACGCTCTCCGAGAACTGGCTGGTGAGCGGCTGAAACCCGCCGTTGATGATGATGAAGCCGCGACTAAGATCGGAAACCTGCGCGGCGGCAGGCGCCACCATGGCCAGCGCTGCCAATGCAATCCAGGGCAGTTTGAACAGCGCTCGTCGTCGTGTGGCTGACTGCATGACTGAACATTCCTTGATGTCACCGATGACAGACGTAACACTGATGGACCCTAGACGACACCGAACGGGAAGTCAAGACTATCGGCTAAGGAATCTCGCCAACATAAATTAACCGTTCGCGTCGAATCTGGGCAGCAAGCTGTAGTTTCACTCACCATGAAACGCGTCGCGTTTGATGGACAGCCTGTCCGTCTGTTCGTCCGTGACCTCCCGACCGGCTGGGTAGTCGGCCTCGTCTAACTCCGACCGGATGGCCAAGCCGCCTTGCGTAGTCTTACCGCCGGTTCAGGTTCACCACCACCTCGTGACTCACCAGCGGCCGGCCCCGCCAGTTCTCCGTAATGTGGCAGAACATCCGGTGCTCGATCTTGTTCCACTTGCTGGTCCCCGGCGGAAAGTGGCACACCGAGACCCGCAACCCAAGCGCGTCGGCCAGCTTCTGCAACTCGAACTTCCAGAGCGGGCTGCGGCTGCTGTTCGAACCTCCCCCGTCGGCCGTGAGCAGCAACCGCGTGGCCGCCGGATACGCCTGACGCCCCATTTGCAGCCACCAGCGCCGCACCGTCTCCACGGCGAACTCCGCCGTGTCGTGGTCAACGCCGACGCTCACCCAGCCCGTGTTCGCCGTCAGGTCGTAGACCCCGTAGGGGATCTCCTTGCCGAGGTCCCGATCGATGAAGTCATGGACCTTCACTTCCTCCGCCTGGCCGGACCGGACGGCGCGCACCAGGTCGGTCTCGAAGGGATTGGCGGGCAGTGGGTCGCCCGTGCAGCGCATCGTCTACGCGAGCAACGAGTCGAACTACTGCCCCGCCTGCCAGACCGGCGGCAAGCTGCTCGCCGATCGCGCGCTGTCGCGGCTGCTCAAGGTACTCCGCGGGCGTCACCGAGCACAGCCGGTGTCAAGGAGCCACGCCACGGAACAAGGCGGCCGCCGTGCCTAACGCCTCCCGGTCGCCCACCAGGATCGCGGTGTCGCCCGACGCGTAGCGGAACGCGTCGTCGCGCCGGTAGATCGGCGCGCCGTCCCGCACCACCGCCACCTGTATCGCCCCGGTCCGCCGCCGCAGGTCGAGCGTCCGCGCGTTCTCGCCGATCGCCCGTGAGCCCGCCTCCACCTCTACCAGCTCCAGCGCGTCGTGGATGCCGAGGTGCTGGAGTGCGTTCAGCGCGAGGTCCGGAGCGGCGGTCCCGCGCAGGAGCCCGTAGTGCTCGCTGCGTACCGCATCCAGCTCGTGCGCGATTCGGCCGGCGGGAATCTCGTAGCCCTCGAGGGCGCGCTTGAACAGCTCCAGCGACGCCTCGAACTCCTCGACCACCACCGCGTCAGCTCCGAGCCGCTGGAGCTCGTCGATGGCGCGCACATAGCGGGTGCGAACGACGATGCGCGCGGCAGGCGCCAGCTCGCGGGCCGCGGCCACGCCCCGGCGCTCCTCCGTCGAGGAGGGGATGGCGAAGACGATGATGCGGGCGTGGGCTCCCGCAACGCGCTCGAGCAGCGCGTGCCGCGTGCCGTCGCCGTAGACGGCCGGCACCCCGTCGGCGCGCGCCTGCCGCACGAGATCCAGGTTCTGGTCGATGACGGCGCACCGAATACCCGCCGCGCGCAGCATGCGCGCGAGGTAGCGTCCTGCCAAGCCATAGCCGATGACGACGGCATGATCACGATAGCCGGCGACGTCCATGTCCCCGTCGTCCGCGTTGCCACCCGCCGCGCGCCGGGCTGCGCCCGCGAGCCGCGTCGCCGCGGCCTCGGCCAAACGGCGTGCGGATCCGATGAGGAACGGCGTAGCCATGAGCGACAGCGCGGCCACCGACAGGAAGGTCTGGTAGTCGTCGCCGGCGAACAGGCCCAACGGGAGCCCGGCGGCGGCCAGCACGAACGAGAATTCGCCGACCTGCGCCAGCCCCAGGCCGCTTCGGAGGGAGATGTCGAGCGGCCGGCCGCGGAGCATGATCGCGCCGGTCGCAACGACGGTCTTCAGGGCGACGATCGAGACCGCCGCGCCAACGACGAGCAGCGGCTGCTCGACGAGCAGCGACAGATCGAGCAGCATGCCGATCGAGGTAAAGAAGACGCCGCTAAACAGCACGCGGAACGGAATGACGTCGGAGAGCGCCTGCTGGCCGTACTCCGACTCGGAGATGATCAGCCCCGCCAGAAACGCCCCGATGGCGAGCGAGAAACCGGCCGCGGCGCTCACCAACGCGGTGCCGATCGCAAAGAAGCCGACGCAGAGAGTGAAGAGATCGCGGTTCCGCTCGGACACCACCCGATCGAGCGTCCAGCGCACCGCGAACCGGCCCCCGACCACCAGCGCGACCATTGCACCGAGGCTGACCAGCAGTTGCACCCAGACCGACGGCGCGCCCGGCCGGCCGGCCGTCCCGGCGAGCAGGGGGAGCAGCGCCATGATCGGGACGATGCAAAGGTCCTGGAAGAGCAGGATCGACACCGCCTCCCGCCCGTGCGGCGTGTCGAGCTCGCCCCGGTCCGCATACAGCTTCGTCACCGCCGCGGTGGACGACATCGCAACCAGGGCGCCGTAGAAGAGCACCCGCCCCAGCGGGATGTCCAGGGCCGTCCCGGCGGCGACGGCCAGCGCCAGCATGCCGGCCATCTGCGCCCCGCCGGCGATCGCGACCGACCGGCCCCAGCGCAGCACGTCGGAGAGCGACAGCTCGAGGCCGATCTCGAACAGCAGCAGCACGACGCCGATCTCGGACAGCGCCGCGACCGCCTCCGGATCCGGAATCAGGGCAGTGCCGGATGGACCGATGAGAACGCCCACGACGAGAAAGCCCGCGAGCGGCGGCAGATGCAGTCGATGCGCGAGAGCCACGACCGGCAGAGCCAGCCCGGCGATGATCGCCAGGTCGCGCAGGACGCCGAGGTCGTGCATGAGGTCAGCCCGCGGCGACCGCGGCGGGAGCACCGGCCGGATCGTAGGCGAGGTTGGCGGACAGCCAGCGCTCGATCTCCTCTACCGGCAGCCCCTTCCGGGCGGCGTATGCCGCAACCTGGTCGGCGCCGATCCGGCCGACGGTGAGGTACCGCGACTGCGGATGCGCGAAGTACAGGCCGCTGACGCTGGCCGCGGGGGTCATCGCGGCGCTCCCGGTCAGGTCGAGGCCGGCCGCGCGGGCATCGAGCAGATCGAACAGCTTGAACTTCTCGCTGTGATCCGGGCAGGCCGGGTAGCCGAAGGCGGGGCGGATGCCGCGATAGCGCTCGGCGATGAGATCGTCGTTCGAGTGGGCCTCCCCGGGCTCGTATCCCCACTCCCGGCGCACGCGCGCGTGCAGCATCTCCGCGAACGCCTCGGCCAGCCGGTCGGCCAGCGCCTTGACCATGATCGCGCGGTAGTCGTCGTGGTCGCGCTCGTAGCGCTCGACGAGGTCGTCGACGCCGATGCCGGCCGTAACCGCGAACGCGCCGATGTAGTCGGTCAGACCCAGCCCGCGGGGAGCGACGAAGTCGGCGAGCGAGCGGTAGGGCCGATCGTCGCCGAACGACTCCTGCTGGCGAAGCATCGGGAAGCGAACGAGCTCCGCGCCGCCGCCGGCCGCGGCGGAGGTCTCCGGATCGTGGAGGACCACGTCGTCCCCGTCGGCGCTCGCGGGCCAGAATCCGTAGACGCCCCGCGCGGTCAGGCTGCGCGCCGCGACGATCTCCGCCAGCAGCTCCCGCGCATGGTCGTAGAGCTCGCGTGCCGCCGCGCCCTGCGCCGGGTCGTCGAGAATCGCCGGGAAGCGGCCCTTCAGCTCCCACGCGGCGAAGAAGAACGTCCAGTCGATGAACGGCGTCAGCTCTTCGAGGGCCGGCTCGATCGACCGCCGGCCGCTGAACGCGGGGACCGGCAGGTCCGCCGCATCCCAGTCCGTGCGGAAGGGATTGGCCCGGGCTTCCGCCCAGGTCGCCAGCTTCCGTTGCCCCCGGCGCGCGAACTGCTCGCGCAACCGGGCCTGGTCGGCGCGGTTGTCCGCGTCGAAGCCCTCCCGGCGCTCCGGGTTGAGAAGACGGGAGACCACGTCGACCACGCGGGAGGCGTCGGCCACGTGGACGGTGCTCCCGTCGAACGCAGGGGCGATCTTGACCGCGGTGTGCTGCCGCGATGTCGTGGCCCCGCCGATGAGGAGCGGCGTGGGCATGCCGCGGCGCTTCATCTCCCCGGCCACGAACACCATCTCGTCGAGCGACGGCGTGATCAGCCCGCTCAGCCCGACCAGTTCCGCGCCCTCGTCCACCGCGGTCTGCAGGATCCGGTCGCAGGGAACCATCACGCCCAGGTCGATCACCTCGTAGCTGTTGCAGCGCAGCACGACGCCGACGATGTTCTTGCCGATGTCGTGCACGTCGCCCTTGACCGTCGCCAGCACGATCTTCCCCTGCGTCGAGCCTGCGACCTGATCCGCCTCCATGAACGGCTGCAGCCAAGCCACCGCCTTCTTCATCGCCCGGGCGCTCTTGACCACCTGCGGCAGGAACATCTTGCCCGCGCCGAACAGGTCGCCCACCACCTTCATGCCGTTCATCAGCGGCCCTTCGATGACGTCGAGCGGACGCGCGCATTGCTGCCGCGCCTCCTCCACGTCGGCCTCGATGAAGTCCACGATGCCGTGCACCAGGGCGTGGGCCAGCCGCTCTTCGACCCCCGCTTCGCGCCAGCCGAGATCGACCTCGCGCTGCCGCGCGGTCCCCCGCACACCCTCGGCCAAGCGCACCAGCCGCTCGGTCGCGTCCGGGCGGCGGTTGAAGACGACGTCCTCGACATGGGTCAGCAGGTCCGCCGGGATGTCCTCGTAGACCGCGAGCTGGCCGGCGTTGACGATGCCCATGTCCATGCCGGCGCGCACCGCATGGTAGAGGAACGCGGCGTGCATCGCCTCGCGGACGACGTCGTTGCCGCGGAACGAGAACGACAGGTTGCTGACGCCGCCGCTCACCTTCGCGCCGGGGCAGCGCGCCTTGATGATCCGCGTCGCCTCGATGAAGTTGACCGCGTACTCGGCGTGCTCCTCGAGCCCGGTGGCGACGGCGAGGATGTTCGGGTCGAAGATGATGTCCTCGGGCGCCACGCCGGCCTGCCCGGTGAGCAGCCGGTAGGCGCGCTCGCAGATCTCCACCTTGCGCTCGACGGTGTCGGCCTGGCCGGTCTCGTCGAACGCCATCACGACCATCGCGGCGCCGTAGCCCCGGATGCGGCGGGCCTGGTCGAGGAATGCCTCCTCGCCCTCCTTCAGGCTGATGGAGTTGACGATGCCCTTGCCCTGGACGCACTTCAGCCCCGCCTCGAGCACCGACCACTTCGAGCTGTCGACCATGATCGGGACGCGGGCGATCTCCGGCTCGGTGGCGATCAGGCTCAGGAAGCGCGTCATGCACGCCTCGGAGTCGAGCATCCCCTCGTCCATGTTGACGTCGACGACGTTGGCGCCCCCGCGCACCTGCTCGAGGGCGACGTCGGCCGCCGCGGCGTAGTCCTCCTCGCGAATCAGTCGCGCGAAACGGCGCGAGCCGGTCACGTTGGTCCGCTCGCCGATCATCAGGAAGTTGGCGTCGGGCCGCACGGTGAGCCGTTCGAGCCCGCTCAGCTCGGTGACCCGCGGGGCCGCGGCCGGCGCAAGCCTGCGGGGCGGCACCTCCGCCACCGCCTCGCAGATTGCCCGGATGTGGTCCGGCGTCGTGCCGCAGCAGCCGCCGAGCAGGTTCACGAAGCCGCTCGCCGCGAACTCGCGCAGCAGCTTCGCCGTCTCCGCGGGTTGCTCGTCGTACTCGCCGAACGCGTTCGGCAGACCCGCGTTGGGATAGCAGCTCACCCAGGTGTCGGCGACGCGGGCCAGCTCCGCCAGGTACGGCCGCATGTCGCGCGCGCCGAGCGCGCAGTTGATGCCGACCGAGAAGGGCCGGGCGTGGGCCACCGACACCCAGAACGCGTCGATGGTCTGGCCCGACAGGGTGCGGCCGCTGCGGTCGGTGATGGTCACCGAGAGCATCAGGGGCAGCTCACTCCCCTGCTCGTCGAACACCTGCCGGACGGCCGAGATGGCCGCCTTGGCGTTGAGCGTGTCGAAGATCGTCTCGATCAGGAGGACATCGCAGCCGCCCTCGATCAGGGCCCGGGCCTGCTCGGCGTAGGCGTCGCGCAGCGCGTCGAAGGTGGACGCGCGGAAGGTCTGGTCGTTGACGTCGGGCGAGATCGAGAGCGTCCGGTTGGTCGGGCCGATCGCGCCGGCGACGTAGCGGGGACGGTCGGGGGTCCGGGCGGTCCAGCGCGTAGCGGCGCGCCTGGCGATGCGCGCCGCCTCGACGTTGAGCTCGTGGACGATGGATTCGAGCCCGTAGTCCCCCTGCGCGATGGAGGTGCCGCTGAACGTGTTGGTCTCGACGATGTCGGCGCCGGCGGCGAAATACTCGTCGGCGATGTCCTCGATCACGTCCGGGCGCGTCAGCACCAGCAGGTCGTTGTTGCCCTTCAGGTCCTGCGGGTGGTCCGCGAACCTGGTTCCCCGGAAGTCGGCCTCGCCCAGCCCGCGGCCCTGGATCATCGTCCCCATTGCGCCGTCGAGAATGAGGATCCGCTGGCGCAGGGCGTCGTCGAGTGCGTTCCGCACGTTGTTGGTCACTGTGTACCCGTGTCTCGCATTGCCGTTCCCCGGCCGGGCCGCGCCGCGGAACTCGTAGCCGGACGCTCCCCAGCGCCTCCGCGGCAAATGGAAGGCGGACATCGTACCGCGTCGCCGGGGACGACGGACCGGCCGGCTTCGGCCGAGATCGCGGCAACTGCCGCCGCAGGAAACCGCTGTTCGGAAGCTACCGGAACTCGCCGCAGGTCAGCATCATCGAGCCGTAGAAGGGATTCCGGATCTCGCTGGTCGCCTGGAGCCACTCCTTGTCAACCATCGGGCAGTAGGCGAGGCGCAGCTCGCCGAACCCGACGTCCCTGCCGTACACGATGAGAGCGTCGCTCAAGGGACCGAACGCGTCGCGCGCGGACTGGAGATCGGTTGCGTCCGCGAGCGTCTCGGCCGCCGCGCCGATGGCCGCCGCCTGCTCGCCCATGCCGGCCGCCTCGGCCGCGATCGCGCGAGCCGCCTCGGCCACCCCGTCCGTCGAATCGTTGGCGAGCGCCACCTGGATGTGCAGGTACGGCGCGGCCAGGCCGTCGGCCACCGCCGCGGACGCCGGAACCGCCAACGCCGCCAACGCCGCCGCGATCGCTGCAATCCTGATCATGGTCTTCCTCCCTCGACTCATTGTGTTTTTCCGAGCCCGACGCAGGGCACGTTCTGTCTAACGTACTCTCCCGGCGCGGTCCTGACAACGAGCGGCCGGACCCTGGTGACCAGATTGCCGGAACGTTCGACCGGCCGCGCGCCATCCGCGACGGGACACCGCACCCGGCGGCCAATCGGTTGCACATTCGTTGCACTGGCGGTCAGTCGGCGGTAAGCTGCGCCCATGCCTTCTACACGAACGTGCGCGGTTCTGGCGGTCCTGGCCGGACTGCTTCTGGCGGGCGCGGGAGTCACAGCGCAGCAGCAGCCCCTGTTCCGGAGCGGCACGCAACTGGTCGACCTGTTCGTCACGGTCACCGACCGCAACGGCCGCCTCGTACCGGATCTGCTCCGCGAGGACTTCGAGGTCTTCGACGACGGCGAGCGGGCCGAGATCGTGCTGTTCGAGAACGACGTGCGCCCCATCACGGTCGTCGTCATGCTCGACACCAGCGCGAGCATGGACCTGAACCGCAGGCGCCTGATGGCCGGGGCCGAGCAGTTCCTGATCCGGATGCTGCCGTTCGATCGGGCGCGCGTCGGCGCGTTCAACGACAAGGTCGAGATCGAGCCGGCGGAGTTCATCGGCGACCGCGACGAATTGATCCGCTGGCTGCCCCGTCTCGACTTCGGAAACTCGACGCGTGTCTACGACGCCGCCGCCACGGCGCTCGCGGCGCTCTCGGACGTGCCCGGCCGGCGCGTCGTGCTGCTCTTCACCGACGGCGACGACACCGACAGCGACGCCAGCTCCCGCGACGTGCTCAACCGGGCCATCGCCGACGAGGTGATGATCTACTCCATCGGGTTCGAGAGCAACTACTTCAACGGGGCGCGCTACGTCACGACCCGTCCGGATCGGAACCTGCGGCGGTTCGCGGAAGAGACCGGCGGCGGCTACTTCGAGCTGACCGAGGCGGCCGACCTGGGGCCGACCTTCACGCGGGTCGCGCAGGAGCTGCACAGCCAGTACGTCATCGGCTTCACGCCCCGGCGCGACGGGCGGCTGCACGAGATAGAGGTGCGCATCAAGCAACGGGGGATGCAGGCGCGGGCGCGACGCTCCTACGCGGCTCCGCCGGCCACCAACGACGGTCCCTGATCGCCCGTCGATGACGCTGCCGATCACCGGCCGCCGACCCAGGGCTCAGGTGCCCGATACCTGTCGTCCGCGACACGTCGACCCATGTATTCCGCTCGCGTCGAGCACGCCGTGACCACGATGCTCGAGGCGCACGGCCTGCGGCGCCGCAAGGCGGGCCGCGGATTCGAGGCGTCCCACGCGTTGTCGGTCGCGCTCATCACCGCGGACTTCGGCCTCGACGAGGAGACCGTCGTCGCGGCGCTGCTGCACGACACGCTGGAGGACACCGACCTCGATCCGGGTGTAATCGAGGCGCGCTTCGGGGAACCGGTGCTGCGCATGGTGCAGGACGTCTCGGAACCGCCGAAACCGGCGCGCTGGAAGGCTCGGAAGCTCGCCTACCTGGAGCAGCTCCGGACGACGCCGCGGCTCGGCTCGCTCGCGGTGGCCTCGGCCGACAAGATTCACAACCTGACGAAGATGGTCGTGGGCATCGAGGCCCGCGGCGCCGCTTTCCTCCACGCGTTCAGCGCCGACCTCGACGAGATACTGTGGTACCAGAACGCGGTCTACGACTTGGCCGCGGCGCGCTGGAGCCACGCCATCCTGGAGGAGCACCGGCGGCGCCTCGACGACTTTCTCGAAGCCGCCGGTGCGCTCGAGGGCCGCGAATAGGCGGCCGCAGCCGCCGGGAGCGGTACAGGCGTCACGACACGCCACCCGGCAACGCGGCCGATCCGGCGCCGTCAGTGGATCGCGCCGGTCGGGTCGGCAGACACGGCTCGCGCCGCCGCGGTGGGCCGGCCGCTCTCCTCCGACGCACATTCGTCGCCGCAGCCGTGGCAGGACGACGCGCCGCCGCTGCGCGTGGGCGTCGCGAAGATGCCGCGCAGGTGCCGGTAGAGCGAGACGACCGCGGTCCCCACTATCGCCGCCACCGCGGCTTCCTGCCAGTCCATCACACCCCCCACCCGAGCAGAGATCCCACCTGGTATACGACGAGCGACGCCCCGTAGGCGAGCACCGTCATGTAGGCGAACATGAACACCGGCCAGCCCCACGAGCCCGACTCGCGGCGGACCACGCCGATCGTGCTCATGCACTGGCAGGCCAGCACGAAGAAGACCATCAGCGAGACCCCGGCCAGCGGGGTCATCAGAGGCGAGCCGTCCGCGTGAGTCGCCTCCTGGAGCGACATCCGCAGCGACTGGCTCTCCTCGTCGGCGTCCGCGATGCCGAAGACGATGCCGAGCGTCGACACGAACACCTCGCGCGCCGCGAACGCGCCGAGAATGCCGACGCCGATGCGCCAGTCGAAGCCGAGCGGCTCCATGGTCGGCTCGAACAGGTGCCCGACCCGTCCGGCGATGCTGTACTCCAGGCTCTCGCCCGCCTCGCGGCCGTCGAGCAGCGCGATCTGCTCCGCGCGGGCCTGCGGGCCGGCCACGGTCGCCTCCACGTCGGCACGCAGTTGCTCGTACCGCTCGGCAATCTCGGCGCTGCGCGGATAGGAGAGCAAGGCCCACAGGATGATCGTCATCGTCAGGATGATGGTCCCGGCGTCGACCAGGAACTTCCGCAGCCCGCGCCACGCCACCAGCACGACGTTGCGCCACAGCGGCACGCGATAGGGTGGCAGCTCCAGGACCAGCGGCAGCCGCGGTCCCTTGAGCACGGTCCGGCGCAGGACCGCCGCGGCGCCCAGCGTGGCCGCCACCGAGAGCGCGTACATGGAGAACAGCACCACGGCGCCGGCGCTGAACAGGCCGAGCACGCGCGCGTCGCCCGCGAAGACGACCGCCGTGACCAGCGCGAACACCGGCAGCCGGGCGCTGCAGGAGACCATCGGCAGCGTCAGCATCGTGATCAGCCGGTCCCGCCGGCTCTCGATGGTCCGGGTGGCCATCACCGCCGGGATGGCGCAGGCGAACCCGGACAGCATCGGCACGAACGCCTTGCCGTGCAGCCCGACGCGGCCCATCAGGCGATCGATCACGAAGGCCACACGCGCCAGGTAGCCCAGGTCCTCAAGGACCGCGATAAACAGAAACAGCATCGCGATCTGCGGCACGAACACCACGACGTTGCCGACGCCCGCTATGACGCCGTTGACCATCAGGTCCTGCAGCGGTCCCTCCGGCAGGACCGCCGTGACCCCCGTCTGCAGTGCCGCGGTGGCCGACTCTATCGCGCCGATGAACGGCTCGGACCAGGCGAACAGCGCCTCGAACAGGAGCGCCATGACGATCGCGAAGACCCCCATCCCGTAGAAGCGATGGGTGAGGATGCCGTCGATGCGATCCGTCCAGCCGCGGTTGCCGCCCTCCGCCGGCCACCACCGTCTCGATCCACCGGTAGCGCGCGGCGATGACCTCCTGATCGAGGTTCACCTGCTCGCCGGCCGCCCGCAGGCGCAGATCGTCGACGGTCTTCCGGGCAACGGCCGGCAGTCCCTCGACGTCGTCCTCGTCGGTGGTGTGCGACAGCAACGACCAGACGGCCCAGGACCGGCGCGCGGCCGGCGTCCGGTCGAACGCGCCGCCGTGCAAGGCCCTTTCCACCTCGGATACCGCCTTCTCCACCGGCGCGGGGAATCCGGTCCACGCAATGTTGCCGCGGGGCGCCAGGTCTACAGCGCCGCCGATGGCGCGCCGCAGATCGTCCAGCCCCTCGCCGGTCGAGCCGACCGTCGGCACGACGGCGATGCCGAGCCAGTCGGAGAGCCGGCCCGCATCGACGGTCACGCCGGCCGCCGCCGCCTCGTCGACCATGTTCAGCGCGACCACGACCGGCACGCCGGTCTCGACGATCTGCAGGACGAGATAGAGGCCGCGCTCCATCGTCCCCGCGTCGACGACGACCACCACCGCGTCGGGCACCTCGCCGCGCCGTCCGAGCACCTCGTCGACGGCGACCTGCTCGTCCGGCGAGTGCGTGCTGAGACTGTAGGTGCCGGGCAGATCGACCAGCTCGACACGGGTAGCGTCGGGAAGCTCGATCTCCCGCGACGACCGGGCCACGGTGACTCCCGGATAGTTGCCGACCTTGGCGCGCGCGCCGGTCAGGGCGTTGAAGATGGTGGTCTTGCCCGAGTTGGCGTTGCCGGCGACGAGCACGCGCGGAACCCGCGCCCTCGGAACCGCTTCGCGTGGTGGATGGGCGTCGAAGCGGGACGGCGTTCCCGACGTCTCGCCATCGTCTCCGGGGTCCACCTGGTCGAGAGGCGCCAGCGAGACCTCGGCGGCGTCGTCCGACCGCAGGCTCAGCAGGTAACCGCGCAGCCGGATCTCCAGTGGGTCGCCGAACGGGGCGCGGCGGACCATCTCGATCCGCGTGCCCGGCAGCAGGCCCATCTCCATGAGCCGGCCGCCGACGCGGCGCTCGCAGTCGATGCGGTGTACGACCGCACTCTGGCCGATCGGCAGTTGATCGAGTGTACGGAGGCCCTGGTGCACGTTTACGCCTCCCGAATGCGCGACACCGGGACCCACCCCGGGCATCCCCCCGGAATGCGACCCGATCTCATTTTCGCCTAGTCTACAGCAGGAAGCCGTCGCAGAGCGGATCCTCGTCGTCCAGCACGAACTCGTGGTGTCCGGTGATCCAGGCGCGCCCTTCGATCCGCGGCACGATGGCCGGCAGGTCGCCCACCGACGTCCGGTCCTCGACCGCTCCCGAGAACGTGGTGCCGATGAGGCTCTCGTGTACGAAGCAGCCGCCGGCATCCAGCAGCCCCATCGCGTCGACGACCGCCATGACCGCCGACGTTCCGGTGCCGCACGGCGAACGGTCCACCTGCGCATCGGCGAAGACGGTCACGTTCCGCAGGTGGGCCCCTTCGGCGTCGGGCGGTCCCGTGAAGATGGTCCCGTAGATCCCCTGCAGGCGGGCGTCCGCGGGATGCACGACGTCGACGGCCCTGTCGATGCGGTCCCGGATCGTCCCGCCGAGGGCGCGCAGCCGGGCCAGTTGCTCGCCGCGTAGCGGCACGCCGGCCGCCTCGCCGTCGACGATGGCGTAGAACGCGCCCCCGAACGCGACGTCGACCGGAACGACGCGGCCGTCCAGGTCGACCGGGATCCCCGCCCGGAGCACGAACGACGGCACGTTGACGAACGACACCGCCTCGACCCTGCCGCCCTCGCCGAACGTGGCGCGCGCCCGCACGGTGCCGGCCGGGGTGTCGAGCACGATGTCCGCGCCGGGATCCGCGAGCTGCAGCAACCGCTGCTCGATGGCGATCTTCACCACCGCGATGACGCCGTGCCCGCACATCGTGCTGTAGCCCTCGTTGTGCATGAACAGCACGCCGGCGTGGGCGCCGGCCGACACCGGCTCGGTCAGCACCGCGCCGTACATGTCGGCGTGCCCGCGCGGCTCGCGCATCAGGGCCCGGCGGACGCCATCGTGGCGGCGGCGCACCCAGGCCCGCTTGTCGAGCATCGATGCCCCGACCGGGGCGGGGAACCCATCGACCACCAGGCGCAACGGCTCGCCCCCCGCATGCGCGTCTATCGTCCTGACACGTCGCCTCATGTTTCCAATGGGTATCATAGGCGCGCAATGGCGCCCCGGCACCGCCTCGCCGTCGCTCTCACCATCCGCCCCTGCACCGGCGCCGATGCGTCAGACGCACCGCCTGTCCGGCGCCATCGGCACGGCCGGCGGGGCCGGAGGTAGCCGGAAGGGATGACTCGCAACCTGCTGCGGCTCGGGCTCGCCGCCGCCCTGGCGGGCGGTTCCACCGTCACGCTCGTGCAGACGCTGCCGCAGGACGCACCGGACGAGACGCGTGCCTACGTCCCGGTCACCGACGCGCGCCTGCGCGAACCGCACCCCGAAGACTGGCTGATGTACCGGCGGACCTACGACGGATGGGGATACAGCCCGCTGGATCAGATTACCGCGCGCAACGTCGCGGATCTCGCGCCGGCATGGATATTCCGAACCGGAGTGCGGGACGGCGCCTTGCAGGCGGCTCCGATCGTCAATGGAAACACGATGTTCGTGACCACGGCCGCGCAGGTGATCGCACTCGAAGCGGACAGCGGCGCCCTGCTGTGGCGCTACGAACGGGAACTTCCCTCCGATCTCAAGCGTCCGCATCCGACGAACCGGGGCGTGGCCCTGTACGGCGACAAGGTCTACGTCGGCACGCTCGATGCACACGTCGTGGCCCTGCGCGCCACGTCCGGTGCGGTCGTCTGGGAGCGGGCCGTCGAGGACTACCGGCTCAGCTACTACGTCACCATGGCGCCGCTCGTGGTGAAGGGCAAGGTCATGGTCGGAACCTCCGGCGGAGAGCACGGGATACGGGGATCGATCACGGCGCTCGACGCCGAGACCGGCGACGAGGTCTGGAAGCGACACACGATTCCGGCTCCGGGTGAACCGGGCAGCGGTACCTGGCACGGCGACGCGTGGCGCACCGGCGGCGGTTCGGTCTGGTTGACCGGCAACTACGATCCCGCGCTCGACCTCACCTACTGGGGAGTCGGCAACGGCGGCCCATGGACGGGCGACGCCCGTCCCGGCGACAACCTCTACACGAACTCCACGATCGCGCTCGACGCCGACAGCGGCGAGCTGCGAGGTCACTTCCAGTACCACGGGAACGGGTCGTGGGACTGGGACGAAGCCAGTCCGCCGCTGCTGCTGACCGTCGACCGGGGCGGCGGCACGACTCGCGCGCTCGTGCACGCGGGGCGCAACGGCTACCTCTGGCGGCTCGAACGAACCGCGGCCGGCATGCGGTTTCTCGACGCGCGGCCCTTCGTTCACCAGAACGTGTTCGTGGGCCTCGACCCGCTGACCGGACGGCCGACCTACGATGCCGCGCGCGTTCCGGGTATCGGGAAGCGCGCTGTCTTCTGCCCCTCCACCGGCGGTGCGCGCAACTGGCCGCCGGAGGCATTCAGTCCCCGGACCCGTCTCCTCTACATCTCGGCGCACAACAATCGTTGCGGCGTGATGGAGGGGCGCGCGGTCGAGTACAGGCCCGGCCACCCCTTCGTGGGCGCCGACGACAAGTGGTTCAGGCGGGAGGGTACCGACCACCTCGACGAGCTGCAGGCCTGGAACGTCGATACCGGACGGAGGATCTGGATCCGCGAGTTTCCGTTCGACGAGCAAGTCGGCATCGAACCGCTGGGCGCAACGCTGGCCACCGCCGGCGATCTCGTCTTCCTGGGCGGTACGAACTTCCGCGCCTTCGATGCGCTGTCCGGTACGCCGCGGTGGCGCATCAGGCCCATACACCATCGGGCGACCGGCACGCCGACGTCGTACGCGGTCGGCGGCGTACAGTACGTCGCCGTGCCGTTTCAGGGCCGGCGCGCCGAGGAGAACGGTCAGAATCCCCCGGCCGCCGGAGACGATCTGCGCGACGACATCATCGTTGCCTTCGCGCTCGACTGCCAATGTTGATGGTAGCGGTACGGGGATTCGAACCCCGGTCCCGTGGCTGAGAACCACGTATCCTAACCCCTAGACGATACCGCCACGTCGGTCGTGCTTCAGTTTAGCAACCCGCCGTTTCGACCGTCAACGAGGGGCGTTATCATAGATGCGTGATTCGCGCCGCCCTCGGGCTCACGGCCGGTCTGGCGCTGGGCGCCGCCCTCGCCGCCTGGATCTCGGCGGGGCAGGTCGCCGGCCCGGCCCTCGCGATCGTGCAACCCGGCGAGTTCGTCGGGCGCACGGCTCCCTTCGTCGCGACCGCGGAGACGCCCGGGGCCGACTTCCTCACGCTCACCGCGCACATCGAGCAGGACGGAACCGTCTACCCGCTCTTTTCCCTCGACGATCCGGCCGGCGCCGCGCTGGAGCAGGAGACCGACGACCGCCTGCGCATCGCGCGCACGTTCGACCGGGAGACGCACCCCGACCTGACGGAGGGCCCGGCGCGCATCGTCGTCGCGGCGACCAGGCCGGTGCTGTTCGGGCTGCGCGAGAGCGGGTCGGAGACCGCCGTCGACGTCACCATCCGCCTGACCCCGCCCCGCCTGACGCCCCTGTCGACGCTGCACTACGTTACGCACGGCGGCTCGGAGCTCGTCGTCTACCGGGTGACCCCCGCGGACGCCGCGTCCGGAGTCCGCGTTGGCGATGTCGAGTACCCCGGCTACCCGGCGGACGGCGCGGGAATCGACGGGCGCGACGACCTGCGGATCGCGCTCTTCGCGCTGCTCCATGACCAGGACCTGGGCACGCCGATCGAGCTGTACGCGCGGGATCGGGCCGGCAACGACGCGACGGCCGGCTTCGCGCACCGGATCTTCGAACGGCGTTTTCGCCGCTCGCGGATCCCCCTGAGCGACGGCTTCCTGCGCCGCGTCGTGCCCGGCATCGTGGCGCAGTCGCCGGAGCTGGCCGGCGAGCACGCCGACGACTCCACGCCGGCCGACGAGCTGCTCCAGATCTATCTGCTCATCAACGGACAGCTCCGGGAGAGCAACCGGGCCGCCATCAGGGCGCTGGCCGCGGATACGGCTCCCCGCCAGCTCTGGAGCGGTCCGTTCCGACAGCTCGCGAACTCGCAGGTCGAGTCGGGCTTCGCCGACCATCGGACCTACCTCTACGACGGGAACGAGGTCGATCAGCAGGTGCATCTCGGGTTCGATCTCGCGTCGACCGCGAACGCGCCGGTACGTGCGGCCAACGCAGGAACCGTCGTCTTCACCGAGTACCTCGGCATCTTCGGCCGTTGCGTCGTGATCGATCACGGCATGGGACTGCAGTCGCTCTACGCCCACCTGTCGTCGGTCGACGTCGCGCCGGGAATGCCGGTCGAGCGCGACCAGCAGATCGGCCTGAGCGGGCAGACCGGTCTGGCCGGCGGAGACCACCTGCACTTCGCGATGCTGCTGCAGGGCAGACCGGTGACCCCGATGGAGTGGTGGGACGAGCACTGGATCGAGGACCGCGTGCTGCGAAAGCTGCGCGAGGTTGCGAGTGCGCCGGCGCCCAGGTGACCCGCGCGGCGGACTGCCGTTATAATTGAACGGTTTGCAAGAAACCCCGGAACGCACCCTCGCGTGCCGTTCCGTCTGAGCCCGTACTCACAATCCGCGCAGGAGAAGCTCGATGCGACACCGCACATTCTGGATCCTCGTCTCGCTCGCCGCGATCGCGGTCGCCGGCGCATGCAATTCACGCTCCGACGTACCGCCCGTATCCATCGTCCCCGAGGGGGGCGGCGCGGCGGCCAACGCGGTCGGAGCCACCGGCACCAGCACCGTGAGCGGCTCGATCACGTTCGAGGGCGAGCCGCCGGCGCCCGAGACCATCCGGATGAACTCCGATCCGGTCTGCGTCAAGGAAGCGACGAATACGGAGACCGAGTACTACGTGGTGGGCGACGGCGGCGGGCTCGGCAACGTGTTCGTGTACGTGAAGGAAGGCCTGTCGGGGTCGTACTCGGCGTCCGGCGAGACCATCGTCCTCGACCAGCAGGGCTGCCGCTATACGCCGCACGTCTTCGGCGTGCAGGTCGGCCAGACCGTGCAGATCACCAACTCCGATCCCACGCTGCACAACATCCACGCCACGCCGGCCGTCAACGCCGAGTTCAACACCGGCCAGCCGATTCAGGGCATGTCGATGGAGAGGACGTTCGACCAGGTCGAAGTCGCCCCGGACGGTTCGCCGATGGTGCCCTTCAAGTGCGACGTGCACGGCTGGATGAACGCCTACGTCGGCGTGCTCGACCACCCGTACTTCGTGACGACGGGCCCCGACGGCGCGTTCGACATCGGCAACCTGCCGGCCGGCAACTACGTCATCGCGGCATGGCACGAGATGCTGGGTGAGCAGACGCAGAACGTGACGGTCGGCGACGGCGCAACCGCCAACGTCTCGTTCACGTTCACCGCCGGCTAGTTCGGGCCGATCGACACCTGCGGATATGGATCGGGTCGGGGTCGTCCGGTCACGGGCGGCCCGGCCCGGTGCAGGTTCCGCCGCGGCCCCCGCGCGGCCGCCGCTCATGCGCTGGCTGCATTTTTATCTGAGGTTCGTCGTCGCGGCGTCTCTGCTGCTCATCGTGGCCGGAGGTCTGGTCACCAGCACCGGTTCCGGGCTGGCCGTTCCGGACTGGCCGAACACCTACGGCACCTTCATGTTCGCCTTCCCCTTCTCGCAGATGGTGGGCGGCATCTTCTACGAGCACGGCCATCGCCTCATTGCGAGCACCGTCGGTCTGCTGACGATCGGGCTGGCCGTCTGGTTGGCGCGCATCGAGCCGCGCCGCTGGGTCCGCCGCCTGGGGTGGACCGCGCTGGCGGCGGTCGTCACGCAAGGGCTGCTCGGCGGGATTACGGTCCTGTACTTTCTGCCCGCTCCCGTCTCCATCAGCCACGCGGGTCTGGCGCAGATATTCTTCGCACTCGTGGTGAGCCTGACGCTGTTCACTTCGCCGGGCTGGCGTACAGGTCCCGGCGGGTACGGTGCACGAAGCGATCCTGTCCTGGCACGGCTCGCGCTGGCCGCGCCGGCCGTCATCTACGGACAGATCCTGATCGGCGCGACGATGCGCCATACCGGGGCCGGCCTCGCGATTCCCGATTTTCCGCTCGCCTTCGGACACCTCGTTCCGCCGCAGTGGACCACCGGCATCGCCATCCACTTCGCGCATCGCGTGGGCGCGGTGGCCGTGACGGCCATGGTGCTGGCGACGGCGGGACACCTGCTGTTCCATCATCCGGGACGACGTGAGCTGACGCGGCCCGCGCTCCTGCTCTCCGCGCTCGTCCTCGTGCAGGTGGGCCTGGGAGCATGGACCGTGCTGAGCGGCCGGCAGGTGGCGGTGAACACCGCCCACGTGGCCGTCGGAGCCGCCGCGTTCGCCGCGTCGGTCGTGCTCGCGCTGCGCGTGCACCGGGAGCGGTTTGCGGACGCGGGGGCCGATGTCCGCCCGGCGTCGAGCGACGCGGCGGAACCGATCGCGGGCTCGGAGGCGCGGGCGTGAAGAGCGATGCGGCGACGATGCCGGCGACATCGAACCGCATTGCGGACTTCCTGGCGCTCACGAAGCCGCGGCTCAATTCGCTCGTGGTGGTGACGGCCGGCGTCGGCTACTACCTCGGCGCCGTCACGCCCGACCTCGCGGTCGCGCTGCACGTGCTGCTCGGGTCGGCGCTGGTGGCGGGCGGCGCGGCGGCCTTCAACCAGGTCGCCGAGCGGGACATCGACGAGGTCATGCTGCGCACCCGGCTGCGCCCCATGGCCGCGGGCCGGCTCACCCCGACCGAGGGCCGGCTCTTCGCCGCGGTACTCAGCGCGGCCGGCCTGATCGAGCTCGCGTTGCGCGTCAACACGCTCACCGCCCTGGTCGCCCTGGCCACGTTGATCAGCTACGCCGCCATCTACACGCCGCTCAAGCGGAGGACCGCGTGGGCAACCCTGTTCGGCGCCGTGCCGGGCGCGCTGCCACCCGTGATCGGCTGGACCGCCGCGCGCGGCGCCCTGACGGTGGAGGCGTGGATCCTGTTCGGTATCGTCTTCCTCTGGCAACTGCCGCATTTCCATGCGCTGTCCTGGCTCTACCGGGAAGACTTCGGCCGCGCCGGCCTGCCCCTGGTGGCCACTCGGGACCCCGGGGGCCGGCGCACGGCGTTGCACGCGCTCCTCTTCACCGCGGCGCTCGTCCCCCTGAGCCTGGCCCCGACGGCGGCCGGGATGGCGGGGCCGCAGCATGTCATGGTCGCCGGCACCCTGGGCGCGCTCTTCCTGGCCCTGGCCGTCCGCTTCCTGGCGCGGCCCTGCGAGGCGCGGGCGCGAACCCTATTCGTCGGCTCGCTGGTGTATCTGCCGTTGTTCTGGATCTCGTTGCTCGCAACCCCCGTACTCTGAGGCCGCCCGCGTGCTCGACGTCACCGATCTACCCGCTGTGAACGCCACGCTGAACGCCGTCTCGGCCACGCTGTTGGCGACCGGCTACGTCCTGATCAGGAGCGGCCGGATCGAGCAGCACCGCGCGTGCATGCTTGCCGCCTGCGCCACTTCGACCCTCTTCCTGGCCTCGTACGTCATCTACCACCTCAACGTCGGCTCGGTGGCCTTCACCGGACAGGGACCGATCCGCGTCGTGTACTTCACCGTGCTGATCAGCCACATCGTGCTCGCGGCGCTCATACTGCCGCTGGCCCTCCTGACCCTGATCCGCGCGCTGCGCGGGCGCTTCGCGGCCCACGCGGCGATCGCCCGCTGGACGTTGCCGGTCTGGCTGTACGTGTCGGTGACCGGCGTGATCGTCTACTGGATGCTGTACCGGATGTGAACGACCGGCCGGCTACTGCACCACGCCGACTGCCGCCGCGGCGAGGGTGGCCACCAGGCCGCGCAGACGGACCACGTCGCCGCCCCCGGCCGGATGCACTCGACTCGAGAGAAAGACGACGACGGTCTCCGTCTGCGGATCGATCCAAATGGAGGTTCCCGTGAACCCGGTGTGGCCGTAGGAGCCGCGGGCGAAGAGATCCCCGCGGTTGCTCGAATAGCGCGAGTCGATGTCCCAGCCGAGCCCGCGCACGTCCGGCAGGCGGGCGGGCGTCGAAGGCCTCGTCATGCGCGCCACGGTGAGCGGCGACAGCAGCGCGGCGCCGGACGGCGCGCGGCCCCCGGCAAGCAGCATCGCACCGAAACGAGCCAGATCGTCTGCCGTGCCGAACAGTCCGGCGTGCCCGGCCACGCCCCCCATCCGCCGCGCGGTCGGATCGTGCACGGTGCCCCGCAACATGACCGCCCCGGGTCCGCCGCACGGCCAGCCGAGGGGCGTGCACGCCTCGGTGGGCGCGATGCGCGCGACGCTATCGCTACCCGGTCGGAAAGATGTGTCGAGCATTCCGAGCGGGACGAACAACCGCTCCGCCGCGAAGACATCGAGCGGCGTCCCGCTCACCCGCCGGACGATCTCTCCGAGCAGCAGGAAGTTGAGGTCGCTGTATATGAACGCCTCGCCCGGGGGCGCCTCGAGGCGTTCGGCGAAGACGCGCCGCAGCGCCTCGCCGGTTCCCTCGAACTCCTCCTCGAGCGGCAGGTCCGGCCGCAACCCGGACACGTGCGTCAACAGATGCTCGATGGTGACGGCGTCCTTGCCGTGGCGCTCGAATCCGGGCAGGTAGCGGGCAACGCGGTCTCGCAGCCGGATGACGTCCTCCTCCACGAGAACCATCACGCTCGGAGCGGTCGCAATGGCCTTCGTCAGCGACGCGAGATCGAAGATCGTATCGACCGTCATCGGTTCGCGCCCCGGGCTCACGGCGCGGTGGCCGAACGCCTGCCGGTAGACGGTCCGGCCCGCGTGGGCGACCAGCACCACCGCGCCGGGCAACTGCCCGGCCGCGATTGCATCCCGGACGACGGCATCGATTCGCGCGAGACGAGCCGCATCGAGTGCCGGCGCCAGGCCCTCGCGGGCCTGAACCGCGGACCGCGCCGCGGCTGGCGCCGGCGGCGCGACGAGCATCGCCGCGAGTGCTCCGAAAAGGATCAGGCGAAGGCGAATCGAGTGCATCGGTCGGACCGGATCCGAGTGTATACTGTTGGTTCGCTCCGGGCGGACGCGGGGCGTCGCGCTCCCGCCGTCCCCCGGTGGAGCCACCATCAGGCCAAGAGGTATACGCCATGCCACGTTCCGCAATCCGCGCGACGGCGCCGGTCGTCGCAGCACTGCTCCTGGCATCGCTCGCCGCGGTCGCGTCCGCGCAGACCGGCGTGGTCACGGGTTCCGTGCGCGATGTCGAAGGCGAGCCGATCGTCGGCGCGGAGGTGGTGGGAGAGAACACGGAGTGGCAGCGCCGCATCGAGACGACGACCAACGACGCCGGCCGCTTTTCCTTCATCGGCCTGCAGCGGGGACGCTGGCTGTTTCTGATCCGGCAGCGGGGCTACGAGCCGGTTCAGGGATTCGCCAACGTGCGGGGCTCGGGCACGGGGCGCGTGAACTTCGTCATGGAAACCGACCCGCTCCATCCGCCCGCGCCGTCGACCGGCGTGCTGGCCAACCTCCGGGGCGACGAGTTGGAGGAAGCGCTCGACGCCGCCGACGCGCTCTACGACCGCGGCGACTTCGATGCCGCCATCGACGCATACGAATCGGTGCTGGAGAGTGTGCCCGGGCTCACCGGTCTGCACGTCCAGATAGGACATGCCTACCGCGAGAAGAACGACCGCGAGCGCGCGCTCGCGGCATATCGTGCGGTTCCGGCCGGCGGTCCCGCGAGCGTCGAGGCACGCGGAGCGATCGAAGCGCTCCAGGCCGGCGTGGACCGCTAGGAGTTCCGCGCGCCCGGAGCGCGGAGGGGGCACCGACCGCATTCGACATACTTCGGGGAGCAATCTCCCGGGAACGTTCCGGGACATACAGGAGCATGACATGAGCCTGCGTCTGCAACACATCATCTCTTGCACGTTCGGTTTGGCCCTGAGCTTCGCGATTGCCGGTTCGGCAGCGGGGCAGGGCCAGGGTCGCGTGGTCGGCGAGGTCACCGACGAGGACGGGAACCCGCTGGCCGGCGTCCAGATTACGGCCACGAACCCGAACGCCAATCTTTCGGAGTTCATTACCACCACCGGGAACGACGGGAACTTCGCCATCATCGGGCTGGTGAGCGGGCAATGGATGTTCCGAGCCGACTGCGTGGGCGCCTGCGCCGAACGGAACGGGTCGCCGCGCGGCTACGGGCCGAGCGAGGGTCCTTCCAACATCACCCAGACACGGAACGCGCCCATCGACTTCGCGCTGGCCCGCATCCGGCACCCGCTGGCGCAGATGCTGGGCGACGAAGCGGTGGCCGGGCTCGATCTGGACGCGATCGATGCACGAATCCAGGCTGCCGACGCCGCGTTCAACGGCGGCAACTACCAGGACTCCATCGCCGGCTACGAGGCGGTGCTCGGGCAGCTTCCGGCGCTGAGCAACCTGCACTTCAACATCGGCAACGCCTACGCGCAGATGCAGGAGCACGAGGCCGCCATCGCGGCGTACGACCGCGCGCTGGCCGACGACCCGCAGAACCAGACCGTACAGGTCGCCCGGGCCAGGGCGCGGCTGGCGAGCGGCACGGCCGACGCGACCGACCAGCAGGTGCTCGAACAGGCCGCCACGAGTCTCTCCGCTTCACGCGAGGACCTCTACAACCAGGGCGAGCAGGCCTTCTCCCAGGGCGACGTCGACGGCGCAGCCCAGTGGTACGAGCGGGCGAACATGGTCGACCCGAGCTGGGCGAAGCCGCTCTTCAAGCTCGCCCTCGTCGCGTTGAACAAGGGCGACATGGACACGGCCAAGGAGTACTTCCAGCGCACGATCGACGCCGACGATCCGACCTCCGCAGCCGAGACCGCGCAGGCCCAGGCGACGCTGAACGCACTGCCCTAGCCCGACAGTCGTCGCCTCCGGCTCCGATTGCCGCCCAACCGGGCCTGACCAGCAGTCTACGCCGTTTCTAGGGCGCAGACTCCTAGCCCGACAATCGTCGCCTCCGGCTCCGATTGCAGCCCAACCGGGCCTGACTGGGAGTCTACGCCGTTTCCTACGGCGCAGACTCCCAGCGCCGCCGAGAACCCGTCGCAAGGCTTCGTGTTCGGCCCCAGCCGCCACCGCCCCAGGAGTCTGACCACGGCACTGGTCGTCCCCTTGACAACACCGCGACGGTCGTTGCAGAATACTACTGAATGAACGTTCATTCACAGACACTTCCGTCCGGCGCGAACGCGCAACGCCGGATCCCGGCTCGCCGGCAGCCCGGCATGGGCGACAAGCGGACCGCGATTCTGAACGCCGCCACGCGCGTGTTCGCCCGGCGCGGCTTCTTCAACGCCCAGGTCGCGGACGTGGCGCGGGAGGCCGGGGTCGCCGCCGGGACCGTGTACCTCTACTTCCGGAGCAAGGACGACCTGCTGACGTCGATCTTCGAGAAGTCGATGACGCGGGCGCTCGAAGAGGCGGACCGCGCGCTCGCCGGGGTCACCGATCCGGTCGAGCGGCTGCGCCGCCTCGCGCGCGTGCATCTCGGCGGTCTCGGCAGCCGGCGCGACTTGGCGATCGTGTTCCAGGTCGAGCTGCGGCAGTCCACGAAGTTCATGGAGCGCTTCTCGGCCGCCCAGCTCCGGACGTATCTCGATCACCTGCGGGACGCCGTCCGTGCGGCGCAGGAAGCTGGCGTGTTCCGGACCGACCTCAACGCCACGCTGGCGGCGAAGGCCATCTTCGGCGCACTCGACGAGATGGTGACGAACTGGGTGCTGAGCAACCGCGACCACCGGCTGGTCGACGACGCGGACCCGGTCATCGATCTCCTGGTCAATGGAATGAAGGCGCAGCCAACGGTCTGAACGATGCAACGGATACACTCCATCGCCGTGCTCGGCGCGGGCGCGATGGGCGCCCAGATCGCCGCCCATGCCGCCAACGCGGGCATCTCCGTGCTCCTCCTCGATCTCGACGCCGCGACCGCCCGCGAAGGGCTGAAGCGTGCGCGCAAGCTGAGACCGGATCCCTTCTTCACGCCGGAGACGGCGCGGCGCATCGCCGTGGGCGGGTTCGACACCGATCTGGAGCGCGCCGGCGAGCACGACTGGATTCTCGAAGCCGTCGTCGAGCGGCTGGACGTGAAGCGGGAGCTGCTGGCCCGGGTCGAGCCGCTCCGGGCGGCACACGCCATCGTCAGCTCCAACACGTCGGGCATCCCTGTCGCCAGCCTCGCGGAAGGGCGCGGCGAGGCTTTCCGCCGCCACTGGCTCGGCACCCACTTCTTCAACCCGCCGCGGTATCTGCCGCTGCTCGAGGTCATCCCGACGGCCGACACCGATTCGGCCCTGCTCGACGCCATGGTGAAGTTCGGCGATCACGCGCTGGGAAAGGGCGTGGTCGTCGCGAAGGACACGCCGAACTTCATCGGCAACCGCATCGGCATGTTCGGCGTCGCACGGATCCTGGAGCAGCTCGCGGGCGGCGCGTACACGATCGAGGAAGTCGACGCGATGACCGGTCCCGTCATCGGCCGGCCCCGCTCGGCGACGTTTCGCACACTGGACATCGCGGGTCTGGACATCCTGGCCCACGTGGCGGCCAACCTGGCCGAGCGCCTCGAGAACGCGGATGAGCGCGCCGCCTTCGCGCTGCCCCCGTTGGTCGCCGGCATGGTCGAGCGGGGCTGGATCGGGTCGAAGGCGGGCGGCGGCTTCTACCGCAAGCAGAAGACCGGCGACGGCAGCGCGATTCTGACGCTGGATCCGGGCACGATGGATTACCGCGCCCGCCGGTCGCCGCGACTGCCGGCCCTCGACGCCGCGGCCGCGATAGACGACCACGGCGAACGGATTCGGACCCTGTTCGAGGGCCGCGACCGCGTCGGGGAGTTCCTGCGCGCCACGCTCGCCCCGACGCTGGTGTACGCGGCGGAGGTCGCCCCGCAGATCGCGCACACCATCGACGATGTCGACCGCGCCATGCGGTGGGGCTTCGGCTGGGAGCTCGGGCCCTTCGAGCTCTGGGACGCCATCGGGGTGGACAGGGTTCTGGAGGCGGCCGGGCGGACGGACCCGCCGGCGATCGTGCGCGCCGTGCAGCATTCCGCTCCACCGGCGGCGGGCAGCGTCCGCTTCCGGGAGGGACGGATCCCCCCCCGCGCGCCCGACCTGCAGATCCTGCACCGGGCGAAGGAGCGCCGTCCGCCGGTCCGGCGGAACGCCGGTGCGAGCCTCGTCGACCTCGGCGACGGCGTGCTCGGCCTCGAGTTCCACTCGAAGATGAACGCGATCGGGGGCGATACCGTCGCGATGATGAACGCCGGCGTCGAGGAAGCGTCCCGGAACTTCGACGCGCTCGTGATCGGCAACGATGCGCCGGCGTTCTCCGCGGGCGCCAACCTGATGCTCCTGCTGCTCGAAGCCCAGGAGGAGAACTGGGACGAGATCGACCTGATGGTGCGCACGTTCCAGTCGGCCGTGCTCGGGCTGCGGTACGCCGCCGTGCCGGTGGTCGCGGCCCCGGCCGGGCTGGCCCTCGGGGGCGGCTGCGAGATCGTGCTCCACGGGGACCGCGTGCAGGCGGCGGCCGAGACCTACATGGGCCAGGTGGAGGTGGGCGCGGGACTGATCCCCGCCGGGTGCGGCACCAAGGAGCTACTCGTTCGGTTCACGGCCTGCGTCCCGGCCGGCGCGGCCGACCCGCTGCCGTGCATCCAGCAGGCGTTCGAGCTCATCGGATTCGGCAAGGTCTCGACGAGCGCCGCCGACGCCCGGCGCCTGGGGCTGCTGCGCGACACGGACGCCGTCACCATGAACCGGGAGCGGCTGCTCGCCGATGCGAAGTCGGCGGCGCTGGAGTTGGCGCGCGCCGGCTACCAGCCGCCGGCGCGGCGCAACGTCATCCCGGTGGGCGGGGCCGGGGTCCGTGCCGCACTGGATCTGGGCGTGCACATCGCGTGGCGCGGCGGACACATCAGTGACTACGACGCCCACCTCGGTCGGACCCTCTCCCGTATCCTCGCGGGCGGCGACCTGCCGCACGCCACGACCGTGTCGGAGCAGCGGCTGCTCGATCTCGAACGCGAGGCGTTTCTGAGCCTGTGCGGCGAACCGAAGACGCAGGAACGCATCGCTCACGTGCTCAAGACCGGCAAGCCCCTGAGGAACTGATGATCGACCGTGGAGCCGGCCTGCCGCTGGTGCTCGTCCCCGGCATTCAAGGCCGCTGGGAGTGGATGCTTCCCGCGGTGGACGCGCTCGCGGCGCGCTGCCGCGTGATCAGCGGGTCGCTGCCGGGCGACTCCGGCTCCATCGCCGACACCGATCCGGCGTTCGGATTCGAGCGGTACACCGACTGGCTAGACGCCCTGCTCGACCGCGCCGGCGTCCACGGTCCGGTGTCGTTGTGCGGCGTGTCCTACGGCGGCTGGATAGCCCTGCACTACGCCGCGTGCCGCCCGGAACGCGTCAGGACCCTGACGCTCGTGTCCACTCCGTCGCCCGCGTGGCAGCCCGGATGCAGAGTGGAGCGGTACCTGGCAGCCCCCCGGCTGATGGCGCCGGTTTTCGCGCTCGGGTCGTGCTTCCGCCTCTGCCCGGAGCTTGCGGCCGCCTTCCCGTCGCCCGGCGCGCGCATCCCCTTCATCGCAAGTCACCTGTGGCGGATCACGCGGTATCCGGCGGCTCCGACCTGCATGGCCGAACGCGCGCGCCACGCGGACCGCTTCGACTTCGCGGCCGACTGCGCCCGCATCGCGGCTCCCACCCAGGTCGTGACCGGCGAGCCGCGCCTCGATCGGGTCGTGGACGTCGCGAGTACGCGCGAATACCTGCGGGCAATCCCGGGCGCGCGCTACGATCGACTCGACCGAACCGGGCACATGGGGCTCGTCACGCGTCCGGAGCGCTTCGCCGAGGTGGTGACGCAGTTCGTCCGCTTGCACGCCGGGAGACCCGCCGCGGTACGGGTACCGGCCTGATCGACTTGAGCAACCCAGCGAGTCAAGACCATGAGAGACGCAGTCATCGCATCCGCCGTCCGCACCCCGGCCGGCAAGGCGCCCAAGGGCACGTTGCGCACGACCCGGCCCGACGAGCTGGCCGCCGTCGCGATTCGCGAGGCGCTGCGGCGCGCCGAGGGCATCGAGCCCGAAACCGTCGACGACGTCATCCTCGGCTGCGCGATGCCCGAAGCCGAGCAGGGGATGAACGTGGCCCGCATCGCCAGCCTGCGGGCCGGGATTCCAGTCGCGGCGTCGGCCGTCACCATCAACCGCTTCTGTTCGTCGGGGCTGCAGTCCATCGCCTTCGCGGCAGAGAAGATCATGGTCGGCTGGGCCGAGACGGTAGTGGCGGGCGGCACCGAGTCGATGAGCCTGGTGCCGATGGGAGGGCACAAGATCGCCCCGAATCCCGAGCTCGTGGCCCACTACCCGGACGTCTATCTCAGCACCGGCCTGGTCGCCGAGAACCACGCGCGGGAGTCGTCGATCAGCCGGGACGAGCAGGACGCCTACGCGCTGCGCAGCCATCAGCGTGCGCTCGCGGCCCTGGAGGCCGGCCGTTTCGACGCGGAGACGGTGCCGGTGACAGTCGGCGTCGCCGAGCCCGCCAACGGCAACGGAGAGGCGCCGGCGGTGCGGGACGTCACGTTCGACCGCGACGAGGGGCCGCGCGCGGACACCTCGCTGGAGGCGCTCGGCAAGCTGCGCCCGGTGTTTCTCGCCGGCGGATCGGTCACCGCCGGCAACTCGTCGCAGATGAGCGACGGCGCCGCCGCGGTCGTCGTGACCACCGCGGAGCGGGCCGCGCAGGCGGGACTGAAGCCGCTGGCGCGCTTCGTCGCCTACGCGACGGCGGGCGTCGAACCGGAGCTGTTCGGCATCGGTCCGGTCCCGGCGATACGCAAGGCGCTGAAGACGGCCGGGCTGACGCTGGACGACATCGACTTGGTGGAGCTGAACGAGGCCTTCGCCGCCCAGATCCTGGCCTGCCTGCGCGAGCTGCCGATCGATCCCGACAGGCTCAACGTCAACGGCGGCGCCATCGCGCTCGGCCATCCGCTCGGCTGCACCGGCGCGAAGCTGACGGCCACGCTGCTCCACGAGCTCGAGCGGCGGAACGGGCGCTACGGCATGGTCACCATGTGCGTGGGCGGCGGCATGGGGGCCGCCGGCATTTTCGAGCGACTCTGACCGGGTTCCGCGCGGTGCGACCACGCGGGCCGGGGCAACTCAAGAGACGAGGGACATCATGACCACCACCGCAATCGAGACGGTTCCGCGCGGCGGGGAGTGGCTCCTGGAAGCGGCGCCGCAGGAGACGATCTTCACCCCGGAGCGCATGACCGAAGAGCACCGGCTGATACAGCAGACGGCCCAGGAGTTCACCAACGAGGTCGCCGGCCACACCGAGCAGCTCGAGACGAAGGACTGGGACCTGACCCGCGAGCTGCTGCGGCGCGCCGGCGAGCTCGGGCTGCTGGCCACCGACGTGCCGGAGGCCTACGGCGGCCTCGCGCTCGACAAGGCCAGCGCGGCCGTCATCGCCGGCTGCCTCGGCCAGTGCGGTTCCTTCAGCGCCACCTACGGCGCGCACGCCAACCTCGCGATCCTGCCAATCCGGATGTTCGGCACCGACGAGCAGAAGCAGCGCTACCTGCCGTCCCTGGTGACCGGGGAGACCGTCGGCGCCTACTGCCTGAGCGAGGCGGGCTCCGGCTCGGACGCGCTCGGCGCCAAGGCGCGCGCGGCGCGGCAGGCGGACGGCAGCTTCGTGCTGAACGGCGAGAAGATGTGGATTACCAACGGCGGGTTCGCCGACCTCTACATCGTCTTCGCCAAGGTCGACGGCGAGCACTTCACGGCGTTCATCGTGGAACGCGGGTTCGATGGCGTCTCCACCGGCAAGGAAGAGCACAAGATGGGCCTGCACGGCTCGTCGACGACGCCGGTGGTCCTCCAGGACGTCCGGGTCCCGGCCGACAACCTGCTCGGCGAGGTCGGCAAGGGCCACAAGGTCGCCTTCAACGTCCTGAACTACGGCCGCTTCAAGCTGGGGGCGTCGACCGTGGGCGGCGCCCGCGGCGCCATCGGCGAATCGGCGCGCTACGCGGCCAGCCGGCGGCAGTTCGGGCAGCCGATCGCGAGCTTCGGCGCCGTCAAGCACAAGATCGGCGGGATGGTCGCCCGGACCTACGCGCTGGAATCGATGGTGTTCCGGACGGTGGGCCTCATCGACGGGACGCTCGAGGGCGTCGATCCCGGCGACGGCGGCGCCATCCTGCGCGCGCTCGAGGAGTACGCCGTCGAGTCGTCGATCCTCAAGGTGGCGGGCAGCGAGACGCTGCACGACGTCCTCGACGAGAACGTGCAGATTCACGGCGGGAACGGGTTCGTCCGGGACTACCCGGCCGAGCGCCACTACCGCGACTCGCGGGTGAACCGCATCTTCGAGGGCACGAACGAGATCAACCGGCTGCTCATCCCCGGCATGCTCGTCAAGCGGGCCGTCAAGGGCGATCTGGCGCTGATTCCGGCCGCGAAGAAGCTGCAGGACGAGCTCCTGGCTCCGTCGGGGGCGGCGGCCGCACCCGACGGCCCGCTCGAGGCCGCGGCGGCCGCGGTCGGCATGTTCCGCAAGGTCGGTCTCGCCGTCATCGGCCTCGCGATGCAGACCTACGGGCAGAAGCTCAGCGAGCAGCAGGAGGTGCTCTCGTTCGCGGCGGACATCGTCATCGACACCTACGCGGCGGACAGCGCCGTCGCCCGCGCCCGGGCCGCCGCGGCGTCCGGAGCGACCGGGGCCGATCTGCAGGCCGACGCCGCCGCGTCGTACGTCGACGGGGCCGCCATGCGCATCGAGGCGACGGCCCGTTCCGCGTTCGCCGCCATGGCGGAAGGCGACGAGCTGCGGACGCGCCTCGCGGGCCTGCGCCGGCTCCTGAAGGTGACGCCGGCCAACGACGTGCGCCTCCGGCGGCGGCTCTCGGACGCGGCGGTGGAACGGGGCGCGTACCCCTTGTAGGAGCCGCGGCCGGTCGCGCCGCCGAATTCGCCGATGCCCGGATGCTTGCGTCCCTGGGCATCGGCGATGTATTTGTAGGACAGGCATTGAGGACTCGAGAATTCGTGACCGGAAGCAGCGATTGGCATGCGGCGGGCGACGGAGGACGGCGACTCGTCATCGCCGTCGCGGCCGGCGCCCTCCTGCTGGCGGCGGCCTGCGGGCCGCCGGAACCGGATGAGGACAGCTACCTGGAGCTGCTTCTAGAAGCCCGCGCCTACAAGGACGAGTTCCTCACGAACGATCCCGAGTCTTTCGTGCCGCTGGATCGACGCTCGTGGATGGTGCCGCTCCGCTACTACGATCCGGACCCGTCGTACCGCGTGCCCGCCCAGCTCGACATCGCCGACGACCAGCCGATCTACGACGTCCCGACGTCGACCGGCCAGTTCCGGCGCATGCAGCGCATCGGTCACCTGGAGTTCGTGCTGCACGGCGAATCCCACAGGCTGACGGCGCTGCTGTCCGAGGAGGAGGGCCTGTTCGTGCCGTTCCGCGACGAGACGAGCCGCAGCGAGACCTATCCGGCCGGACGCTACATCGATCTGCCGTTCAGCTCCACCGGCGTCTACGACCTCGACTTCAACCGCGCCTACCACCCCACCTGCTACTTCGACGAGCAGTACGACTGCCCGTTTCCTCCGCCGGAGAACCGCCTCCCGAGGCCCATTCACGCCGGCGAGAAGCTGCCGCCCGAAGACGAACGGCGGCTGCCGGTCTTCGTTCCGGTCGAGCCGGCCGAAGCGCCCGGGCCATGAGCCCGTCCGGCGTCCGGAATCCCGACACCCGGATGGTCGCCGGCGATCCCCTGGTCGGCGTCGTCTTCGACTTCGACGGCGTCATCGCGGACACCGAGCGCCTGCACCTGCAGGCGTATCGGGATGTCCTGCGCAACCGGGGAATGACCCTCTCCAGGGAGGACTACGAGGCCCGCTACCTCGGCTTCGACGACGTCGGCGTGTTCACGACCGTCGCGGCCGACCGCGGATTCGCCCTCGGCGGAGGCGATCTGGAGCGGTTGATCGAAGCCAAGGGACGGCGTTACGAAGAGCTGGTCGGCGCGGGCGACGTCGTGTTTCCGGACGCGCCCGCGTGCATCGAGCGGCTCGCCGGGGAGCTCGTCCTCGGAATCGCCTCGGGCGCACTCCACCAGGAGATCGAGGACATTCTGCAGGGCGCCGGACTCCGCCGGCATTTCTCGGCCATCGTCGCGGCCGACGACGTCGAGCACGCCAAACCAGCCCCGGACGGCTATGCGCGAGCAGTGGAGCTGTTGAGCGCCGAGCTCGGCCGCTCCCCGTCGCCCTCCGGCTTCGTCGCCATCGAGGACTCCCGCTGGGGCATCGAGGCGGCCGTCGCCGCCGGGCTCCCATGCGTCGGGGTCACTACGACCTACGAAGCCGCCGCGCTGACCGGCGCAACCGCCATCGTATCCAGCCTCGCCAACGTGGACCATCGCGCGCTGGCCGCGCTGTGCCGGCGGAGCGGGGTCGACGTACGCACTCGACCGGTGCAGAATGGGAGCCAGTGACGAGCGTGGTCTCCGCGGACTTCATCCGGCGCTTCACCGATGTCGCCAAGGCTCCGTCGCCCGATCTGGCGCCGGCCGCTCTGGCCATCGCCCGCATCGAGTACCCGCAGCTCGACGCGTCGCGCTACCTGCGGGCCCTCGACCGGATGGGCGCCGCGGCGGCGGATCGCATCGCGGCCCTGGGCGAGGACGCCGACCTGCTGCGGCGCATCGCGGGAATCAGCTCCTATCTGTTCAAGGAGCAGGGGTTCGCCGGTAACCGCAAGCACTACGACGACCCGCGGAACAGCTTCCTCAACAACGTCATCGATCGCCGCACCGGCATCCCGATCACCCTGGCCCTCGTCTACATCGAAGTGTCCCGGCGCGCCGGCCTGCAAACCGACGGCGTGAACTTTCCCGGCCGCTTTCTGCTCCGCGTACAGCCGGGCGGCGCGGACGCCTCGCTCGAGGAGGACCAGGTCATCGTGGATCCCTTCCACGGCGGCGCCATCCTCTCCGAGCTCGACTGTTGCAAGCTGCTGCGGTCCCACGCGGGCGACGAGGTCCCGTTCGACCGCCGGATGCTGATGCGGGCCACCAAGCCGGAGATCATCGTCCGCATGCTGGTCAACCTGAAGCGCATCTACGTCCGCATGCGCTCGTTCCCGCAGGCGCACGCGATCACCGAGCTGCTGCTGGCCCTCGACCCCTCGGCCACGACGGAGCTGCGCGACCGCGGCCTGCTGGCCTACCACCTGAACGACTATCCCGCCGCGCTGCGGGACCTGGAGGCGTACCTGCGGTTCTCCTCTCGCGGAAGGATCGGAGACAGCGAGAGAAGCGAGGACGAATCGAGCGAGAACAGCGAGCACAAGGAGATCTGGGAGCACGTGAAGGCACTGCGGAGGCGCGTAGCCAACCTCAACTAGCCCGACAATCGTCGCCGCTGGCGCCGATTGCCGCCCAACCGGGCCTGACCAGGAGTCTACGCCGTTTCTACGNNNNATCGTCGCCGCCGGCGCCGATTGCCGCCCAACCGGGCCTGACTAGGAGTCTACGCCGTTTCTACGGCGCAGACTCCTAGCACCCCGAAGGCGGCGTCCGTGCGGCGAGAACTTCGTTCTCATCAGGAGGCACCTATGGAACGCACGTGGAAGCTTCTCTTCGTGGTCCTGCTCGTCCTGGGGTCGGCGCCGAACGTGGGCGCGCAGACCACCACCGGCGGGTTCTCCGGCAACGTCGTCGACGACAGCGGCCTGGTGCTGCCGGGCGCGACGGTCACCCTGCTGCAGGAAGAGACCGGCGCGCTGAGGAACACCGTCACGAACGAGGTCGGCGTCTTCAACTTCGCCGCCGTCCAGCCCGGGCCGTACACGGTCCGCGTCGAGCTGCCCGGATTCGGGACCTACGAGCTGACCGGCGCCCAGTTGTCGACCAACCAGCAGTACAACGTCGGCACGGTGGAGCTGTCGATCGCCGCCCTGCAGGAGACCATCCAGGTCACCGCGCAGCGCATCGTCGAGACGATCAGCTCGGACCGCTCGGCGCTGATCACCGAGGAGACAATCGACGCCATCACGGTCCGCGGCCGCGACGTCACCTCGATGCTGCGGATCCTCCCGGGCGTCGGCTACCAGCCCGACCCGGACGCGATCGGCGAGATCGTCATCGGCTCGTGGCTGCCCAACGTCGGCGGCACCCGCCAGGGCTGGAGCACCGTCACC
>JAGWAH010000023.1:7475-38006 GCA_021296515.1 Acidobacteriota bacterium | reverse complement strand
GTCTACGCCGTTTCTACGGCGCAGACTCCTAGCCCGACAATCGTCGCCGCTGGCGCCGATTGCCGCCCAACCGGGCCTGTCCGGAAACTACGGCGCGGACTCCGGGCCTCCCCTGGACTTCTCGCGCGTTCCGGATGCCTTCTGCATCAGGTAGGCCTTGATGAAGGCGTCGAGGTCGCCGTCGAGGACGCGATCGACATTGCCTTCCTCGACTCTGGTGCGGTGATCCTTGACCATCCGATAGGGATGGAGGACATAGCTGCGGATCTGGCTGCCGAAGGCGATGTCCTTCTTCTCGCCCCCGATCTCCTCGAGCCGATCCTGCTGCTCCTTGATCCGCCGGTCGTACAGCCGCGCCCGGAGCACCGCCATCGCCGCGTCCCGATTGCGGTGCTGCGAGCGCTCGTTCTGGCAGGAGACGACGATGCCGGTCGGCAGGTGGGTGATCCGCACCGCGGAATCGGTAACGTTGACGTGCTGACCGCCGGCTCCGCTCGACCGGTAGGTGTCGATGCGCAGGTCCTTCTCCTCGATGTCGAGCTCGACGTCGTCCGGCAGCTCCGGCCAGACGAACACCGATGCGAAGGACGTATGGCGGCGAGACGCCTGATCGAACGGCGAGATGCGCACCAGCCGGTGGATGCCCGCCTCGGCGAGGAGCAACCCGTAGGCGTAGTCGCCGTCGACGGTGACGGTGGCGCTCTTCACGCCGGCCTCGTCGCCGGGCTGCGCGTCGATCACTTCACGCGAGAAGCCGCGGCGCTCCGCCCAGCGCAGATACATCCGCAGCAGCATCTCCGCCCAGTCCTGCGATTCGGTCCCGCCGGCTCCGGGGTGGATCGAGACGATGGCGTTGCGCTGGTCGTGCTCGCCGCCGAGCATCTTGCGGATCTCGGCGCCCTCCACCTCCTCGCGCAGGTCGACGAGTCCGGCCGCGACGTCTCCGGCTACGTCCTCGCCCTGCTCGGCCCACTCGAACAGCACTGCGAGATCGTCGGCCTTGCGGCGCAGCGACGCGGCGAGGTCGAAGTCCTCCTGCAGCCGGCGGCGCCGCTGCAGCACGCGCTGCGCGGCGGCCTGGTCGTTCCAGAAGTCCGGCGCGGCGGCCTGCCGCTCCAGCTCCGCCATCTCCGACTCGACGGCGGCGGGGTCAAAGATAGCTCCGCAAGTCAGCCGCGCGCTTGACCAGATCCTGATACCGGCGAACGTTCTCGTCCAGGGCTATGGCCACGAGTCTGCCTCCGTCCCGTCAACCGCGAATCCGGCGCCGCCGCCCACCCCACAGGGCGAGGGCGGCGATTGCCGCGCCGGCATAGGCGGGCGCGTCCCCGAATCTCCCGTAGACCGTGAGGTCATCGAGCAGCCGTACGTCCTCGACCACCACCGCGGGCTCGAAGAGCCCGGACCGCGCCAGCACCCGGCCATAGGGATCGATGACGCCGCTGATGCCGGTGTTCGCGGCACGGACGAGGAAACGCCCCTGCTCGATCGCCCGCATCGTCGCCTGCTGAAAGTGCTGGTACGGAGCGGCCGAGCGGCCGTACCAGGCGTCGTTCGTGACCGTTGACAGCAACCGGCTGCCGCGGAGCACGAACTCCCGCACCAGACCAGGATAGATGATCTCGTAGCAGATGGCGGTGCCCACCGCACTTCCGCCGACCGGCAGCGTCCGGGACTCCGTGCCGGCAGAGAAACCGGCCACCGACTCCACCAGCGGCGACACGAAAAAGAGCGCCTGCCGCAGCGGCACATACTCACCGAACGGTACCAGGCGCTGCTTGCGATACACACCCGACGTCGATCCCTGTTCCGGCTCGATCAGGTAGGCGGCGTTGTAGTACCGCGTGCCGCCCTCCCGCACGACCTCGGTCGTGCCGACGAGGAGATGCGCCGCGGTCTCCCGCGCCACGGCCCGCACCGCCTCGCCGCGCGGATCCCGATCGAGCGCGAACGGCGTCGCGGACTCCGGCCAGACCACCAGCCCGGCCCCCGCGGCGGCCGCTCGCCGCGTCTGCCCGAGATAGGTGTCGAGGATGGCGTCGCCGCGCAGCGGATTCCATTTCTCGTCCTGGCGGACGTTGCCCTGGAGCGCCGCCACCCGCAACGGATCCCCGGCCCGCAGCAGAGATCCGTCCTCTATGCGCCAGGCGCCGAACGCCGCGGCGGCGAAGACTACGGCAGCGGTCGCCAGCACCGGCGTGCGTCGCGTTCCGGGCGCAGCCACGACGGCGTACGCGATGGTCGCGTTCACCAGCACCACCAACGCCGACACGCCGAGCACGCCGGCGATGCTCGCCGTCTGGGCGACGGCGGGAAACGGCACCTGGCTGTAGCCGAGCAACGCCCAGGGAAACCCCGTGAAGAGATGGATGCGTCCCAGCTCCGTCGTCACCCACAATGCGGGCGCGAACAGCAACCCCCGCGCTCCGAAACGGAGGGCCAGATCGGCCACCCCTGCCGCGAAAAGCGCGGGAAACAGCGCCAGGAAAACCACGAGCAGCGCGTGCACGGGCCAAGCGGCGGCGGCCGGCAACCCGCCGTAGTCGACCATGACGGCGGGAATCCAGTAGAGCGTTCCCGCAAAGTGCACGACGCCGGTGACCGCACCGAGGCGCAACCCCTGCCACGGGTTCGCCCGGGCCAAGGCGACGAGCAGCGGCACCACGGCCAGCCACGCGACAGCCGGATGGCCCAGGTTCGGAAAGCTCAGAAACAGCAGCACGCCCGAGAGGGCGGCGAGCGGCAGGGAGGGCACGAACTGCTGGCTCCGGCGGAGTGCAGGCTGGCCCGGCAATCGCCGCCCGTGGCTCCGATTTCCGCCCAACCGGGCCTGCCCAGGAACCGGCACCGTTCTACGGCGCAGAATCCTGGCGCGTGATCCAGGGCTTGAACGACTCTTCCCCTTCGAGCCGCTGCAGGACGCGCTCTGCCTCCGCCCGGTCCACGTAGGTCCCGACTCGCACCCGGAACACCTGCACGGGCGCGCCCGACACAGGGGCGACAACGAACGCGGGGTAACCCTTGTCGACGAGCCCCTGGGCCATGCGGTGGGCAGCGGCGCCCTCACGCAGCGTCGTAAGGTGGATCGAGTACCCGCCGAACAGCGCGGCGGAGCCGGCTGATGCGGCCGGCGCCTCACCGGCCCCGTTCACGTTCCGCGCTTCGGCCGTCGGATCCGGAGCCTGCAACCGGGCGTCGAGCTCTACCCCGCGATCCCGGTCGAGCCGCTCGTAGTACGACAGCTCGGCGCCGTCGATCGCCGCCACCGAGGGTTCACGCCGGCCGGTGCTGACCAGGGAGGGCCGCTCGTCGGCTGCGACCGGTTCGTCTCCGCTGGCGCTGGCGGAACCGTGGCCGGTGACCATCTCGATTACCGACACGCCGCGACCCACCATGACGCCGAGCAGGAAAACCACGACGGCCAGGCCGGCGCTGGTCATGGCCAGAAAGATGACGTGTTTCGCCCCGAGGCCGTTCCCGTCGTGAGATCTTCGCGCCACACTCACCCGTCGCGTTTGCCGGACAATGCGCCCAGCAGATCTATCGGCAGCGGAAAGACGATGGTGGAGTTCTTCTCTCCGGCGATCTCCGTCAAGGTCTGCAGGTAGCGGAGAACCGCCGCCAACGGCTGCCTGCCGATGACCTCGGCAGCCTGCGACAGCTTCTCTGAAGCGATGAACTCGCCATCCGCGTGGATGATTTTAGCACGCTTCTCGCGCTCGGCCTCCGCCTGCGCGGCCATCGCGCGCTGCATGTCGACCGGCAGGTCGACGTGCTTGACCTCGACCGACGAGACCTTCACGCCCCAGGGATCGGTGTGCAGATCCAGGATCTGCTGAAGCTGCTGATTGAGCTGCTCGCGCTCCGACAGCAGGCCGTCCAGCTCCACCTGCCCGAGCACGCTGCGCAGCGTCGTCTGGGCGAGCTGCGACGTCGCGTAGTGGAAGTTCTCGACCTCGACCACCGACCGCTGCGGGTCCATGACGCGGAAGTAGACGACGGCGTTCACCTTGACCGAGACGTTGTCCTTCGTGATGACGTCCTGCGGAGGCACGTCCATGACGATGGTTCGCAGGCTGACGCGGACCATGCGGTCGATCGGCGCGAACACCAGGATGACGCCGGGCCCCTTCGGGCGCGGATAGAGCTTGCCGAGACGGAATATCACCGCCCGCTCGTACTCGTTGAGAATCTTGACGGAGTTCGCCAAATACAGCAGGACGACGAGCAGGACGATGAGTTCCGGGCCGATGTTCATGACTCCGATCCTTCCTCTGACGGCGGCCCCACGCGCCGTACGGTGAGCACCATTCCCTGGACCGCGACCACCTGCACGGGGTCGCCTCCGGCGATGTCCGCATCGGGCGCGGCGGCTGCCGTCCAGATTTCACCCCGCGTCGACACCCGCCCCCGCCCGCCGGCCGGAATCGGGTCTATCGCGCGCCCTTCCCGGTTGACCATGCCGTCCACCCCGGTGACGGCGCGGACCTGGTGCGCCTTGATCCCCAGCCGGGCCAGCACCCCGGTGACCAGCGCCAGAGCCAGCATCGTGGAAACGATGAACGGCCAGCCGAGCTGCATCTCCGGGGCCGGGGAATCGAACAGCATCACCGCGCCGAACAGCATGCTCACGATGCCGCTGACGGCCAGCAGGCCATAGGTCGGCGTGAACATCTCGATCACGAGCAGGACCATCCCGAACAGAATGAGCAGGAGGCCGACGTAGTTGATCGGCAGGATCTGGAACGCGAAGAACGCGAGCAGCAGGCAGACGGCGCCGACGATGCCGGGCACGGCAGCGCCGGGGTTCCAGAGCTCGATGGTCAGTCCCAGGCTGCCCAGGCTGAACAGCAGCACCGCGATCTGCGGGTGCGCGATGGCGCTCAACAGCCTCTGCCGCCAGCTCATCGCGACGGTTTCGATCTCCGCGTCCGCCGTTCGCACGACCTCGACGCTGCCATCCCAGCGGCGCACCTCGCGGCCGTCGAGCTGCTCGAGCAGGTCGTCGAGGTCCGAGGCGATGAGGTCGATCAGCGGCGGCTCCGCCTCGAGGGCTTCGCGCTCCGTGAACGACAGACTCTCGGTGACCGCCTTCTCGGCCAGCTCGACGTTGCGTTGCCGCTGGCTCGCCAGCGACCGCGCATAGGCTGCCACGTCCGAGGCCGCCTTCTGGGACGCGGCGTCGTCCATCTCGGAGCCGGTGCCGGAGACCGGGTGCGCGGCGCCTATGTGCGTGCCCGGGGCCATGACCGCCACGTCGGCGGCGATCGTGATCAGGAAGCCCGCCGACGCGGCGCGGGTGCCGCTCGGACCGACGTAGACGACGACCGGCGTCTCCGCCTCGATGATCCGGGTGTTGATCTCGCGCGTGGAATCGACGAGCCCGCCCGGAGTCCGCAGGATCAAGACCACCAGATCCGCGCCCGCGCGGTCCGCCTCGTCGAGCGTCTGGCCGATGTACTCGGCGGAAACGGGGTGGATGAGCGCCTCGACCTCCGTGGCGTAGACGACTGGACGGCCGCCCGCTTCTTCCTCCTGCGCGCCCGGCCATGCGGCCGCCATCAGCATCAGCATCCAGACGGCGGCGCCCCACCGGAACACGCGCGGAATCCGACGACGGGCCTGACTGATCGACATGTCGGTGCCTGGGCGTGACGCTACTCTCACGGTAGCCGAGCCCCTGGACAGTGTCAACGCGTACCCGCGCCTGCGCCGCCGCTCGCGGCGGATCTGATAAGGTTTCCGTCGGCGATGTCGACGGCGGCCATCCTCGCCGGCGGCAGGGCGCGCCGGTTCCGCGGCAGGCCCAAGCTGCTGCTTCCCCTTGGCGACCGGCGCATCGTCGACCGCCTGCTGGCGGTGCTTCGGCCGGTGGTCGATCAGGTGTTCATCGTGGCGAACGACCGTGCAACCTACGCCGGGCTCGGCGTGCCCGTGCACCCCGACGTTCTGGGCGGCGCAGGCCCGCTCGGCGGCGTGCACGCGGCCCTGCGCGGCTCGCGCTCGCCGCGGACGCTGGTGGTGGCCGGCGACATGCCCTTTCTGAGCACGGCGTTCCTCGACCGCCTGTGGCGCGCGGACCGCGCGGCGGAGGTTACGATCCCGCGCACCGACGATGGTTACCAGCCCCTCTGCGCCTGCTATCGGGCGACCTGCGCCTCGCTCATCGAGCGCCGGGTCGCGGCCGGGAAGCTGCGGACGATCGCGGCGGTGGAGGCGATGCGGCGGCACGAGATGGGCGCGGACGTCATCGCACCGTTCGATCCCGATGGCACACTCTTCTTCAACGTCAACACGCCGGCAGACCATGCGCGCGCGCTGGCCATCGCCGCCTACCATGGCCGGTGAGGTCCGGCCCCGGCCCGCGCGCCGGCGGGCGTTCGTCTGCACACGGGAGCACACGCCATGATTCTCGGCATGCACGCGGCCGTGCGGTCGCGCGTGCGCGACGTGCTGGTCGAACTGTACGGACTCGGCCCCGACCGGCAGCCGGACGTCGCGATCCAGTACCCGCCGGATCGCGCGATGGGCGATCTGGGCGTCACCGTGGCTTTCGAGCTCGCGCGTGTGCTGCGCAAGGCGCCGCGCGCCATCGCGGCCGAGATCGTCGGCGCCCTCGGCGCGATCGACGGCGTGGAGCGGGTCGAGCCGGCGCCCAACGGCTACGTCAACATCTTCCTGGACCGCGCACGATTCGCCCGCCGCGTGCTCGCGCCGCCGCCTTCGGCAACCGGCGGCGGCCGGGGCATCCGCAAGGCCATCGTCGAGCACACCGCGATCAATCCCAACAAGGCGGCCCACGTCGGGCACCTGCGCAACGCCGCGCTCGGCGACACCCTGGTCCGGCTGCTGCGCTTTCTCGGCGTCCCGGTGGAGGTCCAGAACTACATCGACGACACCGGAGTGCAGGTGGCGGACGTGGTCGTCGGCCTTCGGCAACTGGAGCGGCTGTCGCTGGAAGCGGTGGCCGCGCTCGCCGAGCGGCCCCGCTTCGACCACTACTGCTGGGATCTGTACGCGCGCGTGACCGCCTGGTACGATGAGGATGCGGACCGGCTCGCCCACAGGGCCGGCGCCCTGCACGACCTCGAGACCGACACCGACCCGACGGCCCGGATCGGACGCCTGGTCGCCGACCGCATAGTCCGCTGCCATCTGGCCACGATGGACCGGATGAACGTCGAGTACGACCTGCTGACCTGGGAGGGCGACATCCTGCGCCTCCATTTCTGGTCGCGCGCGTTCGACGTGCTCAAGGAGACGGGAGCGGTGCGACTCGAGACCACCGGTCCCCAGGCCGGCTGCTGGGTGATGCCGCTCGACGGCAACGCTCCGCCGGAAGACGATCCCGGCGCCGGCGAGGGCGGACCGAAGTCGCGCTCCAAGGTAATCGTGCGTTCGAACGGGACCGTCACCTACGTCGGCAAGGACATCGCCTACCAGTTCTGGAAGCTCGGGGTGCTCGAGCGCGACTTCCACTATCACCCCCACGGCGTGCAGCGCTCCGGCCGCCCGCTCTGGTCGACCACGTCCGGCGCCGGCGAGACCGCGCCGGACGGCGCGGCGTTCGGCCGGGCCGACGCCGTCTACAACGTCATCGACACGCGGCAGGCCTACCTCCAGCAACTGCTGAAGCAGGCCCTCACCGCCGTCGGACGCGCCGCCGAGGCGGAGCGCTCCGTGCACGTCTCGTACGAGATGGTGGCGCTGTCGCCGACGACGGCGCGCGCCCTCGGCCATGCCGTCGATTCGCAGGCGGACCGGCCGTTCGTCGAGGTCTCCGGGCGCAAGGGGCTCGGCGTGAAGGCGGACGACCTCCTCGATCGGCTTACAGAGGCCGCGCGGGGGGAGGTGGTCGCGCGCCATGCCGATCTGTCGGCGGACGGCGCCGAGGCCACGAGGATCGCGAAGGCCATCGCCACTGCCGCCATCCGCTACTTCATGATCAAGTACTCCCGCGGAAAGCTCATCGCGTTCGACATCGACGAGGCGCTAAGCTTCGAGGGCGAGAGCGGCCCCTACGTGCAGTACGCCGCGGTTCGCGCGGCGAACATCCTGCGCAAGCTGTACGAGCGGGAGGGCCTGAACGACGAGACGCTGACGGCGGCGCTCACCCCGCTGCCGGCCGGACCCCTGGCGGGCCCGGGCGACGGAACCGCCACCTGGGCCCTGCTGCTCGAGGCGGCCAGGCTCGACGAGGTCGCGGATCAGTCGATCCGCGCGATCGAGCTGTCCGTGCTCGCCAAGTACGCGTTCGGCCTCGCGCAGGCGTTCAACACGTTCTACCACCGCTGTCCGGTGGTGAACGAGGAGGACGGGCCCACGAGGCTGTGGCGCGCGGGGACGGTTCTCTACTGCCGGCTCCAATTGACGCGGGCTCTCGCGTTGATGGGCTGCGAGGTGCCGCCGCGAATGTAGCTCCCGCGTCCCGGGCGCCGCTCGCCCGGCGGGGCGTTCAGTCGAACGTCAGGCGCGGCAGCTTGAAGTGCTCGGCGAGCAGCCGGTCGGTGGCGGCTTCGAGCGCGCTCGCGAACGTGGCGGCAGCCATCCGGCTCCGAAACGCCTCCAGCGAACGTTGCGCCTCCTCCCGAAGCTCGCGCAGCACGTCGTCGCCGGCATCGGCGCGCGCGGCAGCCGGCAGGCGCCGGTCCAGCTCCGCCAACCGCTCGAGCGTCCGCCGGCGAGCCTCGCCCCGCAGCGTCCTGCCGCCGGAACGCGCAGCTTCGACGGCCGCTCGAGCATCCTGCAGAACGCTCTCGAGGACCGCCGCGCCCGGCGGCGCATCCCAGGCGGAAAGACGGGCGGCGAGATCATCGAGATGCGCGGCGAGGGAGCGTCGACTCCGCGCTCCGCCCGGTCGCCCTTCTGTACCGGCCTCGTCGACTCGCGGCGCGCCCGGCGGTTCCTCCATCACGCCCGCCGCCGTGCTCAGGCCCACCGCACGCTTCCACTCGTCGAACAGGTTGAGCACGTCGGCCTCGCAGTACTCGATGCGCAGCGGATGCCGCTTCGGCCCCCTGGCGTGGTAACGCAGGTGGCGCCGGTCGATGCCGCGCTCGACGACGCGCAACGGGATGCCCGCCGCCGCCCAGCCGCACACCAGCTCGAAGGCGGGACCGACGATTCGAATGAGATGACCGTCATTCTTGCGGCAGAGATACGACTCGACCGCCCGGCACAGCTCGCCCGGGTCCACTCGATTGCCCCGCATCACGGACCGGACGTCCGGCGTCCGAACCGCCGTCGCTCAACCAACGCCGCCCTCCCGGATGCGCTCCCAGACGAAGCGAAGGCCGGCCAGCGTGAGGTCCGGCTCCACGTGGTCGATCAGCGACGTCTCGGCCGCGATGTCGCCGGCGAGCCCGCCCGTGCCGATGCACAACAGCCCGTCGCCGCCCTCGATCTCGGCGCGGAGCCGCTGCACGATGCCTTCGACCATCGCCACGTAGCCATAGAAGAGCCCGGACTGCATCGAAGCGACGGTGCTGCGCCCGATCACCGCGGCCGGCTTCCGGACCTCTACCCGCGGCAACTGCGCGGCCCGTTGATAGAGAGCGTCGGCCGAGATCTCGATGCCCGGGCAGATCACGCCGCCGCGGTACTCGCCGCCGGCCGAGATCACGTCGAAGGTGGTCGCCGTTCCGAAGTCGACGACCACGATCGGACGCTCCGCGCCCCCGTACATCCGCACTGCCGCGACCCCGTTGACGAGGCGGTCGGCGCCCACCTCCGCCGGGTTGTCGTAGCCGACCGGCAGACCCGCGTTGCCGGCGTCGACCCGCAGCACGTCGTGTCCGAGTCCCCGCCCGATCATGTCCGAGACGGCCCGCGTCAGGGCCGGCACGACGGAAGACATTACGACCCCGTCGATCCGCGCGGGATCGACCTCGTGCTCGGCGAGCAGCCGGCTGACCAGCACCCAGAGCTCGTCCGCGGTACGGTCGGGCAGGGTCGCCAGCCGCCAGCGGCGCTCGAGAGCCGCGCCGGCAAAGAGCCCGAGGACGACGTTGGTGTTGCCGACGTCAATTGCGAGCAGCATCCGATCCGACCTCGGCCGTCCGGCCCCTTGTCACCCCCACCGCACCTCTCCGCCCACTATGCGTTCGGTGCGCCCGCCGCACGACACCAGCAGCGCCCCGCCGTCGTCGACGCCGGCGGTCACCCCGCGCCGGCAGGTTCCACCCGCGTCCCACGACACCGCCGCACCCCGGCTGCTGGGAGCCAGCGCCCGCCAGCGCGCGACGACGAAGGCGTCTCCCTCCGCCGCCTGCCGCCGCCGCCAACGGGCCAATCGCACCAGCAGGTCGGCGCACAACGCGAAACCATCCACGCGCCGCCCGGCCAGCGACTCGAGCGCCGCCGCACGGCCGGCCAGTTCCACCGGAAAGGCGCGGGTCCGCACGTTGACGCCGATCCCGATCACCGCGGCATCGTCCCGTTCGCCTCCGGCCGGCACCACCTCGGTCAGGATCCCGGCGACCTTCGGCCCCGGGCACGCCGAGCCTCCGCCCGCCGGCGGCGGCGCCACGACATCGTTCGGCCACTTCAGATCGACGGCTGCGCCGGCTGTCGCCTGCACCGCCTCGGCCACCGCTACGCCCGCCAGCAGCGTGATCACCGGCGACTGGCGTCCCCGCAGGACGACCGACAGGTACAGCCCGGCCGCGGCCGGGGAATCCCAGGCCCGGCCGCGCCGGCCGCGACCGGCGACCTGGCGCTCCGCCAGCACCACCGTCCCGTCCGCGGCGCCGGCCGCAGCCAGCGCCGCCGCGGTGTCGTTGGTCGACGCCAGCTCCGGAAAGTACCGCACGGCAGCCGCACCGAGCTCCGGTCGGGCGGCCAGCGCCGCGGCGAGGTCCGGCGGCAACGCGGCAGGCCCCGTGTTCATGGCCCCGGCGCCATCTCGAAGCTGATGTCGACGGCGGGCGCCGAATGCGTCAACGCCCCGACCGACACGTACGTGGGGGCCAGGGCGGCCAGCGCGGGAAGCCGTCCGAGAGTCACCCCGCCGGAGACCTCCGTGCGGGCGCGCCCCCGGCAGCGCGCGATCGCCTCGCCGGTCTGCTCGTCCGACAGGTTGTCGATGAGCACGACGTCGGCCCCCGCGTCGAGCGCCTCGTCGACCTCCGCCAGGCTTTGCGCCTCGACCTCGACCGGCATGCCGCGGCCCGCGGCCCGCGCACGACTCACCGCCTCCCTGATGGACCCGGCGAGCCGCACGTGGTTGTCCTTGATGAGGAGGCCGTCGCCGAGCCCGTACCGGTGATTGGCCGCGCCGCCGGCTCGCACCGCGTACTTCTCGAGTGCGCGCAGCGTCGGGGTCGTCTTGCGGGTATCGAGAATCGTGGTCCGGCCGTCTGCCGCCGCGACGTAGCGCCGCGCGGCGGTGGCAATCCCGGACAGGCGCTGCAGGAAGTTCAGGGCGGTCCGCTCGGCGCTCAGCAACGCCGCGGCGAGTCCCTCGACGCTGGCAATCACCTCGCCGGCGGCGCACGGCTCACCGTCCCGCCGACGCCAACGCATGACGGCCTCCGCATCCCGCTGGCGGAACGCCTCGGCCGCGACCTCGATTCCCGCCAGCACGCACGCCTGCCTGGCGTGGAGCTCGCCGCGGCCGCGCTGCCCGGGAGTCACCGTCGCGTCGGAAGTGACGTCGCCGCCGTCGAGATCCTCCTCGAGGGCGCGGCGCACGACGTCGCGGTAGTCGGCCGGGTCGAGCGGCGCGAAGGCCGCGCCGGTCATGATCCGAGCTCCGCGAGGATCTGCTCCAGCTTCTCCTGCCGCCGGCCCACCTCCGCCTCCTGGTTGCGCGTGTCCCGCACGACGTCCGGGTCCGCGCGCTCGAGGAACGCCGGGTTCGCCAGCCGGGCCTGCAGACCGCCGCGCTGCTTCGTCAGCCTCGCCAGCTCGCGGGCCACGCGGTCGGCCTCCTTCGTCCGGTCCACGATTCCGGCCAGCGGCACGTGCACCTCGAAACCGCGCACGACCCGGCGGACCGTGTCCGGCGCGGCCCGCGGCGCCTCGGCCGCAACTTCCAGGCGGGCCAGTCCGGCAAGTCGGGTCACGTGGCCCGGATGCCGGCGCAGGGTCGCCGCCGTCGCCGCGTCCGCGCCGTGGACCAGGACGTCGATCTTCTGCGCGGGCGGCACTCCCCACTCGGAACGGACCGTCCGCACCGCCGTCACCACGTCCTGCAGCAACCCCATCGTCGCGACGGCGTCGGCGTCCTTCCAGGCCTCGACCGGCGCCGGGAACGCCGACAGCGTGATGGTGCGGCCGCTCCCCGGCGAATCCGTCCCGTCTCCCGCCCGCGGCGGCAGCACCTGCCACACCTCCTCTGTCACGAAGGGGATGAACGGATGCAGCATGCGCAGGAGCCGGTCGTGGACCTCCAGGAGCACCGCCACGGCGCGCTCGCACTCCGCCCCGCCTGCCTGCAGCTCGGGCTTGACCAGCTCGATGTACCAGTCGGCGTACTCGTGCCAGAAGACGTGGTAGAGGCGGTCCGCGGCCACGTCGAACCGGAACCGGGTGAGCGCGTCGTCGATCTCTCCCGCCAGGTCGCTGACACGGTGCAGCATCCAGCGGTGAATCACGTCCAGCGTCTCCGAGGGCGGCGGCGCCGGCCTCTCGGAGAGCGTGTCCGGCACGTGCATCAGGACGAAGCGCGAGGCGTTCCAGATCTTGTTGATGAACTGCCGATAGGCTCGCAGGCGCCCCTCCGACAGGGAGATGTCCATGCCGGGGGATGCCAGCGCGGCCAGCGTGAAGCGGAACGCGTCGGCTCCGATCTCCCCCATCACCTCGAGCGGATCGACGACGTTGCCCTTCGACTTGCTCATCTTGCGGCCGTGCTCGTCGCGAACCAGCGACGTCACGTACACGGTGCGGAACGGCACGTCCTGCTTGAACCGCAGGCCGAGCATCATCATGCGCGCGACCCAGAAGAAGATGATGTCGTGGGCGGTGATGAGCAGACTCGTGGGGTAGTAGCGCGCCAGGTCCGCGGTCTCGTCCGGCCAGCCCAGCGTGCTGAACGGCCACAGCCCGGAGCTGAACCAGGTGTCCAGAACGTCCGTATCCTGCCGCAGCGCCCCGCCGCAGCCGCAGGCGTCCGGCGCCTCCTCGGCGACGCGCAGCTTCCCGCACGCATCGCAGTACCAGGCGGGAATGCGGTGTCCCCACCAGAGCTGGCGCGAGATGCACCAGTCGTGGATGTTCGTCATCCACTCGTTGTAGGTACGGGTCCAGTTGTCGGGCGCAAAGCGCGTGTCGTGGTCGGCCACCGCCGCCAGCGCCCGCTTCGCCAACGGCTCGATGCGCACGAACCACTGCGTCGACAACAGCGGCTCGACGACCGTCGAGCAGCGCTGGCACTGCCCCACGGCGTGCTCGTGATCCTCTACCCCGACGAGCAGGCCATCGGCCTCCAACCGGGCGACGAGCGCCTTGCGAGCCGCGAAGCGGTCCTGCCCCGCGTACGGCCCTGCCTCCGGCGTCATCCGGCCGTCCTCGTCGATGACCGAGACCCGATCGAGCCGGTGGCGCTCTCCCATTGCGAAGTCGTTGGGATCGTGGGCCGGTGTGACCTTCACGGCGCCGGTGCCGAAAGCGGGGTCGACGAAGTCGTCGGCGATCACGGGGAGGGCGCGCCCGATGACCGGCAGGGTCAGCGTCCGGCCGACGACTGCCGCGTAGCGCTCGTCGCCCGGGTGCACGGCGACGGCGGTATCGCCCAGCATCGTCTCCGGCCGCGTCGTCGCCACGGTGATCGCGCCGCCGCCGCCGGTGTAGGGATACCGGATATGGTAGAGCCTGCCGCGGGCCGGCGCATGCGCCACCTCCAGGTCGGACAGCGCGGTCCGGCACCGCGGGCACCAGCTCACCAGGTACTTCGCCCGGTAGATCAGATCGTCTTCGTAGAGCGTCACGAAGACGCGCCGCACGGCGCGTGAGAGGCTCTCGTCGAGCGTGAACCGCTCGCGCGACCAGTCGACCGACGAGCCGAGCTTGCGCATCTGGCTCGTGATCGTCCCGCGGCTCTTCGCGACCCACTCCCACACCCGCGCCTCGAACGCCTCGCGGCCGAGGTCGTGGCGCGACTTCCCTTCCGCCGCCAACTGCTTCTCGACGACGTTCTGCGTTGCGATGCCCGCGTGATCGGTGCCGGGCAGCCAGAGCACATCGTGCCCGTTCATGCGCTTCCAGCGGGCGACGACGTCGGGCAGCGTCTGGTTCAGGGCGTGGCCGATGTGCAGCCAGCCGGTCACGTTGGGGGGTGGCAGCACCATGCTGAACGGCGGCCGGCCCGACTCGGGATCGGCCCGGAACGCCCCGATTTCCTCCCAGTAGGCATACCACCTGGGGTCGACCGCGGCGTGCTCGAATACCTTCGTCAACTCTCGCATCGGACCGGGATCGTATCAGGAGCAGTGGTTGTTCCGGGCGGGCGGGATCGGCGTGCGGAACGGGCGCGGCTCACTCGGAGTCGGAGGCGGCGGACGGGATCTCGGCCTGCGCGAGCCGCTCCCCCAGGCGCGAGACGACCTCGGCGACCGTATCCCGCAGAACGGTCTCGCGGAGCCGCTGGACGACGCGATCGACGAGCTCGTCCATCACCTCGTCGGTAACCTGCGGCGCCGGCGCCTCTCCCTCCGCACCGGGAGCGGCGTTCAGCACGGGCGGCTCGGCGCCCTGCTCCACGGCGAGGAACGTCACGAAGGACTGCGCCAGGACCGAACCGCCGGCGCCGACCGGCGGGCCACCCACCCCTTCGCCGGCCACCGTCTCCGCCGCGGCGGCGGGTGCTTCGGAGACCACCTCGGCGATCCCCTCGGCCGAGCCCGCTGCGGATCCGTCGGGGACGGCCTCCTCGGCCGCCCCGGCGCCGTCCCACGCCGGCTCTTCCGACACGGAGACGCCGACCGGTTCCGCCGCATCCGCCGCGGGCGCCTCCCGGATGGCCTCTTCGACCACCTCCGCGGTTCCGGGCGCGGGGGCTGCCGCTACGACAGCTTCGGGCGGGTCCGCCACGAGATCACCGGCCGCGGCGACGGCGGCCGGGGCGTCCTGCGGAGGAAGATCCAGCAGTTCCCGCACCTTGCCGACGATCTGGCGCGGCTCGAACGGCTTGACGAGCACCTCGTGACGGCCGATGGCGTCGCACCGCGACTCGTCGAGGGGCTCGAACGCTCCCGTCAGCAGCACGACGGGAATTCGGTCGCGCGCCGGATCGCTCCGCACGAACGACGCCACCTCGTAGCCGTCCCGGCCCGGCATGCTGACGTCGACGAGCACGATGTCGGGCGCGTCACGCTCGATGGCCTCGATGGCCTGCGTGCCGTCACCGACCGTTACGACGTCGATGTCCTCACTCGCGAACGTCAGCTCCACCACGCGTTGGATGGTGGCGCTGTCGTCGGCCAGCAACAGCGTATAGGGCATGTTCGTGGCAGCCTACCGGCGGGGCCGGCGACCGTCAAGAAGCGTCTGCTGGCGGGCGCGCGTCGGCCCGCACGTGCGTGGTGATGAAGTCGACGATGGTCTGCATCGACGTCCCCGGCTGAAACACCCCTTCGATCCCGATCTCGCGAAGGCGCGGGATGTCGGCGTCGGGAATGATGCCGCCGACGACCACCAGCACGTCCCGCGCGCCCTTCTCGGCGAGCAGCGCCATCATCCGCGGGCAGACGTGATTGTGGGCGCCGGACAGGATCGATACGCCGATGGCGTCGGCGTCCTCCTGCAGCGCCGCTTCGACGATCTGCTCCGGGGTCTGCCGCAGGCCCGTGTAGATGACCTCCATGCCCGCGTCCCGCAGGGATCGCGCGATCACCTTGGCCCCCCGGTCGTGACCGTCGAGTCCCGGCTTGGCGATGACGACGCGAATCCTGCGCATCAGACCGACGGAGCCTCCTCGTATTCGCCCCACACGTCGCGCAGCGCCGCGCACATCTCGCCCAGCGTCGCGTGCGCGCGCACCGCTTCGAGCAGCGGCGGCATGAGATTGCCTTCGCCGGTCGCGTTGCGCCGCAGCGCATCGAGCGTCCGTTCGACCCCCCGGGGGTCGCGCGTCTCCTTCGTCCGGGCCAGGCGCTCCGACTGCCGTTCGGCGGCGCTCTCGTCGATGTAGAGGGTCTCGAGCGCCGGCGGCGTCTCGTCGACGTGCTGGTTGACGCCCACGACGGTCTGCTCGCCCGTTTCGATCGCCTGCTGCGTCCGGTACGCGCTGTTGGCGATCTCCCGCTGGGGATAGCCCGCCTCGATGGCCGGCACCATGCCGCCCAGGGCGTCGATCTTGTCCATGTACTCGCACGCGCCGGCCTCGAGCTCGCGGGTCAGCGTTTCGACGAAGAAGGACCCGCCGAGCGGATCCACCGCTGCCGGCACCCCGCTCTCGTGCGCGATGACCTGTTGCGTCCGCAGAGCCAGCAGCGCCGCCTCGCGGGTGGGGAGCCCCAGCGCCTCGTCGAGCGCGTTGGTGTGCAGCGAGTTCGCCCCCCCCAGCACCGCCGCCAGCGCCTGCACCGCCGTGCGCACGACGTTGTTGTACGGCTGCTGCGCGGTCAGCGACACGCCGGCCGTCTGGGCGTGGAAGCGGAGCTTCCAGGCACGCTCGTCCCTGGCGCCGAAGCGCTCCCGCATGACGTGCGCCCACAGCTTGCGCGCGGCCCGGTACTTGGCAATCTCCTCGAAGAACCGGTTGTGGGCGTTGAAGAAGAAGGAGATCCGCGGCACGAACCGGTCGACGTCGAGACCGGCGTCGACGCCGTACTGCACGTACTCGATGCCGTCGCGGAGGGTGAACGCCAGCTCCTGGAGCGCGGTCGCGCCCGCCTCCCGGATGTGGTAGCCGCTGACCGAGATGGTGTTCCAGCGCGGAGCCTGCTCGGCGCAGAAGGCGAACACGTCGGTGACGAGCCGCATCGACGGCCGGGGCGGATAGATGTACTCTTTCTGGGCGATGTACTCCTTCAGAATGTCGTTCTGAAGCGTGCCCGACAGCCGCGACCAGTCGGCGCCCTGCCGCTCGGCGACCACCAGGTACATGGCGAAGATCATCGCCGCCGGGGCGTTGATGGTCATCGAGGTCGTGACGTTCTCGAGCGCGATCCCGTCGAACAGCCGCTCCATGTCGGGCAGGGACGCCACGCTGACGCCGCACTTGCCCACCTCGCCCCGCGACAGCGGATCGTCCGGGTCGCGGCCCATGAGCGTGGGCAGATCGAAGGCGACGCTCAGTCCCGTGCCGCCCGCCGCCAGCAGCTCGCGGTAGCGGCGATTCGTCTCCTCCGGCGTGCCGAAGCCGGAGAACTGGCGCATGGTCCAGAGCTTGCCCCCGTAGCCCGATGCATGGATGCCGCGGGTATAGGGAAAACCCCCGGGATCGTTGAGATCGTGGACGTAATCGAGACCGGCGAGATCCGCCGGGCCGTACAGCGGACGCACATCCTCCGGCGGGGCGCCCGACGCCGCCTTCGCGCCGGTCGCGGCAGGCGCCGGCTTGCTCGCGACAGCCATGGGACGGGTCACGACCCGAGACGAAACGCGACCATCTCGCTCGCTTCGCCGTCACCGAACGACGCCTGGATCTCGATGATGTACTCGCCGGGCGGCAGAAACGCCGGCGCGAGCTCCACCTGGCGGGAAGCGCCGCCGTCCTCGGCCGCACGAACGTCGAGCGGGAACACCGCGTCGCCGCCCCGATTCAGCAGATTCGCCTCCAGGTCCGGCGCCGCGTCGCCCGGCGCGTAGACATCGAATCGCAGGAGCAGGCGGTCGGTGCGGCGGAAGCTCCGCGATACGGTGGGAGGCGCGTTCCAGTCGGCGACCAGCGCGTTGAACTCCAGCGCATTCCGCGCGCGCACGAAGTAGGGCGTGCTCAGGACGATATCGGGCCGGGTGAAGTCCGGAATGACGATCTCGTCGCGATCCCGATCGAGCACCCCAGGTTCATCTGCATGGTGCCGGGATCCGCCTCGAACTCCACGCGCGTGACCGGGGGGGCGACGGCCGCCGCCGCGCGACGGCTCCGCCTGCGCGTCGTGCCGCGGCCCGAGGAACGGGTCTGCTCCGGCACGCGACCGCGGAAGTAGGCGCCTCCGGTGTCGCCCATGGCGGTCACGAGAACGCGCGACGCGTTGTCCCGCCGCCCCCGCGACTCGGTCGGCTCCCAGGCGAAGGTGACCCGGGTCCTGCCGTTCTCCGCCCGCGACGTGCCGACCCAGGTGCGGACGAGCCGGCCGCGGCGCGGCTCGGCCAGCGCTGCCAGTGCGACGTCCACCGCCTTGGGCGGCTCGTGGGCCCGCGTCGTGAGCGATCTCTCGACGTCGCGCACCGTGACCGCCCAGTACCCCTCGCGGGCCCGCACGCGCAGGCCCGGACGCTTCAGGCGCACCTCGATCTCGTGAAACTCCCCGTCGGTCGGCGCGGCGATCGAGTTGTAGCCGAGCAGGTAATAGCCGCTCGCGTCGTTCAGCATCTGCTGCAGGCCGGGGCGCAGATCGTTCTGATTGACGATCGCCCGGCCGCCGGTCTCCTCGGCGAGCACCCGCAGCGTGTCCTGCGTGAAGCGCAGCGCGCGCTGATCGGTGCGGTAGCTGATCTGCGGCTGATCCATGTCGAACTCGAAAGCGGCGAGGCCGCGCGGGTCCACCGAGTAGACCGACGCGTTGAAGCGGCTGGCCGTCCGGATCACGCGCCGCAGGTCCTGCATCATCGCGCTCCCCTCGAAGAACGACATCGTCTCCTCGTAGGGATTTTCGCCGGCGAACGGGTCGAGCACCTGCGGGTTGATGTTGGGGTCCGCCCGCAGGTCCGCGACCTGGCTCCGCAACTGCGGCGGCACGTAGTTGGTGTAGCCCTCGCTCACCAGCAGCACGGACTTGCGCCCCTCGCGGAGCCCGCCCAGCATCGTCATCAGTCCGCGCAGGGCCGACAGCGACACCTCGTTCCGGACCCGCTCGACGATCTCCGTCGGATACATGTTGTAGCGCGCCTCGTACAGATTGCGCACTTCGTACTCGTACTTCACCCCCTCGAACTGCCGGATGGCGTTGATCACCGCGTCGTGATCGCGGGTCAGGCGCACGTCCGACACCGGCATCAGCGGGTACATCACGCCGACCAGATCGGTCGGAATCAGGTCGTTCTGGATGAAGTCGACGAGCATGCGGCGGGCCCGGATGCTGTTGCCGTCCCGCACGTGGTAGTCGTCGAGGAAGATCACGAAGACGCGAATGTCCGGCCGCGACGCGGCCAGTTCCTGATCCGACCGCGTCACCCCGACGCTGGTCAGCGGCTCGCCCGAGAGCTGCGGCGTCGGGTCGACCTGGACCACCTGAAACGAGTCCACCGTCTGCAGGACCTCGTCCTCGTACACCTCGAAGTCGTCCTGGGTGAGATCGAACACCGGGTTGCCGTCCTCGTCGGTCACGAAGGCGTCGACGCGGACGTAGTTGATGCCGCTCCGAAAGACGGGGACGCTGTCCTGGAGTTCGGCGGTCTCTCCGGGCGTGGTGACGTCCGTTCCCTGGGAGCCGGGCTCGGACTGCGGTTCGGCGGCAGGCTGACGCTGCCCGGCGTACGCGGACACCATCAGCAGCAGCCCGACGCACAGGAAGGCGGCGATCCAGCGTGTATTCATAGGTGACCTCGCAGGCTGGCGCGTTGCTCCAATGATACCATCGCGCCGCATGAGCACCGCCGCGACGCCCGCGCCCGAAGCCACCACCGCCGCCCCGCTCACGCGCCTCGCGGAGGACGAACGCCTGCTGCGCGCCAGCGTCCGGGCGTTCGCCGAAGCCGAGATCGCCCCCCTCGCGCGCCGGATGGACGCCGAGGGCAGCATGCCCCGCGAGCTCATCGACCGGCTCTTCGGGCTCGGCGTCATGGGCATCGAGATCCCGGACCGCTGGGGCGGCGCGGGCGGACACTTCTTCCTGTCGGTCCTCGCGGTGGAGGAGCTCGCACGCGTCGACCCCGCCGTCGCGGTGGTCTGCGACGTGCAGAACACCCTCGTCGTCAACGCGCTCCTGCGGTGGGGCTCGGAGGAGCAGCAGGGCCGGCTGCTGCCCGCGCTGGCCGCGCGCGCGGTGGGGGCCTACGCCCTCTCGGAGGCCGCCTCCGGCAGCGACGCGTTCTCCCTGACGACGCGCGCGGTCCGCGACGGCGACCACTGGGTGCTGACCGGCCGCAAGCTCTGGATCACGAACGCGGCCGAGGCCGACTGGTTCATCGTGTTCGCCACCGTCGACCCGGCGGCGGGCTACCGGGGCATCACGGCGTTCCTCGTCGAGCGCGCCTGCGCCGGCTTCGCCATCGGCAGGAAGGAGGACAAGCTCGGGATTCGCGCCAGCAGCACCTGCGAGCTGTCGCTCGACGCGTGCCGCGTCCCCGCCGCCAACGTCCTCGGCGAGGTCGGCCGCGGCTACAAGGTGGCCATCGAGACGCTCAACGAAGGGCGCATCGGGATCGCGGCGCAGATGGTCGGTCTCGCGCAGGGCGCGCTCGACCACACGCTGCGCTACGTGCAGGAGCGCAGGCAGTTCGGCAAGCCGCTCGCCGACTTCCAGGCGGTGCAGTTCCAGCTCGCGCAGGCCGCCACCGAGATCGAGGCCGCGCGCCTCCAGACGTACAACGCCGCCCGGCTGCGCGACGCCGGCGAGCCGTTCCTGACCGAGGGCGCCATGGCCAAGCTCTTCAGCTCGCAGGTGGCCGAGCGGGTCAGCTCGCTCGCCGTGCAGCTCTTCGGGGGCGTCGGGTACACGAAGGACTACCCGGTGGAGAAGCTGTACCGCGACGCCAAGATCGGCCAGATCTACGAGGGAACGTCGAACCTGCAGCTTCAGACCATCGCCAAGCAGTTGCTGACCCGCCGCTGACGCGCCGGGCGGCCTCACCGACGAGCAGACGGCGGACGGCATCGTCGACGACGGGGACGACTATCTGACTCTGGCCGCAGCGCAGATCGGCGACCGTGAGGAACGGAAACCGACGAAAGTCGTTGTCGCGGGTGCAGATGCCGAACAACAGCACGCTCGACGCCATGGGTTGCAGGTCTTCGAGTCGCACGTCGCGGACCCCTCAGCGGGAACCCGTCCCGCCGGCCACCTGCGCCGCGATGATCATCCGTTGCGCCTCGGAGGTGCCGGCCACGATCTCCAGCGCCCGCGCGTCCCGGAGCAGCCGCTCCACCACCGTGCCGCGCCGGTAGCCGGCCGAGGCGAGGATGCGCATCGCACGATCCGCGGCGCGCAGGGCCGCCTCCGAGGCGGCGAGCTTCGCCATGGAAGCTTCCAGGGTAATCCGCTCCCGCACGTCCTTCGCCGCCGCCGCGCGCAGGACGAGCATGCGCGCAGCCTCCAGCTCGGTGGCGCTGTCGGCAATCTGCCACTGAATCGCCTGGTAGCGGCCGATGGGATGGCCGAACGTCTGCCGGGTCCGAGCGTGGCCCAGGGCCGCCTCGAACGCCGACTGCCCGACGCCCAGCGCCTCGGCCCCGATGGCGATGCGAGCCCCGTCCAGCGCCCACTTCGCCACGTCGAATCCCCGGCCGGGGCCGGCCAGCAACGCGCCCGCGCCGACCTCGACGTCGTCGAGCCGCAGATCGACGCAGCCGAGACCGCGCACTCCGAGCGGGTCCGCCGTCGGCTCGCGGGTCAGCCCCGGCCGGTCCGTCGGAACGAGGAACGCGCTCACGCCGCGGCCGCCGGCGGCCGGCCCGGTCGCCGCGAAGACCATCGCGACCTCGGCCGCGGCGCCGTTGGCCACCCAGACCTTGCGCCCCCGCAGCACGTAGCCGTCACCCGCCGCCGCCGCGGTCGTCTCCTGCCGGCCGGCATCGGTCCCGGCCTGCGCCTCGGACAGGGCGAACGCGCCGACGGTCCGACCCGACGCGAGCCGCACGAGCCAGCGGTCCTTCTGCTCGGCGGTGCCGAAGCGCTGCAGCACCTCGGCCACCAGCGAGTTGTTGACCACCAGGATGGCGCCCAGCGTCGCGCTGGCGGCGGCCACCGCCTCAATCGCGAGCGCGTAGCTGACGTAGTCGCGGCCGGCGCCCCCCCAGGCCTCGGGGACCGTCACGCCGAGCAGCCCCTGCGCCGACGCCGCGGACACGAGACCCGCCGGAAACCGGTCGGACGCGTCGATCTCCGCGGCGCGGGGCGCCACGGCGGTGGCGGCGAAGTCCCGCGCCGCCTGCTGAAAGCGGGTCTGCTCGGCCGTCAGCTCGAGCTGCATGGCGCATCCCCGGCCGACGGCACCGCCGCCAGACGCTCGAAGACCGGCTTCAGGCGGGCCACGCTCGCGGCAGGCTCCTCGGGAACCACGCGCGTATCGCCGACGACCGTCATGAAGTTGGTGTCGCCGTCCCAACGCGGCACGAGGTGCACGTGGAGATGGCCCACCACGCCCGCGCCGGCCGGCCGGCCGAGGTTCATGCCGACGTTGATGCCGTGTGCCCCGTAGGACTCCGTCAGCGCCATCTCGGCGACCCGCGTGAGGGTGATCAGCTCGGTCAGCTCTGCCGCGGTCGCATCCGCCAGACGGGCGATATGCCGCATCGGGACGACCATCAGGTGGCCGTTGTTGTACGGGTACTTGTTGAGAATCGCGAACGTGCACTCTCCGCGAAACACAAGGTGCGGCGACGGGCCCGCCGGGTCGAGGGCGGCGCAGAAGACGCACGCAGGCGACTCACCGGCCGCAGCGCCCGTCACGTACTTCAGTCTCCACGGGGCCCAGAGGCGTTGCACGGGAACGCATCCTCACGGCAGGCAGCGGATCAACGGGGCGAGACCTGACGGCGAAGACCCACCGGCGGGCGGACGCCGCGCAGCGCCCGCGGGGGCTCCGATTCGTGCGCGATGCGATCCGCTTTCGGGAATGCGTTGGCGGCGCCGGCCACCGGCTGCGGCTGCGCGGCCGGCGCAGGCGCCGTGCCGGCCGCGTCCGCCGCGCCCGGCTGCGAGACCCTGTCCGGGTCGCGGTTGATCAGCTCCTTGAGCTCCTTGCCGGGCTTGAAGTACGGCACCTTCTTGGGCGGCACGTCGACCCGGTCGCCGGTCTTCGGATTGCGTCCCCGGCGCGGCTCGCGCTGCCGGAGCCTGAAGCTGCCGAAGCCGCGCAACTCGATCTTCTCGCCGCGGTGCAACGCATCGACGATGCAGCGGAACACCGTCTCGACGATGACCTCGGCGTGCTTCTTGGTGAGATCGGTGACCTGGGCCACTTCCTCGACCAACACCGCCTTGGTCATGCTGCCCCGGTCCACGACCTCCCTCGATTCAGCGCGCCAGCACCGCGCCACCAGCGCCGCCAAACCCGTCGCAAGGCTCCGTGTCTGGCCCCAGCCCCACCGCCTCGGGAGCCTGCGCCTCGGAATTCACTCGCGTTCTACGGCGCAGTCTCCTAGTCCGACGACGTCTGCTGCTTGAAGTGATCCCCCAGCGTCACCTCGGGCGACTCGCTGCTGGCGTAGCTCCGCCAGTCGGCCTCGAAGTTCTCGCTGGTCAGCGCGCGCACGCTGAGTCCGATCTTCCGCTCGGACGGGCTGAGCTTGATCACCCGCATCTGAATCGTCTCGTCGACCGTGAGCTCGGTCTTGTCGCCGCGCCCCTGGTCCTCGAACTCGGAGACGTGGATCAGGCCCTCGATCCCCTCGGCCAGCTCGACGAACGCCCCGAAGCTGGTGATCCGCACCACCTTGCCCTCGACGACGTCGCCCACCTTGGTGGTGGAGAAGAAGTCGTCCCAGATATCGGTCGCAAGCTGCTTGAGGCCCAGCGAGAGCCGCTGGTTCTCGGGATCGATGTTGAGGACCATCTGATGACGTCGGAGGGGTGCTTCAGCCGCTTGCTCCAGGACATGTCCGAGATGTGAATCAGGCCGTCGATGCCCTCCTCCACCTCGACGAAGGCGCCGAACTCGGTCAGGTTGCGAACGGTGCCGGTGATCTTCGAGCCGACCGGGTACTTGTCGCCGAGCTGCTGCCACGGGTTGCTCTCGATCTGCTTCAGCCCGAGCGCGATGCGCCGCGCGTTCGGATCGACGCCGAGCACCATCGACTCGACCATGTCGCCGACGTTGAGCAGCTTCGAAGGATGCTTGACCCGCTTGCTCCACGACATCTCCGAGACGTGGATCAAGCCCTCCACCCCCGGCTCGAGCTCGACGAAGGCGCCGTAATCGGTGAGGCTGACCACCTTGCCCTGCAGCCGCTGCCCGACGGGGTAGCGGTCCGCGGCCGACGTCCACGGATCGGCGTGGAGCTGCTTGTAGCCCAGCGACACGCGCTCGGTCGCCGGATCGAACTTCAGAACGATGATCTCCACCTCGTCGTTCACGTTGAAGAGCTCGGAGGGGTGCTGGGCCCGGCCCCACGACATGTCGGTGACGTGCAGCAGCCCGTCGATGCCGCCGAGATCGATGAAGGCGCCGTAGTCGGTGATGTTCTTCACCACCCCCTGCATGACCTTGCCCTCGGCGAGGTTCGCGAGCGTGTCCTTCTTCTTCTCCGCGTTCTCCTCTTCGATGAGCACCTTGCGGGACAGCACGATGTTGCCCCGCTTCTTGTTCACCTTGATCACGCGCATGCGCAGCTCCTGGCCGCGCAGCGAATCGAGGTTGCGGACGGGGCGGACGTCGATCTGCGAGCCGGGCAGGAACGCGCGCACGCCGATGTCGACCGCGAGGCCGCCCTTGATGCGCTCGATCACGCGGCCGATGACGACCTTGCGATCCGCATAGGCCTTCTCGACCTCGTCCCAGATCTTCATCTTCTCGGCCTTCTCGCGCGAGAGCACGATGTGGCCGTCGCGATCCTCGGTCCGCTCGAGCAGCACGTCGACCGTGTCGCCCGGATGGACCATCGGATCGCCGTTCTCGTCGTAGAACTCCGACAGGGGAATCAGGCCTTCCGACTTGTAGCCGACATCGACGATCACCTCGGAGTCGGACACCCTGAGCACGGTGCCCTTGATGACCTCGCCCTCGGCGATGTTCTTCAGGCTGCCCTCGTAGAGGGCCACCAGGCGGGCGTGCTCTTCCGGATCGATCATCTCCTCGTCCGGATCCACGAACCGCGCCGGCTCGGGACGTTTCGGCGCGGCCGAGGGGCTCTCCACGGCGCCGGCGGCCTCCACCTGGGCCGCATCGTCTGGTACGTCCATCATCCTGTTCTGTCCTTCCTCCCGATCCGGCTCCCGCTATCGATGCAGCTACCGGCGCGGCGGCCGTCAGCCCCGCTTCACGTATCCCCTGATGCGCTGTAAGCGCATGACTGTACGTCAGTTACCGAAAGCGCGTCAACTCCCGCGGGCGCCCTGCCGGCGTTCGCCGACAACCTTCATCACCCGCCGTACCACCGCGTCCACCGGCAGCCCCGTGGTATCGATCCGCACCGCGTCCGGCGCCTGCTCCAGCGGCGACGCGCGCCGGGTCCGGTCGAGCCGGTCACGCGCGTCGAGGGCGCGCGCCACCTCCGCCACGCCCGTGCCCGGCGACAACCGGTGCGCCGGATCTTGGGCGCGGCGCGCCGCCCGCTCCTCCGGGGAGGCGTCGAGGTAGATCTTCACCGGCGCCTCCGGGAAGACGGTCGTCCCGATGTCGCGCCCCTCCATTACGACGCTGCCGGCGACGGCAAGGCTCCGCTGGCGGGCGACGAGCGCCGCCCGCACCCGCGGCAGCCTGGCCACGGCGGCCGCCGCGACGTCCATCTCCGGGGTGCGGATCGCCCGGCTGACGTCGTGCCCGTCGATGGCGACGCGCGTCCCGTCCAGGTCGAAGTCCGCACCGGAAGCCACCGCGGCGACGGCCGGCTCGTCGTCGAGCGCCCGGCCCTGTTGGAGGGTCCGCCAGGCGACGGCCCGGTACATCGCCCCCGTGTCGATGTGGCGGCAGTCGAGCGCCTGCGCCACGGCGCGCGCCACCGTGCCCTTCCCGGCGCCTGACGGCCCGTCGATGGCGATGACGTCCGGGACGCTCATGCCCGCCCCTGCTCCGACGCCGTCCCGGCCGCTGCGGACCGCGCCGCGCGGCGCAGCGCGCCAACCTCGGCCGGCGTCAGCTCGCGCGCCGCGCCGGGCCGCAGCCCACGCAGGCTGATGGGACCGAGCCGCGTCCGGCGCAGCCGCCGCACCGGATGCCCGATCGCGTCGAACATGCGGCGCACCTGCCGGTTGCGTCCCTCCCGAATCACGATGCGTACGCGCGCCTCGGCAGTCCGCCCCGGCGCGCCGCCGCGCAGCATCCGCACCTCGGCGGGCGCGGTCGGGCGGCCGTCGATCTCGACGCCGGCAGAGAGGCGGCGCAGCCGCGCGGCGCTCGGAACGCCGCGCACGGTCGCTTCGTAGACGCGGGCGATCCCGTGGCGCGGATGCGTCAGAACGGCGGCCAGCGCCCCGTCGTTAGTCAACAGCAGCAGCCCCTCGGACTCGTAGTCGAGCCGGCCCACCGGATAGACATACTCCCGCACGTCGGGAACCAGATCCAGCACCGTCTTCCGCCGGTGGGGATCGCTCCGCGTCGTGACGTAGCCGCGCGGCTTGTGAAGCACGACGTACCGGCGCCGCACCTCCCGCGCGATCCGCCGCCCGTCGACGCGCACCTCGTCCCGCGCCGGGTCCGCGCGCGTGCCCTGCTCCCGCACGGTCCGTCCGTTCACCGTCACGCGGCCGTCCGCGATGAGCTGCTCGGCCGCCCGCCGCGAGGCGACCCCGGCCGCCGACAGCAGCTTCTGCAGTCGCACGGACCCCCGGAGAGGGATCGCCGGCTCGACCATCGGTTCAGCAGCAGGCATGCGGGGTGCGGGGACTCAGTGGACCTTCCCGGCGCCGCCGCCCGGCCCCGCGGCGATCCCGGGCGGCGGCTCGAACGGCAGCGCAGCGTCCCGCGGATCGTCGGCGGCGAGGGCCGGCGGCACCTCCATCCCCAGCGCTTCGGCCATGTCCTCCACCTTCGGCAGATCGGTCAGGTCCTTCAACCCGAAGCGATCGAGAAACTCGCGCGTGGTGGCGTACAGGAACGGCCGGCCGATCACCGCCTTGCGCCCGACCACCTTGACCAGGCGCCGGTCCACCAGCGTGCCGATTACCCCGGAGGTGTTGACGCCCCGAATCTCGGCGATCTCCGGTCCGGTGACCGGCTGCCGGTAGGCGATGACGGCCAGCGTCTCGAGCGCCTGCACCGAGAGGCGCTGGCTGGAATGCTCGTGGAACAGCCGCCGCACCCGGTCGTGCAACTCCGGCCGGGTAACGATCTGATAGCCTCCGGCCACCTCGATCAGTTGCAGGCCGCCCGGCCTGTCGCCCCAATCCCGGCGCAGTGCGGCCAGCGCCTCCTCGACGTGCTCGCGCGGCTCGTCGTCGAGCGTCTTCAGCAGGATCTTCAGCGTCAGCGGGTCCGGCGACGCGAATATCAATGCCTCGATAATCGCTTTCAGATCGGCCAGCGCGTCAATCACCCCGGCTCCTCCCCGACGTCGTCGCTCGAGTGCCCTCCGGCGTGCGCCGGTCCGGCCGGCGCCTCCGCCGCCGGCTCGCTCAGGTAGATCCGAATCGGACCGCAGACACGGGCCTGGAGCACGCGAATCAACCGGGTCCGGATCAGTTCCAGCGTAGCGAGAAACGTCACGATGATCTCCTGCCGGGACGACACGTTGGCGAACAGGTCGTCGAATCCGCATGAGCCGCCCTGCGCCAGCCGGCCCAGCATGTCTTCCATGCGGGCCTCTATCGACACCACGTCCGCCGGCAGGGGAACGCTGTTCCGCCGATCACGCGCCCGCGCCAGGACCGCCTGGAACGCCTGGAGCAGGCTGAAGAGGTCGACCTCGAGCTCGCGCTCGAACGGGGCGCCGGCAATCTCGTCGACCCGTTCGTCGGGGCGCGTCCACTGCGCGCTGCGCACCGTCTCGCACTCGTGCAGCATCTCCGCCGCGGCCTTGAACCGCTGGTGATCGAGCAGGCGCTGCACCAGCGCCTCGCGGGGATCCTCCTCGTCCCCGGCGGCCTCCGCCCCGGCCTCCACGCGCGGAACGAGCATCCGCGACTTGATGTGGATCAGCGTCGCCGCCATGACCAGGAACTCGCCGGCCACGTCCAGGTTGATCTCCCGCATCAGATCCAGGTACTCCAGGTACTGCTGCGAGATCAGCGCGATGGGAATGTCGTAGACATCCACCTCGTTCTTCCTGATGAGGTGGATCAGGAGGTCGAGGGGCCCTTCGAAGTTGGTGAGCCGGACCGGGTAGTCCGGCAGAATCGACTCGAAGCCGGCCGGCACGTCCAGGCCGGCGCCGGCGGCCGCCGCGTCCGTCACGTCCGCGTCGCGTTCCGCCATGTGGGTCGCCCCCGCTCCCTCATCCCCAGCTCGACAATCGTCGCCTCCGGCTCCGATTGCCGCCCAACCGGGCCTGTCCAGGAGTCTGCACCGTTTCTACGGCGCAGACTCCTGGCCTGCGCGGTACCTCAGCCCCACCGCGTCGCGCACCCGCTCCATCGTCTCGCGGGCCGTCGTCCGGGCGCGCGCGGAGCCGTCCCGCAGGATCTCACGAATCCGGCCGGGGCGGGCCAGAATCTCGGCCCGCCGCTCGCGCAGCGGATCCAGGCGCGCGTTGATCGCGTCGGCCAGCGCCACCTTCACCTCGACGTCGCCGACGCTGCCCGCCCGGTAGCGCACCTTGAAGTCGTCGACCTGCGCGGTGTCGGGGTTGAAGGCGTCGTGGTAGATGAACACCGGGTTGCCCTCGACCGTGCCGGGGATGTCGGCCCGGACGCGCTTCGGATCCGTGAACATGCGCATCACCTTCTTGCGCACCGTCTTCGCGTCGTCCGCCATGTCGATGGTGTTCGCGTAGCTCTTCGACATCTTGCGGTTGTCGAGGCCCGGCAGGCGCGGGAAGTGCGTCAGCAGCGGCTGCGGCTCGACGAAGACCTCGCCGAAGAACTGGTGGAAGCGGCGCACGACCTCGCGCGCCAGCTCCAGGTGCGGCACCTGGTCGTCCCCCACCGGAACGTACCGCGCGTCGTAGATGATGACGTCCGCGCCCTGCAGCAGCGGATACCCGAGGAAGCCGATCGAGGACAGGTCGCGCTCCGACAACTGGTCGATCTGCTCCTTGTAGGTCGGCACCCGCTCGAGCCAGGGAATCGGCACCACCATCTGCAGCAGCAGGTACAGCTCCGCGTGCTCCGGCACCAGCGACTGAACGAACAGCGTGCTCCGCTCCGGATCGACGCCGGCCGCAATCCAGTCGGCGACGTTGTCGTACGCGTATCCGGTCAGTCCCGAGGTATCGGCGAACTCGCTGGTCAGGGCGTGCCAGTCGGCGACGAAGTACATGCAGTCGTAGTCGACCTGCAGATCCGCCCACTTGCCGAGGGCGCCGGCCAGATGCCCCAGGTGCAGCCTGCCCGTGGGACGCATCCCGGAGACGACGCGCGGCTTCGCTCTATCGGCCATCTGCGGAACGGATGACGGAACGCGGCCCAGGCGCGCGCCGGCCGCCGAACGCCGGGGAGAGAAGGAGAACCGGTAGGAAACAGACGATCGCGGGGCCTGTATCGAACACCGGCTATCAGCATACGGCAGGGCCGGCGGGCGGGCAAGCCGCGGCCCGCCTCGATTCGAGGCGACCGGACGGGCCGGGGGCCGGCCTCCGCACGCCCGGGATCAGGTCTTGACGGGCAGCCGCGCGAAATGTTCGAGGACGGCGTCGGCGAGCCGCGGGCCGATCACCGGCAGCAGATCCTCGCGCGACGCGCGGCGCACGTTCGCCAGGCTCCCGAACCGTTCGAGAAGCGCCCGCCGCCGGCGCGCGCCGATGCCGGGGATGAGATCGAGCTCCGATTCGAAGTCGCGCATCCTGCGCGCCCGGCGGTGATAGGTCACCGCGAACCGGTGCGCCTCGTCGCGCGCGCGCTGGACGAGGTGCAGGGCGGGGCTCGTCTTCGGCAGGCGAATCGGCTCCGATGCGCCGCGCGTGAACAGCTCCTCGTCGCGCTTGGCGATGCCCACGGCCACGAGGTTGCCGAGACCGAGCGTCTCGAAGGCGCGGTACGCGGAGGTCAACTGGCCCTTGCCCCCGTCGACCACCACCAGGTCCGGAAACGGCCCGCCCTCGTCCAGCAACCGGCGGTAGCGCCGCAGGACGACCTCCTCCATCGCCGCGAAGTCGTCCGGCTTGGCGCGGGACTCGCGCGCGGGCGCCGCAGCGTCCGCGGGTCGGGCCGCGGCCTTCCGCCGGCCCCGCCCGCCGGCCGCGCCGAGTCCCTGCACCCGGAACTTGCGGTACTCGCCGCGCTGCATCCGCCCGTCCTCGCAGACGACCAGCGAGCCGACGGTCTCGCGGCCCTGCACCGTCGAGATGTCGAAGCACTCGACCCGGTGCGGCGCCGCCGGCAGGTCCAGCACCCGCTGCAGCTCCTCGAGCGCCCCGGCGTGAACCCGGGCGTCCTCGCTGTAGCGCGCGTCGTAGGCCAGCCCGGCGTTGCGCGTCGCCAGGTCCAGCAGGCCGCGGGTGTCGCCGCGCTT
>JAGWAH010000023.1:0-7453 GCA_021296515.1 Acidobacteriota bacterium | reverse complement strand
CAGCCAGCGCTCCACCTCCTCGCGCTCCTCCACCTCGACCGGCACGTGCACCTCGGGCGGCACGTCGTGCGCCGCGTAGAACTGCTGCACCGCCGCCTGCACCAGGTCGCGCTCGCTCTCGGTCGCCGGCTGCACGTCGTCGGCCACCAGCTCGACCCGCTCCACGACCCGGCCGCGGCGCATCTGGAAGATCTGGATCACCCCGCCGTCCGGCCCCAGCTTCACGCCGAAGGCGTCCCGGTCGCCGAGCCGGCTGGTCGCCATCTTCTGCTGCCGGTCGCGCAGCGTCTCGACCGTGCGCACCGCGTCGCGGCACTGCGCGGCGCGCTCGTAGCGCTCGCCGTCCGACGCCTCCTGCATCTGCCGCCGCAGGCTGGCGACGACCTCGTCGGTGCGCCCCTCCAGGAACAGCCGGGTCTGCTGGACCGCTTCGGCGTACTGCTCCGGGCTGCAGACCTCCGCCACGCACGGCGCGACGCAGCGCTTGATGTCGTACTCCAGGCACGGCCGGTCCCGCTGCCCGGTAATCACCTCGTTGCACGAGCGGATCCCGAACAGCCGGTGCGTCAGCGACATCGTCTTGCGGGCGAAGGCCGCCGGCATGAACGGACCGGCGTAGACGTTGCCGTCGCGCGCCACCTGCCGCGCCACCAGGACGCGCGGGAACGCCTCGGCGGTGGTGAGCTGCAGATAGGGGTAGTTCTTGTCGTCCCGCAGGAGAATGTTGTAGCGCGGTGAGCGCGCCTTGATAAGGTTGTTCTCGAGGGCCAGCGCCTCGACCAGCGAATCGGTGACGATCACCTCCAGCCGGGCCACCTCGTCGAGCAGCGCGTCGGTCTTCGGGCTGCTGCGGACCCGGTCGCGCAGGGCGCGCGCGCGCCCCACGTAGATCGTCTCCCCACGACTGTTGAAGTACAGGTAGACTCCAGGCTGCTCCGGCAGCCGGGCGATCGCGTCCCTCAGATCCCGAATCGCCATCCGACCCTAGAATATAGGGTCGGGCCGATCACCTGACGAGCATAGATGACGTTCACCGGCGCCATTGGGCGCGCCTGCCTGTTGCCGCTCCGCGCCATCATCGCCTTGTGCGTAGCGCTTCGGATTCACCCGAACGTGCTGACGCTGACCGGGGTCATCATCAACGGGGCCGCCGGCTGGGCGCTGGCCACAGGAAGCTTCGGCCTCGCCGGCTGGATCATGCTGGTGGCCAACATCTTCGACTTCATCGACGGCAAGGTGGCCGACGAGCTGAAGCTGAGCTCGCGCTTCGGCGGCTTCTGGGACTCGGTCATGGACCGGTTCTCGGACCTGTTCATCCTGATCGGCCTCATCTACCTCTACGCCACGCTCGAGCGGCCGGACTACGTGCTGATCGCGGCCCTCACGCTCACCTTCTCGGTGATGACCAGCTACACGCGGGCGCGGGCCGAGTCGATCATCCCCCTCTGCAAGGTCGGCTTCATGGAGCGGCCGGAGCGGATCGTGCTGTTCATGATCGGCGCGTTCACCAACCGCATGGCCGCGGTCCTGTGGGTCATCCTCGTGCTGTCGGTGTTGACCGTGCTCGACCGCATCTACTTCACGTGGCGCGCGGTGCGCTCGGACGACCGGGAGCTGCCGGCATGAGCGTGTCGCGGGCGATGACCCTGCCGCTCCGGATGATCTGGCACGCGCTCTACTGGACCTTCGAGCGCGCGACCTGGCAGTACGACCTGATGGTGATCGCCATCCTGGCGTTCATCTGGCTGACGCCGCCGGCGTGGCTGGGCGACCCGGTGGCGAGCGGACCCGGCCTGGTCGGCATCCTCGCCGCCCTGCTGCGATAGCCCGACGATTCGGCGCGCTCAGACCACGTCGCGCTGGTCGGCCCCCAGGTCGAGCGCCCTGCCGGTGAAGTGGATGTCGTGAGCGGCGATCTTGTCCCGCAGCAGCCGGCGCACCTCGCCGTAGTGGGCCTGCGGCACGGTGAGCCGCCGGGCGAGGCTGCGCAGCCGGTAGATGATGACCAGCGTGATCGTGGACTCCTCGCGCCAGCTCAGGCCGCCGATCTTGGAGTACGGCACGTAGCCGCTGTCCGACCAGATGCCGCCGGCGTACAGCCCGCGCCCGATACGCACCCGCAACGGCACCGCGTAGGCGTAGTAGAGCAGCATCATCCCCTCGCCGAACGCCCGTTGCGGCGGCTGCTGCTGCACCACCAGCTTGATGAAGACGAGCACGCCGGCCACCACGCCGAGAGCCAGCAGCCAGCCGTACAACGGCGGCTTCTCGCTCGGCCAGGTCACCAGGGCCGATGCCCGCAGGCGGCGGTAGCGGACGAACTGTCCGAGGATGCGCAGGTTGGCGACGAGAAAACCGACGCCGAGCGCGAACAGCGCGACGCCGACCGCTCGGGGAACGTCTATGTCTCCCTCCCGGTCAGGCGCGCGAGAGATACTCGCCCGTGTCCGTGTTCACGCGGACCTTGTCGCCGTTGCTGACGAAGGGCGGGACCTGCACCACCAGGCCGGTCTCGAGTCGCGCCGGCTTGAGCTGCGCGCTCGCCGTGGCGCCCTTGATCGCGGGCGCCGTCTCCTCAACCGCCAGGTCGACCGCGAGGGGCAGCTCGATTCCTACGGGCGAGTCCTCGAAGAGCTCCACCGTGATGGTCGCATCCGGCAGCAGATAGTTGACCGCGTCGCCGAGCGTCTCTCCGGTCAGGTGCACCTGCTCGTAGGTCTCGGTATCCATGAAGTGATACCCGTCGCCGTCGGCATAGAGATACTGCATCTTGCGCGTGTCGAGCATCGCCCGCTCGACGGAGTCGCCGGAAGCGAACCTGTGATCGGTCAGGGTACCGGCGACGACGTTGCGCATCCGCGTCTGCACGAACGCGCGCCCCTTGCCGGGGGTGACATGGTTGAACTCGAGAACGCGGTACAGCGTCGCGTTCATCTTGATCAACATGCCCTTGCGGATTCTGGTTGCCTGTATGGACTCCATATGCGGCCGGAGATGGTACTACAGCGGCCCGGCGCGGTCCAAGACGCCGGCCGCGGGCCGGCTCTCAAGGCAACCCGCCCCGCGAGACGGCCGGAGAATCGGCCAGGCAACCGCGCCACGGACGCCCGGTCCCGACCGTGATCCCGATGCGCGGCCCCCAGCGGATCGGCCCCACCGGCAATCCGCGATCCTCGACGAACAGGCGCGGACCGCACAGGTCCAGCCGGTTCTGCCGCAGCGTGACCCCGAGCGCCCGCGTCAGGTTGCCCGGCCCGCGGCAGAGCGCCTCGTCGGGCGGCGGCTCCGCGCCCCGCGGCCCGGACCGCCGGCGGCGCATGGCGTCGAGGCCCTCCAGAGGGCGGAGGGCGCGAATGAGGACCGCGGCGGGGAACCCCGCCGGTCCGGTCACCGCGTTCAGCAGGTAGTGGATGCCGTAGTTGAGATAGACGTAGGCATAGCCGGGCGGCCCGTAGAGCGGCGCGTTGCGCGGCGTCAGGCCGGCCGCGGCGTGGCACGCCGGATCGTCCTCCCCGCCGTAGGCCTCGACCTCGACGATCGCGCCGGCCGCGGCGCCGCCCCGGCCGCGGTGCACCACCACCTTGCCGAGCAGCGCGCGGGCCACCTCGAGCGGCGGCGCGCGGTAGAACGATCGCGGCAGGCGGTCCGCGTCGCCCACGGTCTTCTCGTCAGGCGGGGGCGCGCAGGCCGGCCAGCACCTCGCGCAGGTAGCGCCCGGTGTGCGATCCGGCATGCTCCGCCACCCGCTCCGGCGGTCCGGCCACGACCACCTCGCCCCCCGCCTCGCCGCCCTCGGGGCCGAGATCGATGATCCAGTCCGCAGTCTTGATGACGTCGAGATTGTGCTCGATGACGAGCAGCGTATGCCCCGCCTCCACCAGCCTGCCGAACGCGGCCAGCAGCTTGGCGATGTCGTCGAAGTGCAGGCCGGTCGTCGGCTCGTCGAAGATGTACAGCGACCGCTCGCCGTGCCGCGTCGCCAGGTGGGCGGCGATCTTGATGCGCTGCGCCTCGCCCCCCGAGAGGGTCGTGGCGGGCTGGCCGAGACGAAGATACCCGAGGCCTATCTCGTCCAGCACCTTCAGCTTCCGGATCACCTTCGGCGCCGAGCCGAAGAACTGCAGGGCCTCGTGCGCCGTCAGGTCCAGCACCTGGTCCACCCGCAGCCCGCGCCAGGTCACCTCCAGCACCTGCGGCTTGAACCGCTTGCCGTCGCACTGCTCGCACGGCATGAACACGTCCGCCAGGAACTGCATCTCCACGCGGACCTCGCCCTCCCCCTCGCACGCGTCGCAGCGCCCGCCCGGCACGTTGAACGAGAAGTGGCTCGGAGAGAACCCGCGCGCCCGCGCGTCCCTCGTCGCCGCGAACAGCTCCCGAATGGGATCGAACGCCTTGAGGTAGGTCACCGGATTCGAGCGCGGGGTGCGGCCGATCGGGGTCTGGTCGACGAGCACGACGTCGTTCAGCAGCTCCACCCCGTCGATCCCGTCGTGGACGCCGACGCGCTTCTCCCAGGCCCCCTTCGCGCGCTTGACCGCGGCGTACATCACGTCGTGCACCAGCGTGGACTTGCCCGAGCCGCTGACGCCGGTCACGCAGGTCAGCATGTTCAGCGGGATCTCGACGTCGATGCCCTTCAGGTTGTGCTCGGCCGCGCCGCGCACCCGCAGGGCCTGGCTGTTCGGCAGTCGCCGGCGGCGCGCCGCCGGGATCGGGATGGCCAGGTCCCCGCGCAGGTACTTCGCGGTCAGCGACGTCGTCTCGCGCGACAGGCCGTCGAGCCCGCCGGCATAGACCACGCGGCCGCCGCGCGTGCCGGCACCGAGGCCGAGATCGACCACGTAGTCGCTGGCGCGGATCATGTCGGCGTCGTGCTCGACCACCAGCACCGTGTTGCCCTGGTCGCGGAGCTGTCCGAGGATGCGAATCAGCCGCTCGTTGTCGCGGGGATGCAGCCCGATGGACGGCTCGTCGAGCACATACAGCGTGCCCACGAGGGACGACCCGAGCGAGGTCGCCAGGTTGATCCGCTGCGCCTCGCCGCCGGAGAGGGTCGAAGACAACCGGTCGAGCGTCAGATAGTCGAGACCCACGCCGCTCAGGAACCCGACCCGCCGCCGGATCTCGCGGACCACCCGCTCGGCGATGGCCGTCTCCTTCGCCGACAGCGTCAGGTCTTCGAAGAACCGGCGCGCCGCCCCCACCGTGAACCCCGCGATCTCGTCGATCGTCCGGCCTTCGATCCGCACGTCGCGCGCCTCGCGCCGCAGGCGCGTGCCGCCGCAGTCCACACAGGCGCGGTAGCCGCGGTAGCGGCTCAGGAACACCCGCACGTGCACCTTGTACTTCTTGTGCTCCAGCGCGCTGAAGAAGCCCCGGATACCGCCGTAGCCGGCGCCGTCCCCATCGATCACGAAGCGCCGCTCCTCGTCCGAGAGCTCCGACCACGGCACCGTCATCCGGATGTCGCGGCGGCGGGCGGCCCGCTTCAGGTCGGCCAGATGCGAGCGGTAGTGCGGCTTGCTCCACGGCTCGACGGCGCCCTGCGCGATCGACTTCGTCTCGTCGGGCACGACCAGGTGCATGTCGAGCTCGATCACGTTCCCGAAGCCGTGACAGGTCGGACACGCCCCGAACGGACTGTTGAACGAGAACAGCGTCGGCTGCGGCGCCTCGTAGGCGATTCCGCACGGGCGGCACTCGAAGCGCTCGCTGAACTCGTGGCGCACCGGCTCGGCGCCGCCCACCTCCACCGCTAACGCGTTGCCGCCCCCCTCCTGATACGCGGTCTCGATCGCCTCGGTCAGCCGGGGCAGCGCCTCCGCAGCGGTCCGGATGCGGTCCACCACGACCTGCAGCGCATCCCGGCCGGCCAGCGCGTCCGGGTCGAGATCGTCGAACGACACGGCGCGGCCGTCCACGTGGAGCCGTCCGAATCCCTTGCGCCGAAGGCCGTCGAGCGCCGCCCCGACCGCGCCCGCCTCAGCGACCGCCGCCGCCGGATCCAGACCACCGACCGCCGCGACCGGATCCGCGCGGCCGGCGGCCACGGACGCGCCGTTGCCCTCCGCGCCGGCCCCGCCCGCCCCGTCCACCGCGTGGACGAAGCCGATCAGCAGCCGCGTCCCCTCCGGCAGCGCGGCGAGCCGGCCGGCCACCGCCTCCGGCGTCTCGCGCGTCACCTCCACGCCGCAGCCGCGGCAGATCGTCCGGCCGACCCGCGCAAAGAGCAGCCGCAGGTAGTCGTAGATCTCCGTGGTGGTCCCGACCGTCGAGCGCGGGTTCCGAACGCTGTTCTTCTGGCGGATGGCGATGGCCGGACAGATGCCCTCGATGCGGTCGACGTCCGGCTTCTCCATCCGCTCGAGGAACTGCCGGGCGTAGGCCGACAGCGACTCCACGTAGCGCCGCTGCCCCTCCGCGTAGACCGTGTCGAAGGCCAGCGACGACTTCCCCGAGCCGCTCACGCCGGTGACGATGATCAGCCGCTCCTGCGGGAGCGTCACGTCGATGTTCTTCAGGTTGTGCGTGCGGGCGCCCCGGATCACGATCTGCCCGTCGGGCTGCTGGCGGTTCGGCTCCGGCATGCGCATGGTGGCGACCCCGCCGCGGCCCACGCCGCGTGCCCCGGGGCTCGACGGAAAGACGGCCTGGTGGCGACCCCGCCGCGGCCCACGCCGCGTGCCCCGGGGCTCGACGGAAAGACGGCCGCCACGGCGACGCCCGGCGCTGGCTCCTAGGTCGGCTCGGGCTGGGGCCGAACACGGAGCCCTGCGACGGGTTCGGCGGCGCTAGGAGCCAGCGCCGCGGAACGCAACGAAGCGATCTCGCGCTGGCAACGACGCTCACGGTGGAGCCATCCATGGAACGACATGTGACGATCCTCGGCGCCTTCCACATCGCGTTCGGCGCCATCGGCCTGGTCGCCGCGCTCGCGATCCTGCTCATCTTCGGCGGCGCAGCCGGCCTGATCGGCCTCGGCGCCGCGTCGGATCCGGACGCCTGGATTGCCGTCCCGATAGTGGGCATCGTCGGCACCGTGCTGACGATGATCGTGTTGACCCTGTCGCTGCCGGGCATCGCCGCCGGCTTCGGCCTGATGACCTACCGACCGTGGGCGCGCATGCTGACCGTCGTCCTGTCGCTGCTGCACCTGCTCAACTTCCCCTTCGGAACGGCCCTGGGCGTCTACGGGCTGTGGGTGCTGTTGTCGGACGAGGGGCGGGTCCTCTTCGAGCGGCACGCGGCAACTGGCTGAGGCGGCCATAGCTTCGAGCAGCGATCCGCGGCCGGCGCGGCGAAGCCATGTGCTAACATTTTCGGTTGCGGCGCAGCAGCGTTGCTGCGCTCAGACCCTCCTCTTCGCGCAGGGGAAGCCGGCGTAGCTCAGTTGGTAGAGCAGCTGATTCGTAATCAGCAGGTCAGCGGTTCGAGTCCGCTCGCCGGCTCC
>JAGWAH010000142.1:11829-12544 GCA_021296515.1 Acidobacteriota bacterium | reverse complement strand
AGGTCGACCTCGGCGCCGCTCTCGGTGCGGAAATGGAACGGCCGGCACCGCCGTTGCGACCAACCGAGCTGCTTGATCAACTCCATCGCCACGAAGTTCTCCAGCACGTGTCCGAGCAGCGTGCGGTCGCGCCGGAGGCGGTCTGCATCGGCCTCGATCAGGTGGGTCAGCAGTCCTGTGTCGACGAGAAGCAGCTTGGGGGCCTTCGCAAGACGCTTCCCGAGATTGGAGAACCACGCCGGCAGGAACCTGACCAGGAACGTCATTTCCATCAGCGTCAGGTAGCGCTTGAGCGTCGTCTGCGGGATTCCGAGCGTCCGGGCCAGGTCGGCGGCGTTGAGCAGCTCGCCGGCGCGTGACGCGAGCAGGGCGAGCAGCCGCGGGATTTCGGACAACATCGCGGACGTCGCGCTGCAGGATGGCGTCGACGTAGGAGTCGAACCACGCCTGCCGGCGGGCGTGGCTTCTGCGGGTCCGGATCTCGGGATAGCCGCCCGCGCACAACAGGTCGACCAGGGATTCCCCGGTGTCCGGGGCCGCAGGGGGCGTTACCGACTTCTCGGCGAAGAGCCGGTCGACGAACGTCTCGCGAACGCCCGCGAGCTCGCCCTGCGAGAACGGCCAGAGCGTGTGCAGCTCCATGCGTCCGGCCAGCGAGTCGGAGAGGATTGGGACGGACATTATGCTCGCCGAGCCGGTCAGCAGGAACTGCCCG
>JAGWAH010000142.1:5582-11630 GCA_021296515.1 Acidobacteriota bacterium | reverse complement strand
GCGCACCCTGGAGGTAGACGACGGGCGTGTCGCGCAGTGCATCCAGCAGGGCGGCAGTCGCATGTCGGCCGTGCATGCGGCTGGTATATTATCCACCGCATGGCTGGAAATCAACCATGCAGTGGACGATTTCCAGCCATGGACCGGCGGATTACTGGCCGGCGTTCGCCTCCGCCGGCACGTTCCCGTGCGGCTTCAGCGCCGCCACGCCCGGTCCGGACGGCCCGCGCAGCGTGAACCAGAGCGTGCCCTCCGCGTCGCGGTCGAGCTTCGGCGTGTGCGCCCGCAACTCCGGGAACGGGAAATAGGTGAACTCGCTCGTCTGCTGGTCGAAGCGGACCAGCGAGTTGTGGTTGTCGTCGTCGTCCGGCCAGACGTCGTAGGGGTTGCCGTCCTTGAGCGGCAGCACGTACTCGGTGACCGCCGACGTCACCGGGTCGATCTTCGAGATGGCGTTGCCGAAGTAGTGCGCCGCCCAGATCTTGCCGTCCGAGTCGATGGCGGGCCGCCGCGCCGGGTTGGCCAGCGGGTACGACCGCCACGCGGCCGTCTCCTGGTTGTACATGAAGATGGCCGGCGTGTGCAGGCCGACGGCCCAGACCCGGTCCTGCCGGTCGACGACGATGCCGTAGCCGCTGAACCCGGACAGGGGCTCCCACTCGGTGAAGTCCTCCGCCGCGAGGTCGAAGCGGCCGATGCGGCCGGCCGAGGCGAAGTAGGTGTACCAGAAGCTCCCGCGGGAATCGACCCACACGCTGTGCGGCCCGGCGCCCTTGGTCGGCAGCGGGTAGCGCTTCATCTCGCCGGTGGCCGGCTCCAGCTCGCCGAAGTGGTCGCCGGTTAGCTCGACCCAGTAGACGCGGCCGCGGTACTCGACGATGCCGTGCGGCGTGACGTTGATGTTCTCCGGGTTCTCGATCCACAGCTCGTCGGTCCGCGTCTCGAAATCGGGGTCCCGGCTGTCCATGCGGATGATCGAGTTCGAGCCGTTGCCCGACACCCAGATGACGCCCGGCTCGGCGCGGCTCGCGAAGACGCTGTGGATGCTGCCGCGCGGCGGCGCGCCGTTCGAGAGCAGGCGTTGGGGGCCGCGCTTCAGCTCGTACTCGATGTAGATCGCCTCGGACAGCGCCTCCTCGTCGCGGACGAGCGGGTCGAGCTCGAGGTCGCGCGGCGTCGAGCCCGGTCCGAACAGGGAGGTCAGGTACTCGATGATCAGTTCCTTCTCCTCGACCGACACCAGGTCGTGCGTTATCTGCGGCACGCCCGGCGACATGTTGGCGACACGGCCGTCGATGTCGAACATCCGGTCGACCGCCCGGCGCCAGCCGCGCTCGTTGCGCGGCCCGCGGCGGTGGAAACCGGCCGGGCCGTGGCAGCCAAAGCAGGAGCGCAGCATGACGTCGCGGGCGGGGTGGGGCGGATACAGCGTGTCGAAGTCGACGATCTCCGCCGCGCGGTCGTCCGCCGCGCCGCCGCCGTAGTTGCGCTGGGCCGACGCCCCGCGCGCCGCGGCGCCCTGCTCGGGTCCGGTGCCGAGCGCCGTCAAGGCGATGTCGACGGTGGTCGTCGCGCCCGCGCCCACCTCGACCGTCGCGGTCGGCGACTCGAACGCCTCCTCGACGACGCGGACGTCGTAGGTGCTCGGCGGCAGGTTGAAGATGCGGTAGCGCCCGCCCTGCGTGTAGACGGTGTAGGCGATGCGGTGGACGGTGTCGTGCGCCTTGACGCGCAGGGCGCGCACCTCGCCGTGGTCGGCGGTCACGCTGCCGGCGATCACGCCGGTGGCGCTGGTGTCCTGGGCGAGCGCGAGACTGCCGGGAAACGTGCCGGCGCCGGCGAGCAGGAACGCCGCGATCGTCGCCGATGCCACGCCGGTTCGACGCCGAGCCGTCACCTCGATACGCATGGGACCTCCCTCTCTTGGGCCGCGTGGCGGTGAGGGCCGGCGTAGCCCGACAATCGTCGCCCGCGGATCCGATTGCCGCCCAACCGGCCTGACCTGGAGTCTACGCCATTCCACGGCACGGACTACAGGTGCACTTCGACTCGACGCTCAAGCTTCCCCGTCGCGCCTTGCCACGCGGGCGCCTCGCCGCTCTCGGTGCCACGCGGCGTTTCACCACGGGCTCCTGGAGCAGCCTACGGCCAGAGCATCCGCCACCCGGTGAAGTACTCCGCTTCACCCCAGTTGATGCGCAGCATCCCGGAGGGTACGGTCCCCTCTTCCGCCGGCACGTCGGGTTCCAGCGTGACTGCCAGGCTGCGGACCGTCTCCGCCAGCGGCCGGCGATCGACGGGCGTCCTGCCGAAGTCGAAGGAAGGGTCGTAGTCCGTGCCCCACTGCCGGGTCTGGCGGCTGACGATCAGCTCGCCGTCGTGCTCGCGCGGGAGCATGAACAGCGTGTACTCCCCGCGCGGCACGTCGAGCTCGCCGAAGCGGGCGTCGAAGTCGAGGGTCAGGCGCGTGGCCCAGTTCGCACCCAGACGCCAGACCTCGCCGTAGGGGACGAGGCCGCCGAATATCTCCCGGTCCCGCGCGTGGGGCTGGCCGTAGTCGATGGTGATGCGGGATGGACCCGAGTGGGACGGGGTGTAGGTGAACCACCCGCCGTCGCGCAGCACGCGGCCGTCGAAGGTCACGCTCGTCGTCACCCGGCCGCTGGGGGCCACCTTGGGGACGGGCTGCGCACCACGGTTCTGCGCGGCGAGCGAGGTCGCAAGCACGACGACGGCCAGTGCGGCGGGTCCGGCACGAAAGCTGGGGGTGCGCATGTCGATGTCATTCTATGGTCAGCCGGCACGGGATGCGATCGCCGTGCCGGTGTGTCGTCGAGCTCCGTCGCCGGGTCCTCCGGGGCGCTGGCCAGAGCGGGCGACGTCGTTCCCGATCCTGTCTGGAAGGCCCGGACGCGGGTGTAAGATGGCGGCCATGGCGCGCGCAGCCGCACTGTTCCTGCTGGCCCTGGTGCTGGCCGGGACCGGGTCCCTCTGCGTCCACGCGGCCGCAACGGGCGCGGAGGCCGCACGCGGGTCCGGCGGCGCGCCGGGGCGGCAACCCGCTTCCGGGGCGGAGTCCCAACGCGCGCTGCTCGATCGCTACTGCGTCACCTGCCACAACCAGCGGCTGCGGACCGGCGGTCTGGCGCTGGACGCGCTCGACCTCTCTCGCGTCGGCGATGCGCCGGCGATCTGGGAGCGCGTCGTCCTGAAGCTGCGCGGCGGCATGATGCCCCCGGCCGGCCGGCCGCGCCCGGACCGCCAGACCTACGACGGCCTCCGGGCATGGCTCGAGGCGGAGCTGGACCGCGCCGCCGCTGCGCGGCTGGAGCCGGGCCGCGTGCCGACGCACCGCCTGAACCGCGCCGAGTACGCGAACGCGGTCCGCGATCTCCTGGCCCTCGAGGTCGACGCCGCCGCCCTGCTGCCGGCCGACGACACCGGCCACGGCTTCGACAACCTGGCGGGCACGCTGGCCCTCTCGCCGGTGCTGATGGAGCGCTACCTGTCGGCGGCGCGGCGCATCAGCCGACTCGCGGTCGGCGACCCCGCGATCGGCCCGGGCTTCACGTCGCAGGTCTACGCGGTGCCGATCACGATGGAGCAGAACGATCGGATGAGCGAGGACCTGCCGTTCGGGTCGCGCGCCGGCCTCGCCGTCCGCCATCGTTTCCCGCTTGACGGCGAGTACCTCGTTGCGATTCGGCTGAAGCGCAGCGTCTACGAGTACATCGTGAACCTCGACGAGGCGCACGACCTCGACCTGCGGATCGACGGCCGGCGCGTCGCGCGGTTCACGGTCGGCGGCACGGCCCCGGGAAAGCCGGCGCCGGTCACCTTCTCCGGGACCTTCGTGGCGGCCGGCGAGGCGGAGTATCCGAGCCAGGACTGGGACGACTACCGGACCGGGGCCGACGCGGATCTTGTCGTGCGGGTTCCGGTGCGCGCCGGCACGCGGGTGGTCGGCGTGTCGTTCGTCGCCAAGTCGTGGGAGCAGGAGGGCGTGCTGCAGCCGCCGCTGCGCGAGTACGGCGCCACCGTCACCGAGACGGCCGGAAGGGCCGGGCGTGGAGAGCGTCGCCATCGACGGGCCGTACGCCGCAAGCGGACCCGGACAGACGGCTAGTCGCGCCCGCATCTTCGTCTGCCGCCCCGGCCGTCGCGCCGGGGATGAAGACTGCGCCCGGGAGATCCTGGCCACCCTGGCCCGCCGGGCCTGGCGCCGCCCGGTCGACGATGCGGATCTCGCGCCCCTGCTCGGGTTCTACCGCGCGGGCCGGGAGACGGACGGCTTCGAGGCCGGCATCCGCATGGCGCTCGAACGCCTCCTCATCGATCCGGAGTTCCTGTTCCGCATCGAGCGGGATCCGGCAGACGCCCCTCCCGGCACGCCGTACCGGCTGTCGGACCTCGAGCTCGCCTCGCGGCTGTCGTTCTTCCTCTGGAGCAGCATTCCGGACGACGACCTTCTGGACGCCGCTATCGGGGGCCGCCTGTCCGATCCGGTGGAACGCGAACGCCAGGTGCGGCGCATGCTCGCCGACGCGCGGTCGCGCGCGCTCGTCGACAACTTCGCCGGCCAATGGCTGTCGCTGCGCAGCGTCGAGGGCATCGCTCCCGATCCGAACCTGTTTCCCGACTTCGACGAGAACCTCCGCGAGGCCTTGCGGCAGGAGACCGAGCGGTTCGTGGAGAGCCACCTGCGCGAGGACCGGAGCGTCGTCGACCTGCTGCGCGCGGACCACTCGTTCCTCAACGAGCGGCTTGCCCGCCACTACGGGATTCCGGGCGTCACGGGAAGCCACTACCGGCGGGTGAAGCTGCCGGACGGCCCGCGCGGCGGCCTGCTCGGCCACGGCAGCATCCTTGCCGCCACGTCGTACGGCAACCGCACCTCCCCGGTGCTGCGGGCGAAGTGGCTCCTGGAGAACATCCTCGGCACGCCGCCCGCCCCGCCGCCCCCCGACATCCCGCCGCTGCCGGCGCGCGGGGAGGCGGGCGAGCCCCGCACCGTGCGCGAGCGCCTGGCGCGGCACCGGCGCAACGCGGCCTGCGCGGTTTGCCACGCGCCGATGGACCCGCTCGGCTTCGCGCTCGAGAACTTCGATGCGGTCGGCGCCTGGCGCACCCGCGACGCCGGCCTGCCGGTCGACGCCTCGGCGGTCCTCGCGGACGGGACGACGTCGTTCGACGGTCCCGCCGGGCTCAGGAGGGTGCTGCTGGACCGCTCGGAGCAGTTCGTGGAGACGGTCGCCGAGAAGCTGCTCACCTACGCTCTCGGCCGCGGAATCGAGCACTACGACCGCCCGGTGGTCCGGGCCATCGCCGGCGCTGCGGCGGAGGACGACTATCGCTGGTCGTCCCTGATTCTGGGCATCGTCGAGAGCACGCCGTTCCGGATGCGGAGGTCGGAGTCATGATCATCACCAGGAAGGTCGTTCCCCGCCGGACGGTGCTGCGTGGCCTCGGCGCGGCGGTGGCGCTGCCGCTGCTCGACGGGATGGCGCCGGCGCTGACCGCGCTCAGCCGTTCCCCGGCCCGGCCGGTGCGCCGGTTCGGCGTCGTCTACGTGCCGAACGGGGTGGTGATCGACGAATGGACGCCGGCCGCGACCGGCGCCGGGTTCGAGTTCTCTCCGATCCTCGAGCCGCTCGAGCCGTTCCGGGATCGCCTGCTCGTGCTGACGGGACTGACCCAGAACGTCAACGGGCGGACCGCGCGCAGCGGGGCGGTCCACGGCCGCTGCGCGACCAAGTACCTCACCGGCGCCATTCCGCGGCCCTTCGGGCAGGAGGGCAACGACTTTCTGGCTGACGTCTCGCTCGACCAGCTCCTCGCCCGGGAGATCGGGCAGGACACCGCGCTCGGATCCCTGGAGCTGTCGCTGGAGTCCGGCGACAAGGGGGCGGGCACCTGCGACGGCGGCTACAGTTGCACGTACAGCCACACCATCACGTGGCGCGGCCCGCGGACCCCGCTTCCCATGGAGCACAACCCGCGCGCGGTCTTCGAGCGGATGTTCGGCGACGGCGGCAGCACGGACCCGGC
>JAGWAH010000142.1:2951-5576 GCA_021296515.1 Acidobacteriota bacterium | reverse complement strand
CAGAACCGCAGCCTGCTCGACTCGGTCGGCGAGAAGGCGGCCGACCTCGCCCGCGATCTCGGTCCGGGGGACGCGGCCAAGCTGGCGGAGTATCTCGACGCCGTGCGGGACATCGAGCGGCGGATCCAGCGCATGGAGGCGCAGGCGGCGCGGGAGCTTCCGGCGTTCGACCAGCCGGCCGGCGTGCCCGCGAGCTTCGCGGACCACGCGCGGCTGATGTTCGATCTGCAGGTGCTCGCGTATCAGAGCGACCTGACGCGCGTCATCACGTTCATGGTGGGCCGCGAGTTCAGCAGCCGCACCTATCCGGAGATCGGCATCCGCTGTCGCACGAGGACAGCTCGATCAGCCGCGAGCAGTTGATCCGCATCAACACGCACCACGCCGAGCAGTTCGCCTACTACCTCGGCCGGCTGGCCGCGACCCCGGACGGCGACGGCTCGCTGCTGGATCACGTCGTCCTCTACTACGGGGCGGGCATGTCCGAGGGCGATCACCAGCCGTGGAACCTGCCGCTGGTGGTGGCGGGCGGCGGCGGGGGCCGGTTGAACGGCGGCCGGCACCTGCGCTACGACGGCGGTACCGGCGGCGGCCGATCCGTCGCCGGCGGCACGCCGCTCGCCAACCTGCACCTGACGGTGGCGGAGAAGCTGGGCATGCGGCTCGACAGTCTCCACGACAGCACGGGGCGGCTGGACCTCTAGCGCCATGGCGAGACGCGCGCTGCTGCTTGCAGCACTTCTGGTTGCGGCGCCGGCCGCCGTCCAGGGTCAGTCGGAGCCCGCATCCGTTGCGTCACGCCTGATCCCGGCCGTGCGAGCCGTGGACGTTGCCGCCGTGCGGGCCCTGCTCGCGGCAACGGTCGACGCGAACGTGCGGCAGCCGGACGGCGCCACCGCCCTTCACTGGGCGGTCCACCGGGAGAACGTGGAGATTGCGGACCTGCTCATCGGCGCCGGCGCCGACGTCGACGCGGCGAACGATCTCGGCGTCACCCCGCTCCTGATGGCATGCGCCCGCGGACACGGCGCGCTGGTCGAGCGTCTCCTGGCGGCCGGCGCGGATCCGAACCGGGCGCTCGCCAGCGGTGAGACGGCCCTGATGGCGGCGGCGCGCGCGGGGAGCCTGGGGGCGGTGAACGCCCTGCTGGATGCCGGGGCGCACGTGAACGCCACCGAGACGACGCGCGGTCAGTCGGCCTTGATGTGGGCGGTCGCGAACCGGCAGCCGGCGATCACCCGGGTGCTCCTCGAGCACGGGGCGGACGTTCACGCCCGCACCGGCACCCGGCGGCGGGTCTACAACATGGGCGGCAGCCGCTCGGCCGGCTCGGCGTCGCGCGGCATCGCCCTCGAGGAGGTCGCCGAGGGCGGCACCACCCCGCTGCTGTTCGCGGCGCGCTCGGGCGACCTGGAGTCGGCCCGCCTGCTGATCGCCGCCGGCGCGGACGTGCACGACACCGCCGCCGACGGCAATACCGCCCTCAACATCGCGGCCCACAGCGGTCACGGGTCGCTGGCCGCTTTCCTGCTCGCCGAGGGGGCGGACCCGAACGCGGCGCCGCTCGGCTACACGGCGCTGCACGCGGCGGTGCTGCGGGGCGTGCTGCGCGACCGCGGCGTCGCGAACGACGATGCGGGGGCCGGGCTGCCGCTGGCGCGCGCGCTCCTCGCGCACGGGGCCGATCCGAACGCGCGGTTGACCAGAGGCACGCCGGTGCGGCGCTGGAGCCACGACTTCGCCTTCATGGATCGGTGGGTCGGCGCCACACCCTTCTGGCTCGCCGCCCGGTTCCTGGAGATCGAGATGCTGCGGGTGCTCGCGGCCGCCGGCGCGGATCCGCGGCAGCCGAGCCGGGACGGCACCACGCCGCTGATGGCGGCGGCGGGCCAGGGCTACAACCGGGGCGGCGGCAGCGCGTTCATCCGGGACCGGCGCGACTTCTCCTCCTACAACCCGGTCGAGTCGGCCGCGCTCGGCTCGACGATCCCGGCCGCCGAGCAGCGCCTGGCCCGCGAGGCGGTCGCAGCGGTGCTGGAGCTGGGCGCGGACGTCGACGCGGCCAACGATGCCGGCGACACCGCCCTGCACGCCGCGGCCTCGCACGGCATGAACCGCGTCATCGAGCTGTTGACGTCACGCGGCGCCGACTCGAACGCGCAGAACCGGCGCGGCGAGACGCCGCTGGCGCTGGCCTTCTACGCCGACGGTATCGGCGGCGACCGTTTCGTGCGCGAGGACACCGCGGCGCTCCTCCGTTCGCTGTCGGAATCGGACGCGCCGGATGACGCCGGAGTGGACGTCGCGCACCCGGCCCGGCCGCATGAACATCCCGAAGCGCAGGGTCTGGCGAATCCGATAGCCGCGACACCGGCCTCGGTGGCCGCCGGCGCCGCGCGCTACCGCACGCACTGCGCGACGTGCCATGGCCCGACCGGACGCGGGGACGGCCGGCTGGCGGCCGCCGCCGCCGCCTACGGTGCGCGACCGTCGAACTTGGCCGACACGACGTGGCGGCACGGCGGCAGCGACGGCGAGATCTTCGCGACAATCCGCGACGGCATCGGACCGGACTTCGCGATGGACGCCTTCCGCGGCCGTCTCAGCGAGCCGGACATCTGGAAC
>JAGWAH010000142.1:0-2832 GCA_021296515.1 Acidobacteriota bacterium | reverse complement strand
ACCCTTCGGCCGCGCTGGGAGTTTCGCTGCTGCGAAGCTCCTGCTCGCACTACTTCTGCTCGCAGGCGTCCAGCCTGCGGCTGCCCTGCAGACTGCGCTGGGGCCCAGGGAGCCGGCTGCCCGCATATCCGGCACCGTTTCCGACGCGACCGGCGGCGTCATGTGGGCCGCCACCGTGCGCGTGTTCGCCGACGGGTCCGCGGAGCCCGTGCGGGAGACCGCGACGGATCGCAACGGCCGCTTCAGCGTGGAGGTGCCCGCCGGCACGTATCGCGTACGGGTGTCGGCGCCGGCGTTTCAGACCGTGGATCGTCTGGTCGATGCCGCCCCCGGCCTGGAGCCGCTGGCCGTGACCCTGGCCCTCGAGGCGCTGGAGGAGAGCGTCGACGTCGTCGACAGGGTGGGGGAGTTCGCCGTGGACGCGCTGTCGACCCTGACGGCCACGACGCTCTCCGGGGACGACCTGCTGGGGCTGCCGGCCGACGAGGAGGACCTGGCGCTCTACCTGATGCTGCTGGCCGGCGCGGACTCCAGCGACGATTTCGAGGACGACGTAGCCGGCTTCATCATCGACGGCTTCGACGAGGGCCGGTTGCCGCGGCCGGAGGAGATCGCGCAGATCATCATCGATCCCACGCCGCTCCGGGCGGACGGCGGCGGCGAGGGGCCGCGCATCGAGATCATCACGCGCCCGGGGATGGGCCGCTGGCGGCGATCGGCGAGCTTCGACTTCTCCGACGAGGCGCTCGACGCGACGACGCCGGGCGAGCGGACGAAGCCGGCGCGACAGACGCGCAACGTCGACCTCGACCTGCGCGGACCGGTCCTCCCCGGCCGCCTGGCCGTGGACATCGAAGCGTCGACCGATCGCCAGCAGCGCGCGGCCGACTCATTGCGGGCGATAACGCCGGCCGGCAACGTGTTCGACGGCGTCGTCCGCCCGCGGCGCGAGCACGAGCTGGAGCTCGATGCCGACATCGAGGTCGCCGCCAACCGCAGCATGGGGGTCCGGTTCGACTACGAGACCCGCCGCACCGAGAACAGCGGCGTGGGCGGCTTCACCCTGGCCGAACGGGGCACGAACGACACGCGGCGCGACTGGTCGTTCCAGGTCAGCGAGCGCAGGCTGGGAGAAGCGTTCGTCAACGACCTGCGGGTCCGCATGAGACGACGAGGATCGAGCGCGACCCCGGTGTCCGATGGGGTGGCCATCGATGTCGCCGACGCCTTCAACCGCGGCGGGGGGACCCGGCGGAATCTGGACCAGGCGACCCGCCTGCAGGTGGAGGACCGGCTCCGCTGGCAGCGCAGGGGCTGGAGCTTCCAGGCCGGTTTCGAGGCGCGCTACGACCGCAACTACAGCCTGTCGGAAGACAACTACAACGGCACGTTCGACTTCGCCAGCCTGCACGACTACTGCGGCGCGACCGGCTTCGCCGGCGTCAACTGCGATCCCACGCGGCGCATCGTCGCCGAGGCGCTCGGGCGCGGCGTCGCCCCGACCTATCGGAACGGCCGCGGCGAGATGGTCGCGATCACCGGACTGCCGACCACCTTCACGCTGACGTCGGGCAACGGCGAGCTGGACATCACCGAACTGGGCGTCGAGAGCTACTTCCAGGCCGACCGGGAGTTCGGCGAGCGGGCGAGCCTGCGGCTGGGGTTGCGCTACGAGGCGACCAACTACTCGGTCGACTATCTGCGCTTCGACCCGACCGTCAATCTCCAGTACCGGCTCTTCGACGACACCATCGTCAGCGCCGGGGCGCGGGTGCGGTTCCGGGACTTCCGGGATCACGTGCGGCTAATCCGCAACGACGGGTCGACGTATCAGAAGCAGCTCTCCATCTCGTCGCCGTCGTTCCCGGATCCGTTCCTGGGGGGGCGGGCCGTCATCGACGAGCGGCGCACGTCCCTGTACCGCCTCGACCCCGCCTACCGGTCCCCCTACAGCGTCGATCCGCAGCTCAACCTGACGCAGCAACTGGCCGGCGGACTGCGCCTGTCGGTGTCCTACCGCCTGAGCCACGGGTACCGCCAGCAGCGCATCCGCAACGTCAACGCACCGTTTCCGGGCACGCCCCTGCCGCCGGAGATCCTGATGCTGCCGCGCGACGTCCGGCAGGAGACGGTGGATCGAATGCGGCCGTTCTACCCCAACGTCGGCAACATCTACCAGATCGAGTCGACGGGCAGGTCGGTGGGCCGGCGCCTGCGGGTCCGGCTCGAGCGGCGCCGGAGCCTGCAGGTGGCGGGGATCGGCCTGTCGGGGAGCCTGAACTACAGCTACCGCGCCGGCGAGGACGACGACGACTTCAACAATCCGTACCTGCCGGCCTGGGGGCTCGCCCGCCGGGGGCACTGGGTGCAGTCGCAGTTCCGTGTCCGGCTCCCGCGCGATGCGGGGCTGAGGCAACCGTTCCTGCGGGCCCTCGCCCGCGCCACCTACGAGGGGACGGCCTTCAACTTCAATCTGCGCGCCAGCTCGGGCCGTCCGTACAGCATCCGCAGCGGGCGCGACCTGAACGGCGATCAGTCGACCCGCGACCGGCCTCCCGGCGTCGCCCGCAACACCGAGACCGGCCCGGCGCGCATCAATCTGGACATGACGTTCACGAAGGAGTTCCGGCCGCGGACCACGGATCTCGCCCAGGCGGGCGGCGCCCGGGGCGCGGAGCGGCTGATCCGCTTCCAGGCACGCTTCTACAACGTGTTCAACGTCACGAACGTGCGCGGCTACAGCGGCGTGCTGTCGTCGCCGCTGTTCGGCGAACCGACCGGGTTCCTGCGCGGCCGGACGGTGCGCCTGTCGATGCACGTCGATTTCTGACC